>JAWVZH010000134.1:0-7536 GCA_033722295.1 Saprospiraceae bacterium
TATCTCCTTTTCCGGAAACCGTAAGGCTGAGTAAGGGATCTTCATTTCGACAAACCAACCATCCTGATTGATGAGGACCTTACTTTCCCAAACTACATCCCAGTTCTTGTCGTCCGGCTGATCTATAAACACCTGGGCATCATATTGAACGCCAGAAGCCATCACAGCGAAGATCATTCCACTCTGCTGCCCCTGGTAGGTATCCAGGATCATAGTAAACTGGTCGGTGTTGGACCTGTCATCGTCTCGTAGGGAATACTCCGTGAGAATTCCCTCCGGATTCTTATCCCACAAATAAGCGCCGATATAAATGGCCTCATCGTCATAAAGAACTTTCACTTCAGTTTTCTCCTGAGGCATTTCGCCCGGAACAGGTTCAAAGTTGACAAAATCAGTTGCTGTCTCAGCCTTGTTCCATACATCCTCAGTCAACTTACCGTCAATCATCACCATCTCACCGGAGATCCTGAATGGACGGATCGACCGAATCTCATCATTGGCAAAGATGAAAGTCACGCTTGATATAATAGCCATCCATGTACTGAATACTTTCATGCACGGAGTCACGTATAATTGATGGCAAATGTCCAAAAAAGTTGCATGTAAAAACCTAATTCCAATGCGAATGTTAGGATATTTGTCGTTCTTCCACAAAAGGAAAAGCCAATGAGCATCGTTGAAATGAAAGTCCCAACCATCGGAGAATCTGTTACAGAAGTCACCCTGTCCGAATGGCTGAAGGAAAATGGTGACTACGTAAATATGGATGAACCTATCTGCGAGTTTGAATCCGACAAGGCCACACTCGAGTTTCCTGCCGAGGCTGCCGGAAAATTGATATATGTGGCGGAAGAAGGAGATGACCTCGAAATTGGCGACCTGGTGGCCAAGATAGATACCTCCGTGGCAGCACCGGACGACGAAGGAGGTGGCAAGTCTGATGGTAGCGATTCGCAATCCTCTGAGAAAGAAGACAAATCCGGAGCATCAGAAAAAGACGAAAAGAAAGAACCAGAAGGATCAAAAAAGACAGAAACTGAAAGTGACGACAAAAAGGGATCCGATGAAGGTACAAGTGATGATAAAGGTGATATTGCCTCGCCAGCGGCGGCCAAGCTATTAAGAGAGTCTGACCTTGAGGCGTCCGACATCGATGGCACAGGAAAAGATGGTCGTGTCACCAAAGCGGATGTCCAAAAAGCCCTCGAATCAAAGGACAAAGAGCCTTCTGAAGTAAAAGAGGAAAAAGAAACCTCAAAAAAGGAAGCAGAGAAAAAGGATCAAGAGGCAAAAGCTCCATCGCGTGATTTCTCGAGGGAAGAGCGTAAGGAAAAAATGAGTAGAATGAGGCGTACCATTGCCAGGCGCCTTGTATCTGCAAAAAACAGCACTGCGATGCTTACCACTTTCAATGAGGTGGACCTCAGTGAGATCATTGCATTGAGGAAAAAGTATCAGGAAAAATTCGTTGAAAAATATGACATCAAATTGGGCTTCATGTCCCTTTTCGCCAAGGCATGCACCAATGCGCTTCTTGAAATGCCGGCAGTGAATGCTTTCATAGACGGTGAAAGTCTGATCTACCATGACTATGTAGATATTTCGGTAGCTATCTCCACGCCCAACGGCCTTGTCGTGCCCCCGATACGGAACGTCGAATCGCTGGAACTTCACGAATTTGAAAAGAAACTGAAGGAGTTGGCAGAAAAGGCCCGCAATGGCGACCTGAGTCTTGATGAGATGACAGGAGGGACATTTACTATTACCAATGGTGGAATATTCGGTTCGATGATGAGCACGCCCATCCTCAATGAACCTCAAAGCGCTATTCTGGGTATGCATACCATCAAGGAAAGGCCAGTTGTGGTTGACGGGGAAGTCGTCGTGAGGCCAATGATGTATCTGGCTCTCAGCTATGACCATCGCGTGATAGATGGCAGTACCAGTGTTACTTTCCTCGTGAGAGTGAAAGAGCAGCTCGAAGATCCTATGACATTATTCATGGGTCTCTGATATGACACTCCAGGATTTTTTTGATGTTGCTTCTGCCAACCCCTCAATCATCATATTTTATTTTACGGCAGTTCCATTGACCACCTTACTGGCCTGCCTGTTCTCCCCGGGTCAGGGCCATTTGACTCCATGGCGTGAGCTGTTCAGCGTACTTCTGTACCTTGCTGCCGTGCCCGGCACATTCGCTGTTATGCTAACGGTCTATCTTCTCCTTATCGAAGGGCAGACCATCCTTGATACCAATATTTATACCCAGATATTACCGATCGTGAGTATGTCATTGACGATCTTCCTGATACACAGACATGTTGATCTCGATCTTATACCGGGTTTCGACAGACTCAGTGGGTTATTCTGGATGGTCTTTGCGACACTTTTATTGCTCTGGATACTGGATCGCACTCACATTTTTGCGATCGTACAGCTGCCTTTTCTACTAGTAGTGGCGCTTGTCGCTGGCCTTCTCATCCTCGTTCGGTTCGGATTGAAAAAGGCAAGCCCCTGAAATACTCTTCTGATCCTCGAATTATTCTGTGTTTTTTCAGGTAAAAGGGGAACTACCTTCTCGACAGCTATGTTAATTTGTTTAACCAAGGACTGTTAGATTTTAATTTGATCACCTTAAAAAAAGGGAATGATGAAAGGGACAGATTTGAAATCGACGCAGGATCAAGCTCTCGATAAGCTACAAAAGGACAGAATACACGCTACATGCAAGGAATGGCGCTCCGAACTTCTGTTTTGGAGGGATGAGATTGATTTTCTTAAAAAGCTCATACTAAATTATGCTTTCCATCTGGAGCATCAAACCGATATTAACAAATTAAAATATCAGGTCAACAAACTTGGTGGGGACCTGGAACAGGAATTGAAGAATATTACCAATAAAGTGGAGATCCTGGATTGTTTGTTAAATGAGGACTGTATCTCATTAGAGACCAGGGATCTATTGACAGAATCCGATGTCTTACGCCTACGTATCAATTACTTCAGAGAAGAGTATCAAGACACTAAGGATGAGATCCTTTCGCTTCTAAAATCGGTGTTCAAACATGCTGATGATGAAGTGATCCGAAATATATCGTGAATCCAGTACTCTGAACGTCTAAAAATAAAAATAAGGGATAAGGAGGGTAGCGAGAATCCATATGATAAGAGAGAGGAACCCTCCCACCTTGAAAAAATCACCAAAACGGTATTGACCTACACCGTAGACCAGTGTGTTGGTTTGATAGCCAATTGGGGAAATGAAGCTCATATTGGCAGCAAACATTACTGTCAGAAGAAGGGGACGCGAGTCTATCCCAAGGTTCGCGGCGATCGATATAACTATTGGAGCGAAAAGGATGGCTGTAGCATTATTGGACATGACCGCCGTCAGCAATGTCACCACAAGATATAGCGTACCCACCAGGATCATAGGGCTCAGTTGACCGACATATTCGGTGAAACCTGTTGCTATCAATTGGCTCGCACCTGTATTTTCCATAGCCGTACCAAGCGGTATGATGCCAGCCAAAAGAAATATTATGTCCCAGTCGATCTTGCGATATGCATTTTGCAGTTTCAGGCAGCCGGTCAGGAACATGGCCACGCATCCAGCCAAAGCACTCACAAGGATAGGTAATATGTTCAATGCCGCTATAAGTATGACAAGGACCATAATAGCAGCGGACAAGGTGCGCTTGCTGGTATCTCTGACAAGGGCCTCGTGCTCTTGCAGGACCACCATCTCGGGTGAATCGTAGAATTGCTGATAGTTGGCCCGACCGATCTCCAGCAAGAGTACATCACCGGGTTCGATCTTCAACCTCTCAAAACGGGTTCGGAATGTCCCTTTTTGTTTTTTTATGGCCAGAGGGATAGCTTCGAATTCCTGTTTGAAATTGATCTTGTCAAGCGATTGCCCTACCAACCTGGAGTTTGGTTTCACAATAACTTCGCAGAGTGTCATTTCCTGAGTATTCAATCTTTCCTCATCCTTCACAGTCTGAATAGAAAGCATTTTGACATCATTGCTCTTTCGGATCTCACCGAGATGATCTAGATCGGCCTTGACAAGGAGAATATCCTCCTTTTCCAGGCGATCAGCTATGGTTGGGAAATAAGGATCCTTTCCCTTCTTGATAACCTCGATAAGGTCGAGTTCTTTATCTCTGAAAAAGGGCGTTTCATCCACACGCTTTCCATCAAAGCTCGATCCTTCTGGAATGATCACTTCAGTCAGGAACTCTTCTATATTGTACTCATCGATCAGGTCTTCCTCTTCCTTTTTTCTCACAGGAATGAGATAACGACCGACGAAGATCATATACAGTAATCCACAAACAAAGAAGATGACGCCTATATGTGTAAACTCAAAGACCGCAAAGGGAGCAAGGTCATGTTCTTCTGCTATCGAGCTCACAAGTAGATTCGTAGATGTACCCAGTAGCGTACACGAGCCACCCATAATGCCCGCAAATGACAGTGGCATGAGGTACTTCGAGAGCTTCATGGGAAGTGTTTTGGAAAGCTTGATCAGGATACGCATGAAGACGATGACCACGGCCGTAGTGCTGATCAAGGCCGAGCAAGTACCTACTATAAGCAGTAAAATGAAAAGCGAGAACTGCTCACTGCGGCCAATGATATCCTTCAATCCCGATCCCAGTAAGGCAACCACACCATTGACCTCAAGGCCAATGGAGAGTATCATCAGGGCCAGGATCGTCACCGTGGCTTCATTACTCAGTCCGGCAATTCCTTCCTTAGGAGACACAAACCCGCCGATCACAAGAACGACCATTAACGTGATCGCCAGGGTATCGGTAGGCATCAACTCCAGGGCCATCACTACTACAAGCGCCACAATTATAAGGAGTAATATGGCTATTTCTACGGTCAAGTGCTTTCGGGTCTATTCGGTTTTCTGCAGTCCAAAAGATATACAATACTTGTGAAACCAAGGTCGATAACTCTGAAATTCACTGCTCAACATACCATGCTCTGAAGAAATAAATTGTCTGCGGGCAGGTCCGAGTAAGTCAACGAAGAATGGAGGTCTAGAATTGATTCTTCCACATCATCGACTCTACAGGGCGGTGAGTGCGCTCTACATACTTTGCGTTCTTCTTCTTGTTATAATAATTCTCAATAAGGCCATCGATCTTGAAATAGATCAGCTGACCAATGGGCATTCCGGCATAAACCCTGACCGGTTGCACACACGAAATCTCGAGTGTCCATGTATTACAAAAACCGACATCGCCTTTCCCTGCCGTAGCATGGATGTCAATACCCAGACGTCCCACACTGGACTTACCTTCCAGAAACGGTACCGAATTATGGGTTTCCGTATATTCTTCAGTAACACCAAGGTATAAGGTCCCAGGCTCTAGGACATGTCCATCCGGGCCTATATCAAAATGTTTTACCTTATTGTGCTTTCGGGCATCCAGCACATTGTCTTCATAAATAGCAAGGTGAGGCCCCAAATGGACGTCATAGGAGTTGGTTCCAAGGTTTTGAGGTCTCCAGGGATCGATAACGATCTCTCCTTCTTCAATCGCCTTGAGAATCTGTTTATCCGTAAGGATCATATATTTTATCGTTTAAAAGCGTCGAAATTTAGTTAAAATTGCACTGATACAAGCCTCTTTCTATGCCGGTTATTCTAAAAAAGAACATCCTTCACGCTTCAGTTGTGGGAATATGGGAGATCAAGGAAGATGAATCCTATTTTATGGATCGGATCAAGCTCACCGAAGAGGAAAAAGTACAACTTTCCGCTATAAAAGGAAAACGGCGTGTACATTGGCTTTGTTCCCGTCATCTGCTGCATCTGATCACGAATGAGACCAGGCGCAGAGCCTGCCTCAAGGATGAGTTCGGCAAGCCACACTTGCATGATTCGCAACTCTCCATAAGTTTCAGTCATAGCGATGATCTTGTGGCCGTAGGCATGTCGCGGCATCTCATCGGCATAGATATTCAGGCAAGGGTAGAAAAGATAACCCGGATTCGTCACAAATTTGTCAATGAAGATGAATTACCCGGGGAAGATCATGATGAGATCACCCATCTCCACTGGATCTGGGGTGCCAAGGAAGCCGCGTTCAAAGCTTATGGTAGAAAGCAGATCGATTTTCTGAAGAATATGAAGTTTAAATATGACGACGAAGACTCCTTTCACCTGAGCCTGTCCAAGCCCGGAGAAAGATCATTTGACTTTACAGGAAAACTGGAGCAATGGGGAGAATATCATTTCGTTTACCTCATAGAAAACTCGAAAAATGAAGCTTAACGCCTTCCTCCTCATTACCGTCATTTTACTTGGCGCTTGCAAGAATCGAACAGATTCTTCTTCTGAAAACCTGATGAATGAAACGCCCGGCGAATTGCCCGATGATTTTACTACGTTTTATAAAAAGTTCCATGAGGATACTGCTTATCAAATGAGGCATATAATCTGGCCTTTGCCCGGACAACCGTCGATGTTGGACTCCCTTGGGCAATTTGAGGATGACAAGTTTTACTGGGAGCGCTCCGAATGGATACACCACAAGCCCTACTCACCCGAATCACAATTCAATCGGGATTTCGAGATTATATCAGACTTCATCGTCAATGAAACATTCACACACCAGGAAATGCCGATTCATGTTCTCCGAAGATTTGCCAAGACAAGTGACGGCTGGCAACTGATCTTTTATTCGGGGCCAAACAGACAGTAATAGCCTTTGGATTCATGGAGGGTCTGTAATAGCATCTAGCATCTGGCCACTTGCCCTGTAAGACAGATATAATCGCCATTTTGTAAACAGATACTACAATTATCTAGCAAATGCACTGATGTTTAATGGCATTTTCATATTTCATATTTCATATTTTCTATTTCATATCTCCAATTAAACCTTGGAGGGTGTAGAGACCCTTGGAGGGTCTGTAAGAGCATCTAGCATCTGGCCGCTTGCCCTGAAAGACAGATATAATCGCCATTTTGTATACAGATACTACAATTATCTAGCAACTGCACTGATATTTAATGGCATTTTCATATTTCATATTTTCTATTTCATATCTCCAATTAAACCTTGAGGGTGTAGGGACCCTTGGAGGGTCTGTAATAGCATCTAGCATCTGGCCGCTTGCCCTGAAAGACAGATATAATCGCCATTTTGTAAACAGATGCTACAATTATCTAGCAACTGCACTGATGTTTAATGGCATTTTCATATTTCATATCTCCAATCAACCCGTGGAGGGTATCTTATAGATTGATCTATTTAATCTCTTGCCTGTTCTATACGCCGTGAAAGTTGCCTATTCAGACATCTACATTTACCAATTACCAGAAGGACACCGGTTTCCCATGGAGAAGTATGAATTGTTACCTCAACAATTGCTACTGGAGAATGTCGTGGAGGAGAACGACTTTTTCGAACCCGATCCCTGTAGCGATGAGATACTTCTTTGGACACATTCACCTGAATACCTGCATAAGCTCATGCATCTGGATCTCAGCAGGAAGGAGGAGCGAAA
>JAWVZH010000135.1:0-7506 GCA_033722295.1 Saprospiraceae bacterium
ATCATCAATTTCGCCAATGTAAGTTGGGACCACTTTTACGCTCACACAGACGTCACCTCGCTGGGTGGTACTATCTTTGAGCAGCGGGTGGCTCATGGGTATTTCATACTGAGTGCTGCCGCTGGTCTGTTTGTCGATGCTGCCAAGGGGCCTGTATTGCTTAATTATGGGATCGAAGAATGTCGGTTTACCAAACCAGTCTATGCAGGTGCTACGATCGGAGTCAAATTGACCGTCAAGGAAAAGATGGACCAGGAAAAGAAAGACGACGTGGCGAAGGGTCTAGTAAAATTTTTGGTAGAAGTTTATGATGAGGAAGATGAGACTGTCGCCATCGCCACTATATTGACCATGGTAAAAAAGCTGGATCAGAAAGGATAGCTAAAAAGAATTGTTTAGAGATAAGATTGTTGTTTGGATAAGGAGCGCACAATAGATATAAAAGTCATCTGGCAAGATCTGGCCAGTCAGTATACAGATGATCTCAACTGGATACAGCAATTGTGGGAAGAGATCGTCGCTTACTACAGTCGACCAGACCGACACTATCATAATTTATCCCACCTGGAATATCTGCTAGGCTGGTATGAAAAGCTCAGGAATAAATTGACAGACCCTGAGGCATTTATTTTCGCCATTTTTTACCATGACATCATCTACGATGTTTGTCGGGATGACAACGAGGACAGGAGTGCTGACCTGGCCGAAAAGCGGATGACCCAGCTCAATGTCCCTCAGAGTACCATTGATTTGTGCCGGGATCATATTATGGCTACACAAGGCCATCTTCCGACATCCGATCCGGATACGAATTACTTCATCGATATAGATATCTCAGTTCTCGGGGAAGACCCTGAGCTTTTCTTGAAATATTCCCAACAGATCCGCCTTGAGCACTCGCACAGGGACGATGAGGAATTCTGGAAAGCCAGAAAGGTTTTTTTTGAAAGTTATCTCAACCGGGATCACATATTCGCCACTGAAGAGTTTCGCAAAAGTCATGAGGACCAGGCACGACGTAATATGAAAAAGATGATGTAGCGGCTCCTGGCAAGTGCACCGAATCCAAACCCAATATGCTTGAATAAGCACTGATGATCGTCAAGCGGATGTAGCGAAAGGACAAAGACATATATATTTCATATGAGGTTTGCTCCAAAGAGGATTTGAGATCACTGATTCAACGAAAATCCAAATGTCCAGGATCTATGTCTATACAGCCATTGCGATCATACTCGGAACACACTTTTTGTATTATCCCAAATGGCAAAAAAATAATACGGAGGCCACCATTTCATGGGATGTGAGCGGGTATTACTTGTACCTGCCTGCAATATTCATTTACAATGACCTTAAAAAATGCGAATTCCTTGATGACGTACTCGAAAAATACAATCCCACCCCTGAGGTTCAGCAGGGATACCGACATGCTACATCCGGAAATTTTGTAATTAAATATTCCATAGGCCAGGCCCTTGTATATTCTCCATACTTCTTTATCGGGCATGTCTGGGCAAAACTAAGTACAGAATACCCTGCAGATGGCTTTTCATTACCTTATCAGATAAGTATCTCGATGGGTGCATTGCTTATCTCGGTCATTGGTCTGCTGATTTTATACTCAGTACTGAAGATCTACTTTTCAAAAAAGATAAGTGGCCTGGCCGTTTTGGTCTTAGTGATAGGTAGCAACTACCTCAATTATGCGGCCATTGACGGTGCCATGACCCACAATACCTTATTCACTCTTTATGCCGCTTTAATACTGCTGACGGTCAGATTTTATGAAAACCCTACCTCACTTCGCGGCATGGGAATCGGAGTCCTGGTAGCGCTTTGTACGCTCGTGAGACCGACAGACCTGATCTCATTGGCGATTCCGTTATTATGGGGAATAGATATTTTCAAGAATGGTGCTCCAGGTCGGCGATTGAGCTTTTTTAAAAAGAATTACAAATCGATCCTGCCTGCAATGATCATCTGTATTCTCATTGGCTCAATACAGTTCATATACTGGTATTATGTCACCGGGGAGTGGGTCGTTTATTCTTACCAGGACCAGGGCTTCAGTTGGCTCAATCCACATATCAAGAATGGGCTCATAAGTTATAAAAGCGGCTGGCTTACATATTCGCCATTTATGATCTTTTCTATTTTGGGTTTTTATTTTTTATATATAAAACATAAACAATTATTTGTCGCCACCTTGTTCTTTGTGGCTTCTTACATATACATCTCATTTGCCTGGGACATTTGGTGGTACGGCGGTTCTCTGGGACAAAGGACCATGGTGCAATCCTACCCTATTCTCGCCTTTCCTCTTGCCGCCTTTTTGAATCAATTTTTTCATTGGAATAGATCTATCCAGCTGATCGTAGGTACTGTCGCTGCCATTTTTATCTATATGAACCTCTGGTTTACTCATCAGGCACATCTTGGTGGAATGTTGCACGTTGGACAAATGACCAAGGCCTATTACTGGGCTACACTGCTCACCTACAACAAAGAAAAAGAACACCTCAAATTACTCGACGGGGTCGATAAGGTCTATATGGGCGAACGAAAGCGGATCAGGACGATCTATCAGGATACGTCTTTTCATGTTGAACTGGATCAGGAAGTCCAATACAGCGAAGAAAAAATGATGTCCCTCAATGTTGACCCAAACAAGGACTGGATGAGGGTATCTGCAGAATTCACAATTGGACCAAAAGAGCGGAATTTCTGGTATATGACACAATTTCGAATAAGAATCTACAACCACGATGAAGTGATCAATGAGTACATGATCCGTCCTCAACGACATATGAATGACCATCAAACAAAACGACTTTTCATCGATGTACCTGTGCCACAAACGCCCTGGAACAAGCTTTCTGTTAAATTTACAAATGCCGAAGGCGATAAATGGATAAAAATAGAGCACCTCAAGATTGAAGCGTTCGATGTACCATGAAATGGATTCAGAATTTTCTGTCTAGATTTTAGAATTCTCAATTTTGCCCTCTTATGCTTTTTTTATAATATGAAACTATCGTGAACATCAGTTTTTGTTGATCTTAATACGATCTGGAATTCATTACTCTAAAAAAAACCTGACAGTATGAAAACTATAGAATCGCATTATCATCAGGAAGGACTTTTTGAAGACATACTCCAACGTCTGAAGGAGGTAGAACCCGACACTGCCAACCTCACAAGAGAACACGTGGCCGGTGTAGATGAGTTTCACGTTAGAGGAGCTGCCGTTTCAAAAGAACTGGCCGAGTCTATCAACCTCAAAAATGCCCGTGTTCTGGACGTGGGATGTGGTCTGGGAGGCCCCTGCCGGATGCTGGCTGAGGAGCATCATTGCATCACCACCGGTGTTGATATAAGTCGCGAGTTTATCAGGACAGCTTCCGGGCTCTCCAACCTTCTCGGCATGGAAAAACAGACGACCTTCATGCAAGCGGATGCTCTCGAGCTACCGTTCGAGGACAACACCTTCGATGCGGTCTGGACCCAACATGTACAAATGAACATCAGTGATAAAAAGAAATTCTATTCGGAGATCCGCAGAGTATTAAAGACAGGTGGATTTTTTCTTTATTATGATATATTTAAAAGCGAAAATGGAAGTGTAACCTTCCCCGTTCCCTGGGCAGAGACCATAGAGCAGAGCTTTTTGGTTACTCCAGATGATATGGGTGAAGTTCTGGACTCACTGGATATGAAAGTTATAGAGAAGAAAGATCAAACCATCGCCGGTATCGACTTCTTCGATATGGTTCTGAAAAAAATGAAAGAACAGGGGCCACCTAAGATCGGCCTTAATGTCCTCATGGGAGAATCCACGAAACCTAAATTGATGAACCTTTATAATCATCTTCAACATGGTGATCTCGTCTTACAAAGCGGGGTGTATCAGAAAGTGTAGAAAAATAGCTCATGACTCGCAAAACTCTCGTTGATCAGTGGTTCGACACTTGGGAATCAGGTAACTTCCATGATCTGCCAATTACAGATGAGTTTAGGCACACCAGTCCATTCGGTACTGTCGAAGGCAAAGAAGCCTACACAGAATTGGTTGAAGCCAACAAGGAAAAATTCCTGGGACACAAATTTGAAAGGCAAGATGGTATTTATGAAGACCATCATGCCTGCGTGAGATATACAGCCATCCAGGGTGACTTTGAGATTGACGTCAGTGAGTGGTATTACTTTAAAGATGGACTCATCAATGAGATCATTGCTTACTATCATATTGGTGATATTCGGGAAGACAGGCAACTTGAAGGGCAATAGAATCCATGACCGTCAATAGGCACAAAACCTGTCATCAAGTTGCAGCAAGTCCTTAACTATCAAACAAGTATGCATTTAATGCAAGCAACTTGAAGCAAATTGTACATGAAAAATTAATATATTTATTATACACACATCCGGTGATACAGGTAACAGCGCTTTTCTTATGCGCGTCGTAGTTCTTTTTATTCAAAAGTCGAAAATGAAACTCTGATGAAATATATTTTATCGATCATTCTGACTCTGACGTTGCCATTGATGTCCTTCTCCCAGGTTACGGAGTCCGATTCTCTGGCACTCGTGGATTTTTTTAATGCACTAGGTGGTGACAATTGGTACAACAAGACACGATGGTTGAAAGGTTCTGTCAGTGAATGGAGAGGTATTAGAGTCGACAGTGGCCGAGTGAGCTCTATTACGCTGAGCTCTAATAACCTGATAGGCAGCTTGCCTGAAAGCCTGAATGATCTGGATAAACTGGAATTCATTTTCCTTGCCCGGAATGAGATCACCGGCACACTGCCCAAGGTAGACAGTCTTGTCAATCTCAAAGTGCTCGATCTTTCTGTCAATCCCCTGGATACGACCTTCCCCGAGTCCATACGAGGTCTGATAAATCTCACTGAGCTCAACCTGGCTGAAACCGGACTGACAGATACCCTTCCTGAATGGTTACCTGAACTGACGAATCTGATTAGCTTTAATATCAGTTCCAATAATTTGACAGGTGAATATTACAGCCAATTAAGTCAATTGACAAAATTAGAGCTCATAGACATCTTTGGAAATGAGTTCTCAGGCCCCATAAGGGACTTTTCAGTGATCCCCCGTCTTCGCGACCTGTCGCTCGGAGGAAATGATTTTACCGGGCCCTTTCCTGAGTGGATCACCGAACTCCAGTTTTTGAGATATCTCCACATCGGGGGTTGCGACCTTTCCGGACCAGTGCCCGACAGTCTTTTCTCCAAGGTCAATCGAAATATGATTGAGCTGGTTCTGTCCAATAATGATTTTTACGGAGATCTTCAGAATATCATGGACGCCCCGCTGATCCGATTGAACAGACTGGAATTGGCAAGAAATAATTTTTCAGGATATATTCCAGAAGGGATCATTGATCCCAAAGTCATGTTCAAATGGTCTATTGGCTATAACAACATAGAAGGCATTCCAGATTTCTCCATGGCGGATCAAACGGTGAACTGGTTTTACTGTAATGACAACAAGCTGGGTTTTGAATACCTGGAAACCTGCCTGAATATAAAGGAGCCCCAGCCCAACAGAATTGCTCTCGGCCCTCAACAACCGCTCTTGGAGGAAGAACATCTGCGTCCGGCCATGGGAGAAAGATTAGAGCTCCAATCTGGATCGGGAGGTGCCAACAGCCAATACCAGTGGTATAAGGACAGCATGCCGATACCCGGTGCTAATCAGTCAGAGTATGTCATAAATGATTTCAAACCAGGGGATGAAGGCATTTATCATTGTGTCATTTCAAATAACCTTTTTGAATTTGATCTTGTGCGAAATCCTGTCTGGATCGAGAATACGGTGAGTACAAGGGATGATGACATGAAAAAACCAATCAAAATATTCCCAAACCCGTTCAGGTCCACTTTCGAGATCCAACTGAACGATCAATTGACTTTAGATCAAGTTCAAATCGAATTAATGAAAGAATCAGGTCAGATCATTAGGGTTTTCAAGCCTTCCTCCCATGAGTTTATCGTAGATATAAATGACCAACCTGATGGAGTTTATATTATAATAGTAAAATTGAATGGTAGTATTCTTTTTAAAAAAGTGATGAAGCAGAAATAAGCCGTAAGATCTACTTTATAGGTTGAACGTTTAATTATCAACATTACGGTTATCCACTTAGTACCCATGATTGCATCGCGGCTCTATCCCAAGGTCGTTGTCAACCGTAATTTCCATTTACATCACTATACTTTTTCTTCAAAATTGAGTATATTTCTTATTAGACATGTAGGAAGGCGCTATCCTGAAGGGATAAAAAGGAGCACTTTAGCCAACACAAAATGAAATTTTTGTTATGAAAAAACTAATGCCTCTCCTTGTCGGATTAGTCTTGCCTTTAACAGTAACGCCCCAGATTCTTGAGTCAGATTCTCTGGCACTTGTGGATTTCTATAATGCTCTGGATGGAGATAACTGGGTTAATAATGATTCATGGCTTTCAAGCCCTGTTGAAGAGTGGCATGGTATCACCATAGATGCGGGGAGGGTAACAAGAATCAGGTTAACCTCAAACGGTTTGTCCGGAACAATTCCACTAAGTTTCAATGACCTTGAATCCCTGGAAGAAGTTTATCTGACATCCAACGAGATCACTTCTCCCCTGCCAGATATGTCCAATCTCACAAATGTGACAACATTTGCTTTCTATGATAACAATCTCAATTCGACCTTTCCAGAGTCCATTCGGAATCTGACAGGAATAAGGATTCTGAATCTCGGTAGTAACAGTCTTACTGGTGAACTACCAGAATGGCTGCCCGAATTGAACAGGCTTGAAGACTTATCCCTCACCACAAACAACTTAAATGGTGAAATCATTGAAGTTCTCCGCGACCTTCCCAATCTGGAGAAGATCAGGCTTTTTGGAAATGAATTCAGTGGTCCACTACCTGATTTTTCTATTTTTTCTTCTCTCAAGGAATTGGTGGTTGGCAGAAATGACTTTACCGGGACCTTCCCAGGCTGGATCACGGAGATAGATTCTCTCAGATACTTACATCTTGGTGATTGCGAGCTCTCAGGAACAGTACCGGAAAATCTCTTCTCACAACTTTATCCTGGAATGCGGCAATTCGTTATCTATGGCAATGATTTTACTGGACAGTTGGAGAACATACTTGATGCCTATATGCCGGAGATGTTCAGGTTCAATATTGCGGGCAATAATTTTACCGGCTATATACCAGATGGCGTTTTTGATGTCCATAATGTCTACCGCTGGAATATCTCGAATAATGACATTACCGGCTTGCCTGACTTTTCCGAAGCCAACCATACACCTACCTGGTTTTATTGTACAAATAATAAGATAGGGTTTGAGCATCTGGAAACTTGTCTCGGTCTTCAAGAGTCACGACCTGGCCGATTACAGTTAGGACCACAAAATGCATTGCTGGAGGAAGAAAACCTGAATCCAAATGCTGGTGAGGATATTCTTATAGACTGTGGTTCGCGTGG
>JAWVZH010000136.1:0-7440 GCA_033722295.1 Saprospiraceae bacterium
CTGCGAACAAGTATTTTCGACCATCTGAGCGGATTGCATCCTCAATATTTTGACAAAACACCAATAGGACAGTCGACAACCCGAACCATTAATGATACCGAAACGATCAATACAATGGTCTCACAAGGTGTCATTCCCATGATCGCTGACATCCTCACCCTTGTTGCTTTTTTTATCGCCATGATCATTACGAGCGTCAAGCTCACATTTATTGTTCTACTGGTGATACCCCTTTTGATAATTGCGAGTCGAGTTTTTACGAATAAGGTGCGTGCGGCCTATCAGAGGTTGCGTAATGAGCTGGCCAAAATGAATACGTTTTTGCAGGAACGCATCTCCGGCATGCAGATCATTCAGATCTTCAATGCTGAGAAGCAGGAAATGGAAAAATTCAAGAAGATCAACCGGGCCTATACACAGGAAAACATCAACAATATTTTCTACTACGCCATATTTTTTCCGGTTGTAGAGGTCCTGTCCGCTTTCGCGTTGGCTTTGATGGTTTGGTGGGGAGGCCGCGGCGTACTGGACGGGTCCATCTCATTGGGTGATCTGGTTGCTTTTCCCTTGTTCCTTTCGGGCATGTTCCGCCCAATCAGGATGCTGGCCGATAAGTTTAACTATCTCCAATTAGGCATGGTAGCTACAGACAGGGTTTTCAAAGCACTCGATATAGAGAACAACCTCGACAATGCCGGCACCATTCAAACGGACAAGTTAAAGGGCCATATAGAATACAGGGACGTTCATTTCTCTTACAATGAAGATGAAGAAGTACTTAAGGGTGTCAACTTCGAAATCCCTGCCGGCCAATCCCTGGCAATCGTAGGCAGCACAGGGTCAGGCAAAACAACCATAATAAATCTACTGGGACGGTTATATGATATAAAAGAAGGTGATATCCTTATAGACGGGGTCTCTATCAGGGATTACGACCTCTTCTCGATAAGGCAGAAGATGGCTGTTGTCCTGCAGGACGTATTTCTATTCGGTGGAACGATCCTCGACAATATCCGACTGATGGAGCCGAGTATCAGCGAAGAGGAGATCATCGAAGCTTCCAAAAAAATAGGCGCCCATCCGTTTTTCGAAAAACTTCCCGGTGGATATCATTTCAAAGTGATGGAAAGAGGTGGCAACCTCTCTTTGGGGCAAAGGCAATTGATATCCTTCGTACGCGCCCTAGTGTTCGATCCGGATATTTTGATCCTGGACGAAGCGACTTCTTCGATCGACGTGGAAACCGAAGCCGTAATCCAGCATGCCATCGAAAAGTTGATCACTAAGCGAACCAGTATCATTATCGCTCACAGGCTGTCTACGGTCAAAAAAGCAGACCGTATTTTGGTGATGAAGAAGGGTAAGATCGTTCAATCCGGCACACATGAAGAGTTAATTGCCGAGACTGATGGATTGTATTTTCAACTCAATCAAATGCAAATCAAGGATCTTGCGATCCAGGAATGAAAACTTATAGCGCCATTAATCAGTTAAATAAGTATGAGTAGGTTTCATTTTTACAGATCTTCTGGAGGAATCGGTCAGGTACTTCTCGGTGGATTGATCCTGGTCGGATTATTTATAGGTCTTTTTTGGCTGGCAAGAGGCATCTTCACTATTCTTGCCTACCTCGCTCCATTTTTGATCATTGCGGCACTCCTTATTAACTATAAAGTTGTCACTGGCTATTTGAAATGGCTGTGGTCCACCTTACTTCGAGATCCATTGATGGGAATCATCTACATCGTACTTTCTTTTTTCGGCTTTCCCATTGTCTCTGCATATCTTTTATTTAAGGCTTTGGCAGGAAGGCGAATTGAGCGTATAAAAAAAGATCAGCAATATTATCAGGAGTACCGCTCATACAATTCTCCTGACACGATAGAAGCAGAATATGAGGTACTGGAGGAGGATGGTGATGGAGAAAGAGAAAAAGAGGACATCGAACGCTACGAAAAGCTTTTTAACTCAGATTAATAAACAAGAGAATTGCAGGCATTATTTGTAATACTCTCGATCATTGCGATTTGTATTTACGTTTTTGTAATAGGGAGGTATATCTATTACTGGAAACGTATTGAACATGCCGAGGACACTTTAGCTTCTGAAATACTTCCGCCGGTTACGGTCATTATCCCCTTCCGGAATGAGTCTCAGCATCTCCAGCCCTTGATCGACGACCTTTCTGCTCAGATATATCCCGAAGGCAAACTCGAAATTCTCCTGATCGATGATCATTCAAGCGATTATGAGATCGATGTTCTTTCTCTTGAAGACCATAGGATCTCAATATTAAAGTGTCCACATGACAGATTTGGGAAAAAATCGGCTCTTGAATTTGGCTTGTACAATGCCAGCCATGATGTGGTCTTGTTCTCAGATGCCGATACCCGACGCTATGATCATTGGGTTCGGACCATGGCCTCTGCCTTGAAGTCTTCAGGCAAAGAAATGGTCGGTGGGCCTGTCTATTCACAACAGGCCTCCAGGGACTATCAGCAATATTATGACCTTGAACTTGCTGCCTTTGCAGTCATAACCGGTGGAGCGATTGGCGGAGATCTACACGCCATGGCGAATGGTGCGAACATCATACTTCATAAATCTGCTCTTCCGACCACAGATCCTTTTAAAGCCAGTCTGTCAGCCTCTGGAGATGACATCTTCTTGGCCGATTTTTTCGCAGAAAAGAACAAACTTGGATACTGCAAACGGCCAGATGCTATTGTCACAACATTTCCTCCTGAGAATTACCAGGCTTTCATAAGTCAGAAATTAAGATGGGCATCCAAGAACAAATGGCTTGAAGGCCAGCATGCTCAAATTGCCCTGAGCACATTGATCGCTGTACCCGTGCTCATCCTCCTATCTCCTCTTATCGCGCTTTTTTATGGCACCCAGGCACTATGGACGGGTGTTGTTATTTTTCTCATTAAATGCGCTATAGAGTATGCCCTGGTCAACCAGGGATTAAAATTGGTAGACAGATCGACCGACTTTTACACAGTGGTGAAAATGCAACTCATCAATTTCAGAATAACCCTGGCTGTCATAGGCCAGCAACTTACCGGACATCAGGTGAGGTGGAAAGGAAGAAATATTTAAAGAATATGACACGCCAAGAACTTGAAGTCGCGGACTGAGTCGCTCGAATTCCCTATCACACATCTACATTGGCGTAGGTGGCATTCTCCTCGATAAACTTACGCCTTGGAGGAACCTCATCACCCATTAGCATGACAAAATATTTGTCAGCATTTATGGCATCTTCAATGGTTACCTGTCGGAGGATGCGCTCATCCGGATCCATTGTGGTTTCCCAAAGTTGATCGGCATTCATCTCTCCAAGCCCCTTATATCTTTGCACCTTGATACCGCCAGCTTCAGATCCGCCGAACTGCTCGATGGCCTCTTTACGTTCTTGCTCGTTAAAGCAGTATACAGAAGTACTGCCCTTTTTAACCTGATACAATGGTGGCTGAGCGATATAGACATGACCATTTTCGATCAGTTCAGTCATATAGCGGTAGAAAAACGTCAGGATCAGGGTCACGATGTGACTGCCGTCTACATCAGCATCACACATGATGATGATCTTGTGATATCGCAACTTTTCTGTATTCAACACTCTTTCCCCTTCTTTCTCTTCGATTCGCACACCCAGCGCGGTGAACATGTTCTTGATCTCCTCATTTTCGTAGATCTTGTGTTCAAGGGCTTTTTCAACATTCAGGATCTTTCCCCTCAATGGGAGTATGGCCTGAAACACACGGTCACGGCCCTGCTTGGCAGTACCACCTGCTGAATCACCCTCTACGAGGAAGATCTCAGACACATTTGGATCCCTCGAACTGCAGTCCGCCAGTTTTCCAGGCAACCCGGAGCCAGTGAGTACATTCTTTCGCTGCACCAGTTCACGTGCCTTTCTTGCAGCATGACGTGCAGTAGCTGCAACGATCACCTTGTCGATGATCATCTTTGCATTCTTGGGGTTCTCTTCGAGATAATATCGTAAAACTTCTCCCACAGCTCGACTGACGATACCGGTAACTTCGGAATTACCGAGCTCGCCTTTCGTTTGACCTTTGAACTGTGGCTCAGGGACTTTTACCGATACAATGGACGTGAGTCCTTCCCGAAAGTCCTCGGCAGAGATCTGAAACTTGAGTTTGTTGAACAATCCATTCTTTTCTGCATAGTTCTTGAACTCTCTGGTAACCGCACGCCGGAATCCTCCGACATGAGTACCACCCTCACGGGTGTTGATATTATTAACGAAAGAATATATATTCTCGGAAAAAGACGTGTTATACTGCATGGCAACCTCGACCTCTACATTCTCCTCTTTACCCACTACATAGATCGGGTCTTCGATCAGAGGGGTCCGGGTCTCGTCGACATATCTGACGAATTCCTTGAGGCCTCCTTCAGAAAAGAACTCCTCCCTCTTCGGCTCTCCGTCAACTTTAACGCGCTCATCTAACAGAGTCAACTTCAATCCGGCATTCAGAAATGCCATCTCCCTCAATCTGTTGGCAAGGGTTTCAAACTTGTATTCGATCAATTCGAAGATCTCGGGATCAGGTCGAAAGGTCACCTTGGTACCCGTACTTTCGGTCTTTCCTATTTCCTCCACACCGGAGGTAGGTTTCCCTCTTTCATATGTCTGCCGCCAAACTTTTCCTTCCCTGTTAACTGTTGCCGTTAGTGTTTCGGATAAAGCGTTCACACAGGAGACACCCACCCCGTGCAGTCCTCCGGAAACCTTGTATGAGTCCTTGTCGAACTTACCTCCCGCATGAAGTACTGTCATGACCACCTCAAGAGCTGACTTTTTCAGCTTTTCATGCATGCCTACCGGGATACCACGACCATCATCCTCCACTGTGATACTGTTATCCTCATGAATGGTGAGCTGAATATTGTCACAATATCCCGCCAGGTGCTCATCGATGGAGTTATCTATGACCTCCCACACGAGATGATGCAGACCCTTGGTATCCGTACTCCCGATGTACATTCCGGGGCGCTTTCTTACCGCCTCGAGCCCTTCCAAAGCCTGGATACTACTCGCACCGTAATTTTTCTTTTGTTCGGCCATTTTATCAAGTCATTATTAAGCCGCAAAGATACGAAATAATGGGTGCTTTATAGCTCCAAACACCATCTAAAACCCTTTAATTTGCAGGAGATTAGACATTATTTATTCCTCAATGCGATATCATTGAGAAATGAGCTTTAATTCCTATTCCATATCATCGTTTAAAGACTACGAACCCATCAATGAGTGGTTGGCCAACCAGTTGGGGAAATACCCCATAGTGGCGCTCACTGGCGATCTTGGTTCAGGCAAGACAACTTTTATCCAGCAATTCTGCGAATCACATTTCGATATAGACGAGGTCAGCTCACCTACCTATGCCATAATAAATGTATATCAGGGATATTCAGACAACGGCAACCTGGAGGTCACACATGTAGACCTGTACAGGTTGAATGACCTGGAAGAAGCTTTAGAGATCGGAATGGAAGATGTCCTGGAGTCCTCAGAACCCGTATTTATCGAATGGCCCGAATTGATAGAGCCCTTGTTGGGCAGTTTTATTCACATCCATTTGGAAGCCTCTCCGGCTTCGGGACGTCAGATCTCTCTAAGGGTCGTAAATGACCAGACTTGATCATTCTGACCTTATTTCCGTAGGAATAGCCCTATCTTAGCCATAAGGCTTAAAATACCCTTTTCAACGAAAGTGCAAGTATGGGAGGATCAGGACAAAATCCGTACAGCTTATCATCAGAACGATTACTTCCCAGAGAAGAGAAAGTTTTGGTTAGCGAGAAACAAAAACAGAGGGTCATAGGCATTCCCAAGGAAGATTCTGTTCACGAACACAGGGTCGCTTTGATCCCTCATTCCATCAGGACGATAGTAGGTAAAGGGCACAGAGTGATTGTTGAACGAGGAGCCGGGAAGGACTCCAATTATGATGACCACGAATATTCGGAGGCGGGTGCTGAGATCGTGGACGACAAAAAATCGGTTTTTGAAGCCAATATGATCGCCAAGGTTTCTCCTCCCACCCTGGATGAGATCGACTTCTTGAGCCCTGGTCAGATCATCATCTCACCCCTTCAAATTCCTATCATCACCGACGAGTATATCGATGCCATGCTGGACAAGCGAGTCATCGCCATCGCCATGGAGTATCTGCAGACTCGGGACGGCACATTTCCACTGGTTCGCATATTGAGCGAGATTGCCGGTTACAGTGCCGTGCTGACGGCTGCAGAACTACTCAGCAACACGCGAGGAGGACGGGGAACGCTTCTGGGTGGCGTATCTGGTGTGCCTCCCGGCAAGGTTATTATTCTGGGAGCAGGTGTTGTGGGAGAGTACGCCACCCGGGCAGCCCTCGGGCTTGGAGCTTCCGTTCGGATCTTTGACGACGATATGCATAAACTCATGCGAATACAACAAATGCTTGGCAGGCCCTTGCATACTTCATCGCTCAATTCGGCGTATCTGGAGTATCAGTTGACAAGTGCAGATGTCGTCATAGGTGCTATTCACAGTAAAACAGGCAGGACCAATATCGTGGTGACGGAAGAGATGGTCATGAAGATGAAACCAGGTGCCGTCATCGTTGATGTGAGCATAGATCAGGGTGGATGCTTTGAGACTTCTGAGGTGACAAGCCATGCCCATCCCACCTTCATCAAGCACGATGTCATTCACTACTGTGTTCCCAATATAGCCTCGAAGGTCTCCCGTACCGCTTCTGTGGCGATGAGCAATACTATTACACCTATTCTATTGGAAACGGGAGAAGCCGGATCTTTCGATCAATTGCTGTATGATAATGCGGGTCTCCGAAATGGCGTCTACACATACAAAGGCAAATTGACCAATGAATACCTCAGTCAGAGATTTGGAAAGAAATTTACAGACCTCAATCTCTTGCTGACCTCCGGTCTCTGAATTCAGGGTATCCTGAATTTTTCCAGGGACTGGCTGATCAGGCCGAACTCGAAACCACGTCTTCCAAGGCGTTGTGTGATCTTTTGCCGGCGCTCTGCAGGAGACAGATGCTGATATTCACCGATCAGTTTTTCGACCAGGTCGTCCAGGGTGCTTAAGTAATCCTGCTCATCGATCTCTGACATAGCTTTATTTATACAATATTCTGAAATGTCCCTCCTCTTCAATTCCAGTTTTATCCTGTATCTGCCCCATCTCTTCATTCTGAATTTACCACGGGCAAAGGACCGGGCAAAACGTTCTTCATTCAAAAAATTTTCCTGAACAAGTTGACTTATGATCTCTTCAAGATCATCACCGTAAACCTTCATATTCAACAACTTGTTCCTGACCTCACTGTGGCACCTCTCCTGATAAGCACAATACTTTTGAAGGCGTTCGAGTACTTGTATTTTTTCAGA
>JAWVZH010000137.1:0-7392 GCA_033722295.1 Saprospiraceae bacterium
CCTCGAGAGATCTGGATAAAGATGATTTTTTCAAAGCATGGAAAGTATACAAGAAACGGCCTTTTTCCAGGTCCTTCACAGCGAGCCGCCTCAGCTTGCTCAAATACAACGGCAAGAACTGGGAAATATACAGGGAATTCGAGTTTAGGGCTAAAGCTTCCGATGAAGAATGATGATCGATAACATTTTGATAATCGCTGATCATTGATGTCTCATTTCACATGATATACATTTGCGCGCAGGGGGTTGGTCAACCGTATTGGGATTTAGAACGTTAACGAGATGACGATTACTGAGAACGATCTGAAAATGAAGAAACCCTCGAACAGAAGAGACTTTATCAGCTTCCTGGGTAAGGCTACCCTGGGAGCGGTATTGGTGCCTCCTTTTCTGGAGAGCTGCGGCAATCACAATAACCAGATCAGTCACAGGCCTTTGACCGAGGAGGAAATAAATGATCTAAAAAAACTGGTTATCGAAGGTCTGCCCCCTACGGATATTGATGATGTCGTATTGGCCAGGGGTCTTGATTCGGATGTATTGATCCGGTGGGGTACTCCGATCAATGAAAGCGAAACCTTCGGCTTCAATAATGATTTTACCTGTTTTATTCCCATTGAAGAAGGCGTGGAAGATGATGGTCTGCTTTGGGTCAATCATGAGTATGTAGATACGCTTTTCATTACCGGTTACAACAGGAGTACCGATCCGCGACCCCGAAAAAAGGAGGATGTCGACAGGGAGATGAAAGAAGTGGGGGGCTCCATTATCCGCGTAAAGAAGATAGATGGAAAGTGGACCTTTATTCCAGACGATCCCTTGAACCGCAGGATTGATGGCAAAACAGAAATTCCATTTGCCTGGCCGGAACCCATCATGGGTAAGCGATCGGCGATCGGCACGCTCAGTAATTGTTCAGGTGGCATTACCCCTTGGGGCACCATATTGACGTGTGAGGAGAATTATGAAGACTTTTATGGCCACGCGCCGGGCGACTTCAGTGCTGGATATGAAGTAGGTCGCACCTGGACTGGATGGGATGAGGTCTATCCATATCCAAGCGAGCATTACGGTTGGGTTGTGGAGGTAGACCCGTTTACCGGAGAAGCAAAAAAGCATGTGTCTCTGGGAAGATGCTCTCATGAATGCGCAACACTCAAAAGGTTGGAAGACGGCCGCATCGTGGCGTACACAGGGGATGATCAGAAAAATGAACATATCTACAAGTTCATTTCATCGAAACCGGATTCGCTGGAGGAGGGCACCTTGTATGTTGCGGATACCGAAAACGGCATCTGGTTATCTCTGGATTATGAGAGCCAGCCCATTCTGCAGAAGCACTTTTCCAGCCAGACGGAAGTTTTGATCAGACTTCGGTATGCGGCAAAACTATTGGGAGCCACGCCACAGAACCGACCGGAAGATATCGAGATCGATCCTCTGACCGGTCACATTTTCATTGCACTGACGAATAACAAGCCCAAGAAGGACTACCATGGCGAGATCCTCAAGATCAAGGAAAGGGACGGCTGCTATGATGCCCTGGAGTTTGAAGCTGAAACTCTGATAGCGGGAGGCAAGGAGACCGATTTCAGTTGCCCGGATAATCTTGCTTTTGACATGTCGGGCAATCTGTGGTTTACCTGCGATATGTCGAGCGGTGACATGAACAATCTTCTCAAACCTCAGTATTGGCCCTTTAAGAATAACAGTCTTCATGTGCTCATCCGTCATGGTGAAGATGCGGGTAAGATCATTCGGGTGGTGAGCGCACCTATACAAGCTGAACTGACGGGACCATGGTTCTCACCTGATAACAAAACCTTATTTCTCAGTGTCCAGCATCCCGGAGAAAAGACCAACGACCTGGATCATCCGACGAGTACGTGGCCACATGACGGTGATAATATTCCCAAGCCGAGTGTCATTACGATCGAAGGACCGCTTCTGGATAAATTGAATCGGTTGCAAGAGCTGGTGGAGGGATGACCCTCCAAGGGTCCCTGCACCCTCCAAGGGTGTCAGGGGAAATATGAAACAGAAAATATGAAATATTAGAATGCACCTGACTACGATCTGAGTGAGTCGAGCCTGAAGTGTTTTTTTTATAACAGTCTGATTATCTGGGTGTTATTATTCGGATGAGAAGATAAGGCCGGTTTGTAATGAAGGCTGTTTGAATGCCAATATCCAGAAGCCAGGGTTGTATAAGAGCCCTCCAAGGGTCCCCCCACCCTCCAAGGGTGCCGTTATCATTGCTCATACCACAGCGCCGCACCTAATCCCACATGCCACAACCTTCCCGTCACCGGGGTGTCTATGATCTGTGAGATATTACATTGAAAATGCGGACCAAGGTCAAGTCTCAATTTGTCGCTAATCAACCTGGTATACCCGAATCCGATATTCCCTGAAATTACGAGAGTATTATATTCATCATCGGTCTCCATTTTCTCCACTTTAATATCACCGTCTCTGTCCAACAGGGATGACTGGATCTCCTTGATAAAAACACTGTTGACGATTCCCCCTCTCAAATAGAATTGCTCATGGCTGCCGAATTTATGTTGATAGTTTACCGGGACATTTAAATAATGAAACCGGTACTTAAACTTGGCCCGGTCAGCGATCCGGGGCTGTGGAGTTCCAAAATTCAAGTCCTTCCATCTTGCTTGATATCCATGGATCGAATAGGTAAATCCGACCTGTAAATTTGAAGTTTCATTCAAGTGTTATTTGGTGATCAGCCCCCCGGACCATCCCAAAATACCAACCTCCCTTTCATTGCGGATATCAATGATTATCCCGGCGATTTCTTCATCAGAATTTTCAAATAAAAAACGATGGCTGTAATCTATTGACCCCGTCAGTCCAAAAGAAAATCTCGTGGACCTATCATCCTGACCCAACATCCAGGTAGAACAAAAAATGAGTAATAAAATATAGAGGTATTTCATATTTATTTCTTGTTTGGATATTGTTTGAAGGTCCTGCGTGGGTGCCACAATGCTTCTTTACACCCTCAATTCTAAACTCTCAACGCTCCCAAAAGCATTCCCCTCGTCATTCAATTCTTCGATTTCCATTAGCCCCATAGTGTTGATCAAATCCTCATCGCCTTCCACCTCTACTCTTATGTAATTATCAGTCCACCCATTCAGGAAGCCCTCTTTAGCGGATTGTTCGAATAATACGGGTCTGGAAGTCTGAAGGTGCTGCTCATAAAAGGCACGTTTCTTTTTTTCGCTCAGTATGCGGAGCATCTTATTCCTTCTGCGGCGCTCACCCATGTCTACAACACCATCCATCTCTTCCGCCGGAGTATTATTCCTCTCGCTGTAAGTGAATACATGGAGATAAGAAATGTCCAGATCGTTGATGAACCGGTAAGTCTCCAGGAAATCCTGTTCGGTCTCCCCGGGGAAGCCTACGATGACATCGACGCCGATACAGGCATGCGGCATGACCTCCTTGATATGACTCACGCGATCGGCGTACAACTCTCTCGTATAGCGCCGACGCATTTGTTTTAGTTGCTTATTGTTGCCCGATTGCAGCGGCATGTGGAAGTGCGGCATGAATCTCCTGGAATCGGCTACGAACGAGATGATCTCATCTGTACAAAGATTTGGCTCGATCGAGGATATTCTGAAACGTTCGACCTCTTCAACCTCGTCCAACGCCCTGATGAGATCGATAAAAAGCGCTTCTTTTTTAGGTCGTTGGCCTTCGATCACTTCCGTGCCGTTACCGAAATCACCGATATTTACTCCCGTCAGGACGATCTCCCGTGCGCCCATATCAGCTATCATACGGGCATTTTTGACCACATTCTCTACCGTATCGCTCCGACTTTTGCCTCTCGCCTGTGGAATAGTACAGAACGAACATTTATAGTTGCAGCCATCCTGTACTTTTAAAAAAGAACGTGTCCTGTCTCCAAAGCTGAAAGAGGATTCAAAGATGTTGGCTTCATTCACCTCGCTGGCTCTCACCAAAGCCTCACCCTGTACTTTCTGGAGTTGGTCCACGTAATCGAGAATCCTGAACTTTTCTGCAGCTCCCAGCACGAGATCCACGCCGGGGATCCCAGAGATCTCCTCAGGTTTCAACTGGGCATAACAGCCCATCATGATGACCGAGGCGTCAGAGTTTATTCTTCGTGCCTTTCGGACGACCTGACGGCATTTTTTATCGGCAAAATCTGTCACCGAGCATGTGTTGATCACAAAAATGTCCGGTTGTTCATCAAAGCTCACTACACCATATCCCGCGTCTTCAAACTGACGAGAGATGGAGGATGTTTCTGAATAGTTCAGCTTGCACCCCAGGGTATGAAAAGCAACGGTTCGCGGCGTAGACATTCCGCAAAATTAGACATTCGAGCCCATGTATCAAACCTCGCAAAGGCGACGAATTGCGATATCGGCCGGGATTTTTACCCAAATTTCACCAACATGTCCTATCTTGATCAATCCATTTCCGATTATCAATATCAAAACAAGACTCATGAAAAGATCGATCGTTTTTAGTTTATGTCTCCTTCTTGGCCAGCTTTATGCCCAGGATCCTGTTTCACTTCAAAAAGAGATACAATGGAAAGACTGGGATGAGGCAACGGCCATCAAGACTCATGCATTTTTTGATCAAATAAGATCCAGTTATCAGCTTGATGAGGCGCTGGACTGGAGAGAGGTCAACAGATCGCAAGATGCCCTGTCGATGGAACATATCCGTTTCGATCAGTTTTATAAAGATCTTCCCGTACTCGGTCATCAGTACATTTTACATTCAAAGAATGGCAAGGTGGTCAAGAGTAATGGACAACTGGCTCTCGATCTGGAGATTCCGACCCAGCCTTTTTTATCCAAGGAAGAGGCATTGGAAATGGCAAAGGCCCACATGAAGGCAGACGTTTACGCCTGGGAACATGACCGCCCATTCTTCGGCAAGACAAGGAACAAACCGACGCCTGAATTAGTGGTCGTTGATGCGCTGTATCCACGGACGTCAGGCATCTATCTTCTGGCTTATTCCATTGACCTTTATGCCAAAAAACCACATAAAAGAGAGAATGTACTCGTGAATGCCTGGAACGGTGAGATCATCAACAGCATTCCTCTCATGTACAGTTGCGGTGGTGATGTGGGACAGGCAGAAACCCTGTACTATGGAGAAAGGGAGATAATAACTACAGCTACAGACTCAGGTTACATACTCCTGGATGACACGAGGGGAGGAGGGATCATAACCATGCGAACAGACAGTTCGATGTTTGTCGATCAGGACAATTATTGGGAGAGCGGTACTTCCACCCATGAAAATGGTGTGCTCGATGCTCATGTTGGTGTCGGAGCGAGTTATGATTACTTTTTTAATACGTTCCAGAGAAAAGGCTACGACGATAAGAATACACCTATTCCGGTCATAGTATATATAGACCAGGATTTCAATAATGCTTTCTGGAATGGTGAGTCCGTTACTTTCGGCGATGGAGATGGCACGAATTACGGTCCGTTTTCAGCTATTGACGTTTGTGCCCATGAGTTGACCCACGGTGTGACAGAATATAGTGCGGGACTTGTTTATCAATATGAGTCAGGCGCCCTGAATGAAGGATTCAGCGATATTTTTGGAAAGGCGGTTGAGGCTGAGTTTGACCCGGATAACTTTACGTGGGAACTGGGACTTCCAATGCAGATCGGCCAGGGCGCGGGGTTCCGTAATATGGCTGACCCTAATCTATATGAGCATCCCAAATTGTACAAAGGCCTTCACTGGGTCGCCAATTCATCTGACAATGGAGGTGTGCATTCTAACAGCGGAGTGATCAATTACTGGTACTATTTACTTTGTGAAGGTGGCAGTGGGATGAATGAGAACCTGGAAGAATTCAATGTGGATTCCATGGGTATGGAAAAAGCAAGCCAGATCGCTTATCGGGCTCTGACGCAGTATCTCACTCCGACATCCCAGTATCTGGATGCTCGATTCGCAACACTGGAAGCGACAGAAGACCTTTATGGCGGTATTTGCAGTGATGAGTATAGAATGGTCGCTGAAGCATGGATGGCTGTAGGTGTGGGAGAGAGAGTGCTGGATGGAGACCTTTCGGTTTTCGACTATCGTACAAACCTGAGGGTCTGTGATGGTCGCGAACTCGAGATAAATACAAGAATTATAAACAATGGATGCCAGACTACCATACCGGAAGGCACCAATATAGAGGTGTCTTACTCGATAAGTCAGGCTGATACGGTCAAGGAGATCGTTCAGTTGACCGAGGATCTGGAACCTGGATCCTATTTTGATTATACATTCAATCAAACCGCCTCTCTCGGCATGAACGGCGGATACGTAGTGGAGTTAATGATCGATTATCCGAATGATGCAGATACTTCGAACAACTCTGAAACCTTTTATGTGGAACAAACGGAAAATCTGGAGTTTGATGCCAATCTGAGGATAGTCAGATTCCAGTCTCCTGCCTGTGGTTCCGTGGATGATAGTTTGCGGATGACAGTTGGATTCTTGTATGAGGGATGTTCTATCATTCCTACAGGAGAGATGTTGCAGGTGGAGGTAGAGATCGGTGGTAACACACAGACCATTGACCTGGAACTTGAGAGGGACCTTTATCCGGAGTCTTTCTTCTTCGATCAGATATTCTTAAAGGATATTCCTTTTGGTGAAAATGAAGCGACCGTAACAATTTACTTCCCAGGTGATACCAATGACGATAATGATGAACAGATGTCCATGCTGGTCTATCTGCAGAGCAGTCTAGTCGGATATGAAGAGCGTTTCGATGATCTTTCATTCGATTCGACGCGCATGACCATTGCTCCAGGTGTCCACCCCCAACGTTATCTGGGTAAATTCGGATTGCGCAACCATAATGAAGAGGACTTTTTGGTTCTTACCGGGAGTTTTCCGGAGATCTCCAAGCCGGCGATGAGTTGGGAGGAATTCCAGAATCTTAACGACCGTTTTATTGCTAACGTCAATATTTGTTATCAGTCCAACGGATGGACTCAGCCCCGACTGGTATTCGATCTGGCTCAGACCAGAAGCTCCTTCAATTACGGTGGACAAGGTATAAACCCGAATTGGGCGAATACATTGAGCGTCTATTTCTTCGGAGAGGGCATTCAACCTTTGCAGGATGAGATCCGCGACTTTAAGGACTCCATCGAGTTCAATACGTATTCCTATGCGTTGCCGGTTGATATAGACCTGGTAAATATCACCCTGAGAGGTCTGCTGCTGAAAGGTGAAGAACTGCCGACCGGAGAACTGAGTCTGGACGATCAGGACCTGATCTTGCTGGACAATATCAGGATCGTAGAGACAGTCAACACCAATGACGAGGTCTATACTGATGTTGATATA
>JAWVZH010000138.1:0-7325 GCA_033722295.1 Saprospiraceae bacterium
ATATTAAGAAAAAATTTAATATGTTGTGGTGATCATTCTGGCAATCATCAATTAATATCAGAGCTCTCGGCCTTTCTTCATGAATTAACATCATAATTCGTGATATAACTCAGAGGGCACTATCTTCATCGTCGCTTAATTTGGCTGACTCATGCGGATAAGGTTCATTATTATTTCCCTTATTACAATAGCACTTATGGTAATGGGAGGGTTATACCTGGCCAACTGGATCTGGTATTTACTCATCCTCGCCGTCCCTGTATTTCTGATCGGTGTTTACGACATGGTGCAGAAGAAGCATTCTATATTGAGGATCTATCCTGTTATGGGACATTTCCGGTATGTGGCAGACTGGATGAGGCCTAAGATCTATCAGTACTTCGTAGAATCGGATTATGAAGGACGCCCGTTTCCGAGAACCTTCAGATCCACGATCTACAGCCGCGCAAAAGATGACATGGATACATCGCCCTTCGGAACCTTATCGAACGTCTATGCGGAGGGCTATGAGTGGATGAACCATTCCCTCAATCCGATCGATCCCGAAGACGTCGGATGGAACAAGCGCGTACTGATCGGTGGTCCTGAATGTCGTCAGCCATATAGTGCGAGTATCCTCAATGTCTCGGCAATGAGTTTCGGGTCTCTGAGCAAAAACGCGATCATGGCGCTCAACGGAGGTGCCGCTATTGGGAATTTTGCTCATAATACCGGTGAAGGAGGGATAAGCCCGTATCACAATCAGTTCGGTGGTGACCTTATATTTCAAATAGGGACCGGCTATTTTGGTTGCCGTACTCCGGATGGCAACTTTGATCCGAACAAATTTGCGGAAAGGACGGCGGCAGATAATGTCAAAATGATCGAACTCAAACTGTCGCAAGGTGCAAAACCCGGTCATGGAGGTATTTTGCCTGGTAAAAAAGTGACTCCAGAAATTGCGGAGATCAGAAATATTGAGCCATACAAGGATGTTATTTCTCCGCCCTATCACAAGGCATTTTCTAATCCCGTTGGATTACTAAGTTTTATCCAGGAACTCAGAACCTTATCCGGTGGGAAGCCCGTGGGTTTCAAGTTATGTCTTGGCCATCAGTACCAGTTCGTTTCGATCTGCAAGGCCATGATCGAAACCGGGATCAAACCGGATTTTATCGCTATCGACGGTGGCGAAGGTGGCACAGGAGCCGCCCCGCTTGAATTTTCCAACTCGGTCGGTTTTCCATTTCGTGAAGCTTTGGCTTTCGCTTATGATGCACTTGTCGGATTTGACCTGAAACGTGATATCAAACTCATAGGTGCCGGCAAAATAGCGACGGGATTTCATATATACCGCGCCATTGCCCTGGGCGCCGACCTTTGCTACAGCGCCCGCGCCATGATGATGGCTCTTGGTTGTATCCAGGCACTCCAATGCAATAAGAACACATGTCCGGTCGGTGTGACGAGTCAGGATCCCTCCAGAGTTCAGGGCCTGGTGGTCGAGGATAAAAAGAATCGTGTGGCCAATTATCATAAAGAAACGGTCGAAAGTTTTGTGGAACTGCTGGCCGCTTCAGGAATGACCGATCCTGACCTCATCGGCCGCCATCATATTTGCAGACGTATCGTGATGAACCAAACACAACGGTATGATGAGATATATCCCTATATCTCGAAGGGCTGCCTGCTTAATGAGTCCAATGTCCCCAAGGAATGGCAGGTGAATTGGCAGATGGGGAATCCTAAGGTTTTTTAGGATTTTAGCAGATCGATGTACTGGCGCGTCAGCAACTGGTTAGGTCAGACCTGGTCACCTCACCTGTGCTCATTCTCATTCCTTCAACTTTTATCGTCCCTGTTTGATCTTAGACATGACACTTGAGGGAGAATGCTTATTGATAATATTCATGTATAAATGAGCTTTTCCTACCGTAATTGGTCTGTTGACTGACATGTCGAAGCTTTCATCTTTGAGCGAAGTTTCATATCTTTCTGAAAGTTCTAAAATAAATGAACGATACCTGAACCACATTGACATCCTCTGATTGAATTCATCTAATCCAATTAACAAATGAAGAGCGTCATTACCTGTGATCTTGAAGGAGTCATCAATACATATAATGAGGGTGCTCAGCAGCTATTCAAGTATGAACCGGAAGAATTGATCGGAGTAAAGAGGGTATCTCTTTTCTCCCCCGGTGAGATCGTTCTACAAAACGTAGAAACCTGGTTGCAGAAGGCAAGGGAGGAAGGCGAGTATGAGACGGAAACCATTTTTGTTGACAAATACGGTGAGACCTTCCCGGCAAAAATCAGGATAACGCCCACATACGAAAAAGGAAAGTCTGAAGGTATCACAGGTTACTGTGGCGTTACCGAAAAGCTGGACCGTCCTGTTGACGTTCCAATACACTTCACCACCAAACTCATTTCGGCATTGGTCATTACCAGGATGCCTTTCGTGTCTGCCTCTTTGCTGCCGGTGGTCATCGGTTCCATCTTTGCTGCATTTGGCGCGTACTATGGCGTCACTGCCGGTTTCGACTGGTCGGTATTCTGGTTGACATTCCTGGGCGTCATGTTACTCCATCTTGGCAGTAACGTGATGAATGACTACTTCGATGTAAAAAGTGGTACGGACCAGGCCAATACAAAATATTTTCAAAAATACAGCGGTGGCAGCCGTGCCATAGAGCTTGGGCTGATCACCCTTGAAGGTACCAAGAGATTAGGATTAACCCTTTTGACCGCAGCCCTTGTCGTCGGTATATTCCTGACCTGGCAAATCGGTTGGGGCGTATTATGGATAGGTCTGGCAGGTCTGGCTATTGGATATTTCTATACGGCACCTCCCGTAAGGCTGGTAGCAAGAAAAGGGCTTGGCGAATTAGCCATAATGCTCTCTTACGGACCGCTTATAACCATGGGAACCTATTATGTGCTGACCGGTATTTACAGTTGGGAAGCCTTTCTTATAGGAATACCCTCAGGATTAATGACCGCCAACATACTTTTGATCAATGAGTTCCCTGACATGGAAGGGGATGCCGTCACAGGCAAGAATCATCTGGTTGTCACCTTTGGAAAGAGGAAATCCATCAATCTCTACATCGGCATACTGACATTGGCGGTGCTCAGCTCGGCCTTTTTGGCCTTTTACCTGGACAACCTGCTCATCCTGGTTCCTTCGGTGACCATTGCGGTACTCGGCGCATTCATCGTAAAGCATATCCGCCAGAACTACAACAAGCGAGAGCTGGTCAAATCCAACGTCAATACGATCAATCTACAGGTGCTCTTCAGCACTTTGCTGGCGTTGGCATTATGGCTGAACACCTACTTTGCCTAGATCAAAGGAAAACGAGATATGTCAAATAAAAAAGGGCGTCAATTAGGACGCCCCTTTTATAATACTCAAGCGCAGCGATGATTTAATCCTGGATCTTTGGGGACTTCACGACCTCTGTGAATTTCTTTTTACCAAAGCCAGAAGTCATTTGTTGTTCTTTCAACATTCTCACACGCGCTTCCAAGAATCTTTTTGGTCTCATACCGCTTGTATACGGGTTGGGAGACGTTGCGAATCCTCTCATTTTAAATACTTTAATTATGAAATATTATTTGTTGAGTTCAAAGTAGTACATCAATTTATTCTGAATCACTTTTGTTTCAGGCTAATTGCCACATTTGATTTGGTATATAGACGATCTGTGGACTGAAAAAGTTGCACTTCTTTGATAAAAAATTTTTACCATGACAGGATCTTTCGATCAAGTACGTTGCACTGTCGATGAATGGCTTCAATGCATCGCTGAAGACCAAGGATCCTAAAGCCTCAAAAAGTCGAAAAAACTCAGGTTGACAAGAAAGTCCCGACAGAATAAACCTTCTGCCGGGACTTAGTGGTACCTCCCAGAATTGAACTGGGGACACACGGATTTTCAGTCCGTTGCTCTACCAACTGAGCTAAGGTACCCCCGCTGTGTTGGTATCGGAGTAAGCCTCCGTCCAAAGCGATGCAAATTTATATTCTTAACTCAAACATCACAAGTTTATCTCTTCCTTTTTATCTCATCATGCTTTGCCACTCAAGTAGGCCGATTTTTATGCATATCATGATCAATGTTACACGCTAGCGACTAATTTCGCCGTTACAGAATAAGATATGAGACTTTCTAGGCTGATCATGATCCCTTTTGTTGTTGCCGGCGGCTATATGCTGTACCAGATGTTTTTCCATGATCAGTATCAGTATTCCTACTTTCTGATCATTCCTGTGGTGGTCGTTGCTGCCAGCCTTGCCCTGGCACCGCAACTTGATGAAATAGGTTATAAATGGTGGCCGACGAAAGCGGATGATACCCTCAAACGCATACTGATGCAATCTTCGCCCTCCTTGATATGGGTCAGGCCTGAAGATCGAGAAGCGTTCTTTTCCATGAGTATCAATGCTATAAGGAAAATGGATTTCATTGGAATGAAAGTGGACGACATCCCTACCGATGTTAAGATCATGAGCATTTATCCCGGCGTATTGATGGAATACCTTTTCGGGGTTGACCTGCTTACAGAATATAACAGAGTGGTGTTCTACAAACACCCTTTCCCCTCTCCAGAATACAAAAAATGGCATTCCGGGGAAGTACATTACAAGGATGGTGTGCTTCTCTTAAGCCTGGAACAGATGATCCCCAATTATACCAGAAGCGGTGATTTCTATCATATCGTTTTTGATCTCTGGATCCGCGCTCTGCTCAGGTCTTATCCTGATGTATTGAACAAGGATCTGCTGGACCAGGATATAGACTGGGGAAAAAAGGATCTCAACCTTGAAAAGGCCCGGGCCTATCTTGGCCTTGATATAGTTTTGCAGAGACATGTAAATATGCTTGCCTTTTTCAGATATCCGCAACTGAGCCGTGAAAAAACTCCGGATCTCTTCAAGGATCTCTCTTCAAAGATCCTGAATTGATCAAAGCTTAAGCACTTTTTGCCTGAAGACGGTGTCATCCTCGGCCCGCAACTCAATAATATAGACGCCAGACAGATAATTGAGCATGTCGATCTCCAGAAAAGATATGCCTCTCAGTATTTGACGCTCCCGGTGATGCACTAAACTTCCAGCGAGATCATAGATACTCAAATCCGCTACTGACGATCCCGGCAGGTCATGATACAAACGCAATTTATCCACAACCGGATTTGGATAGACATAGGCATTTATGCTTCCCGGACTATCGTCAACAGACGTATTCAATGTATAAAGCTGGGTTGTAGGGATCAGTTGTAACGGCATCAGATCGGTTGACCAGTATAAGCTGATAAGCCCGTCGCCTCCGCTCTTGAACATCTCCAGGCGAATGGAGTACTTCTTTCCCCCTTGCAGATGGATAGAATCAGAACTATAAAAGCTTTGTGACCGGCTGACCCATTCATCAATGACCAGGTCACCATCGATGTACAACCGGCAACCATTTCTCACATCGACACCGAAACTGTACATGGCATCATAAATCGGCTCAACAGACCCGGTCCAGGCGATCAGAAATGAATCCTGGTGAAGCAAGGAATCATTGGGAGAGTTCTTCCATTTGAAATCGATGATGGAATCTACTCTTGTCATCACAGGATCCCCGTCGAAGACACGCCTTTTTTCAAAATAATTGTAATACTCTCCGATCAACCCGGTTCCATTACCAAGAGGGTGTTTGGCAAACAGGGCTTCTGCCATAAATTCTTCCGTGGCGCGAAATATAAAGGTTTGGCCTGCTCCGGCATTGCTCCAGTTCTTGAAAGTATAGGCATATTCATTATCGACCTGAAAGGTGACCGGCACACAAGCATGCTCTATGCCCGCTACCGATCTTATAGTATCCGGAGTCGTGATCGTAGTGCCATCGACATTCAGTAGAAGTCCATCTGGTTCGGAGGTATAAATAATGTTGATCTTCTTGGGATAGACGTCGAGATAGGTGATTCGGGAAAGCCCGGCACTATCTGTGGCCCTCAAATATATCCTGTACCAAACGTTATCATCAATCTCGCCTACTGCAGGCACCATATAGCTCAATGTCCTTTCTGAAACAGGGCTTTGGGCAGGATGGGTGTGTAGATCATGATGAAAATCTATCCACCAGGTAAGTCGGTCTGTCGCAAGCTCCCCCTCTTCAGGGTCAATGGCCTTCCCCGTTACTGTGATCTCCTCTCCGGCAGTATAGAGGCTATCCGAGAGTAGGGTGATCTGCGGTTTTGGTCGCCGATTGTCAGTGACTGACAGTATTGCCGAATCGCTGGTATCCCGACCTTCATTATTGAATACAACACAATGCACTTCAGATCCCGATTGTGGCAATTGTACATCTGTCAGGGTCAGGCTGTTAGAATCAGCGCCAATTACTTCAGCCCCATCCAGATACCACTGATAACTCAGAGGGCGACTGCCGTTGGCTGAGACGCTGAACCGCGCATCTTCTCCCACGCTGACGAGTGTATTTCTGGGGTCTCTGCTTATAACGGGGATACCATTACCTGTATATGTGATCCGCAAGAGACGCCCATTCGATGAACTGGTATTATCGTTGACCGATCCTCCTCCCAATCCGGCCCGTTCAAAATAGTAAAGCCTTCCTTCGTCATCAAAGATCAACCTCAATGGACGATCGATATCAGTCGCAAATGCTTCCAGAGAATCTCCAGTAACAGGGTCAATGACCTTGATATATCCCTTGCAATAGTCCGAGAAAAAATATTTGCCGCGATAACGCTCCGGGAAATGATCATTATCATCTGCACAAAAGATGCCTCCCACAACCGCACATCCTATATCATGATCATAAGCATAGATCGGATCCCGGTAGTCAGAAGGAACGTTTTGATTCTGCCGAAAACCCTCCAGATAAGGCCAACCATAATTAAATCCAAACTCCAGTGAGTTGATCTCCTCAAATTTATCGCTACCTACATCATTGATAAAAACAAGTCCGGAATCGCTCACTGCAACATTAAATGGATTCCTGAATCCTTTCGCCACGATCGCTTCATATTTTCCACCTGCGTACTTTTTAGGATTATCCTCAGGGATCGAACCATCGGGCCAGATCCTGATCGCCTTGCCATGTGTCCGGTCATCCCATTGTGAAAGCCATTGCGCACCTCCATCACCGACAGTAAAAAGCAAAGAACCGTCAGGAAGAAATGCCATACCTCCTCCGTTGTGAAAAGAGGCTATGGTCGGGTCCATTTCATAGAGGACCTTCTCACTGGCAGGATTTACCCTGTCGCCATTAGCTGTAAAACGACTTACCCTGTTGATAAAAGTTATCGGTTGCGTATAATAGAGATAG
>JAWVZH010000139.1:0-7201 GCA_033722295.1 Saprospiraceae bacterium
CGCTTGGCGTCATTCGTGGGATGCGTGATCACCATTTCGATCATCAGGATTCCGAGATTGAGTACGATACCGCCGATAAGGACATAAGCCGCAAAGACCGACCAATCACTTCCTACTCCAATCCAGGGGACCAGGATGAGCATGGCCGCCGCTCCCGCCATCACGGAATGGATCAGCATGTGTAAGGACAGGGTCGGACTCTGCCAGAAATCACGCCCCTTGGCCTGCGCGAACAAGAAGGCCGTATAGACCGCTACCAGCACGGCACCAATTACCGCCAGGAGCATAGAAACGATGAAGATCTCAGGCCAGTCAAAGATGAGCGTGAGTAACAGTAATGTCAAAACAGCCCCGTAAAAGGAGATGATATATCCGCCGCGTACCAGCCAACTCGTCCAATGCGGACGCAGCAGGACATATAAAAAGCGGTCCGGCCGGTCCAGGTCCTTGATGAGCAAAAGACCTGTCATCGCGAGGAAGAAAAGTGCAGTTCCAGTGGACCATAGCATAAGGGAGTTGGTCATTTTTGCCGCACCAGTTAACCACGCTATCCCTGGGATGAGAATGATGCCTGCGGAGATGGCCTTGGTCCAGACATAGCCTGATACTTCCCAGCCCCAAAGTATGCCTTTATCTGGTGAGTTATACACCTGTTTGGCCTTGCCGAGGATGACATCTATGGTCTTGGGTTTCCTGGCCGCTTCTTCTGGTATCTTTTCCTCATCCATGGAAGAGAGTTCCGCTACAACATCGGTATTTGAAAATGCCATTTTATCCGCTTTTTGCGCGTAGTGGCCGACACCTCGTGCCTGTTCTCCCCACATTGTGGTTGTCGAACGCTCAGTCTCCGTAGGGATGAGAGAGACGTCATCCGCATCTATGTAAAAAAGGTTGGGGGCGGTCGCCTTCTCCGGTTTTCTGACCTTAACAGGCTGCCTGGCCAGGAGTTGGGATATCTCCGAATTAGGATCGTCCATATCCCCGGATATGATCGCGTGCTCGGGGCAAACATTGACACAGGCTGGCTCCAGACCCACATCGATCCTGTGTGCACAGTAATTGCACTTGGCCGCTGTATGATTCTCGGGGTCTATGTACAGGGCATCATACGGACAGGCCTGCATACAGGACTTGCATGCGATACATCGGTCGTTATCGAAGTCGACAATACCATCCGTACGGTAGTGAAGTGCTTCAGTAGGACAGATGGTCACGCACGGCGCATCCGTACAATGGTTGCAGCGCATGACCGAGAAGAGCCGGCGTGTATTGGGAAATTCTCCCTTTTCTACCTGCTTTACCCAGGTTCGGTTGACCCCGATCGGCACATCGTGTTCTGATTTGCAAGCCGTGGTGCAGGCATGGCAGCCTATACACTTCCTGTTGTCAATGATAAATCCGTATTTCATCCCTCTTGCTTTATTACCGGCCTATGTGGTTTGCTTGTCTTTGACCTTGTCCACGGCATGATCGATCTTCTCTTCAAAGAAATCCTGGCCGATATATTCATACATTTTATTCTTTCTCAAAAAGTCACGCAGAGGCCCCTTTGGTCCTGTGATGTACAACTTCATTCCTTTTTGGGAAATGTAGTCCTGGAGTCGCTTGAGATACATGACTCCTGTACTGTCCATGTTGCTCACCGAAGAAAAATCAAGAATGACCACCCTTAGGTCATCTCGCTTGTAGATCTCTTGCATTACCGAATTATAAAAGTGCTCCGCATTGGCAAAGAAGAGGTCGTCATCGTATCGGAAGATGAGTAGTGAGTTGTGTTCGCCGGCTTCCCTGTATCGGCGTATATTTCGATAGATGCCCTTGCCGGATACCTGGCCGAGAACGGCAAAATGAGGCCGCGATGCTTTTTGAATAATGAAGATCAGCGACAATATAACACCAGCCAGCACGCCTTCCTGGATGCCTAAAAAGATGGTCAGGAAGAAGGTAAGCATCAGAACAGAAAAATCTCTTTTATCCACTTTGAAAAGGTGGATCGCTTCCTTGTAGTCGATGAGGCTGATCACTGCTGCGATCACAATGGCGGCTAGAACAGCGTACGGGAGATAGAAAAAGAATTGCGTAAAAAAGAGGAGCGTCAAGCCTATGAGGATCGCAGCAAAGATCGATGACCATCCAGACTTTGCACCCGCCTGTTCGTTAATAGCAGATCGTGTGAAACTGCCCGTATTGGGAAAAGCCTGGAAGAAGGCGCCCGCGGTCTTGGCCAGACCCAGACCCCAAAGTTCGTTATCGGCAACTATATCGAACCGCCCCTTCTTTGCCGCCAGGGACTTGGCAATTGCCAATGATTCAATAAAGCTGATCAGGCATATGACCAACGCCAACGGGGTAACAAGCACGATCTTGTCCCAGGTGATCTCCGGAATAAAGAGCTTTGGCAAGCCTTTCGGTACCTGGCCAACAATGTTGACGCCTTCGTCGGCCCATCCTGTAATAGACATAAGCACTATGCCAAGTACTACGGCGACCAGAGCCGCAGGAAAAGCTTTTTTAATGCGCCTTATCACCAGAATGATGATAAGGGCACACGCCCCGATAATTGTAGAGTAGATGTTGAAATCCCCTAGATTTCCCAGGAGATCCTGGAGTCCGACAAAAATATTGGATGCCCGTCGCACCTCAATGCCGAGAAGATGCTTGAGCTGACTGATCGCTATTATGACCGCAGCAGCAGATGTAAATCCGCTGATGACCGGATGTGAAAGGAAGTTCACCATAAAACCCATCCGTAAAACTGCCAGAGCGATCTGTATCACCCCGGCAACCAAGGAGGTCAATATCGCCAGTTCAATGTATTCCTGGGACATGGGTTCTGCATGGACAGATAATCCTGACAACACAATGATCGATACCAGAGCCACCGGGCCAACAGACAAATAACTGGAAGAACCGAAGAAAGGATAGATCAACATTGGAACGAGAGCCGCATACAGACCGTATATCGGAGGGAGACCGGCAAGGAGCGCATAGGCCATCCCCTGAGGGATGAGCATGACAGTTACTGTGAGCGCCGCCAGAGCATCCGCTCTCAATATTTTGAATCCTTTGTCACGCAAGACAGCAACAAGTGGAATCCTCTTCATAGACAAGCCATCACGCTGTTCATCAATTCAGGATATTGATGTTCCGGTATGAGATATACCAGACACCATTTCCCATGTCGATCGCGGTCCGTTGCAGAACGTCTGATCAACTGAAATATGAATATATGAACATATTTTCAAAAACCGTTCTGCCGGGACCAAAAAATCTGGTTCGCTTAAATTATGACATCTTAAACTGATATGAAAGTGCGGATCACATATTGCACTTACAGTTCTCCAGGCACTCGATAAGAAGAGTCAGGTCTTTTTCCTTGAGAGAATAGTAAATACTCCGTCCTTCCCTTTTAGAGGTAAGGAGACCTTTGAGTTTCATCGTCTGAAGATGATGCGAGATAAGTGATTGTTCAGCATCCAGTTTTTCGCATATATCAGACACAGAAAGTCGCGGATGCTGCTCAAGAAGGTGTACTACACCCAATCGGAGCGGATGGGCAACCGTCTTGAGAATAGAGGCGATGCGTTCCAGTTTTTCCGCCTCCTTTGGATTGATGACCGATGTTGAGTTCACTCGTTAGATTTTTTACGGTGCGATGTCAATTTGACATATCTTGACCTCTGAATGCTATACAATAATAAGACAAAGCACGCAAAATTGTTGCGTTGGGCCTTAAAAGTCATATGACTTGTCCGCCGATTCCGGCTTTCAGAATGAGTCTTAGATTGAATTAAATTGCTATTTTCCGCTGATTACAACATTGTCAACCACACGTAAGAAATGGATGAAAACCTCATAACTTATGGATTGTCGATAGCGATCATCCTGATCACAGTCATCGTTGCCACTCTGGTCAACTGGTTTTTCCGGCGTATGATACGGCGCTCCACCGAGACCATGAATACGGATCCGACCAATTATCAGTTCCTCCGTCACGCCTCCGTTGCGATCATATATATTCTTGGTTTTGCGATCGCGATCAACAAGATCCCCGATCTCAAGGCCCTCTCCAATTCCCTGCTGGCCGGTGCCGGTATCCTGACTGTTGCTGTCGGTTTTGCCTCCCAGCATGCCCTTAGCAATATCATCAGCGGTGTATTCATCGTACTGTTCAAGCCTTTCAGGGTGACGGACCGTTTAAAGATCAGGGAATACTACGGTATAGTGGAAGACATCACCCTTCGACACACTGTCATTCGTGATTTTGAAAATCGCCGCATACTCATTCCCAATGCTGTGATCAGCGACGAGGTGCTGGTCAATGCCGATTTCGGTGAAGAGTCTATTTGCCGATTTGTCGAAATAGGAATCAGTTATGACAGTAATGTAGACCTTGCTCGTGAGATCATGGTGGAAGAAGTAAAAAATCATCCTTTTCACATCGATGTAAGGACACCTGAAGATGTTGAGAACGGTAAACCGGAGGTGCCATGCAGGGTCATTTCTCTTGGCGATAGCTCTGTCAACATGAGGGCGTGGGCATGGGCCCGTGATTCTGTGGAAGGCTTTCAGATGCATTGTGAGCTCCTGGAGAGTATCAAGAAACGATTTGACAGAGAGGGTGTATCGATACCATTCCCACACAGAACCCTTGTCTATAAGGATCAAAACCCACAGCTCTGATGAAGGTAGCCATGGACCTGTTAAAATTCAAAGGCAAACGTAAGGCCGCCGGCATGCCGCCCGGTTCGGTGATCTTCACCGGACAGAAAAAGGTCGAGGAGATCAAGGTTCATTTTCTGGTATATGATAATACGGATCTGGATGAGAAGGTTTTTACCACAAAAGAGTTCTCCGATGTCGATGAAGTGACCAAAAATAAGGTTGACTGGTATGACACGCGTGGTCTGCATGATACCAAATTTATCGAGCAACTGGGACAAAAGTTCGAGCTTCATAATTTGATTTTGGAAGATGTCGTGGACGCCCATCAGAGACCGAAATATGACGAATACGATAATGGCATCTTTATTATTTTCAAAGCCCTTCATTTCGATAAATCACAATTAAAAGTAACGCGCGAACAAGTTGCGGTTTTTTTCAGGCCCGATCTTATACTATCATTTCAGGAAGACGAAACCGACCTGTTTTCTGCTGTACGTTCCCGGCTTAAAGCGCACAGTGGCAGAATACGGTCACGGGGTGCTGATTATCTGTGTTATGCATTGATCGACAATGTGGTTGACCAGTACTTTATCGTTCTGGACCAGATGGGTGATGCCATTCAGGAGATAGAACAAAAAATGATGGAGGAGCCGACCAATGAGATCCGGTCGGATATACACCGAATGAAAAAGCAAATCATCCTCGTCAGAAAATCCATTTCTCCGCTCAGGGAAGCCATTGGACAATTCTCTCGATCAGAGAATGATCATATCGACAAGTCAACCTCGATCTTCATTCGAGACCTGTATGATCATACGATACAGATCATGGAAATGGTTGAATCCTACAGGGACGTCCTGAATGGCTTGCAGGACCTCTATATTTCAGAGATCAGCCTTCGCATGAATCAGGTCATGCAGATCCTCACGATCATCACGACTATTTTTGTACCTCTCTCCTTTCTTGTTGGACTCTATGGTATGAATTTCGAATATATGCCGGAACTGGGTTACCGGTATGCCTATTTCGTTCTGCTGGGTGTGATGTTCCTGATCTTCATGGGCGCCCTCTGGTATTTCAGGAGGAAGAAGTGGTTGTGATCATGCCTGTTTTATCAGACGATATCAATTTTGGTATCTCTTGTTCATAGCAGCATTCGCTGGGTGGCCTCCGTTATGAAAGTAGCCCAAAACAACTTAATGAAAGCAGTTTTAATCTTCGTATCTCTTCTTTTTTGCTCTGTATACACCTACAGCCAATGGGTCGATATGGGCTTTCCTGATTCAAAAGTTACCTACGTACGTCCCATCGGAGACTCCTTGTTGTATTTCACAACTTCGGACAAGATTTTGACATCTCATATCGGTAATCCCAACTGGCAAACAGTACTGGAGATAGAAGAGGAATATTCAGTTTTGACCCTTGATAGCCGAAGGTTTTATATCAATACGAATGACGGACAATTCAGCTTTGATCGAATAACGCGAGAACACACGGATCTGCAATTGTCTCACCTTGACCTGCCTACGATGATATTCCATTCAGGTTTCGGACTGGTGGCTCGTGATACGAGTGAACAGGCTGTCATGTACTCGGCAGACAATGGTCTGACATGGGACACTTTGATGAGCATTGAGGACATCACTACAGTTCCTGAAAATTCGAGAATAAGAAAAATAACACAAGACATACATGGCAACCTTTTCGTCATTTACAAGAGCAACTGGCAATATCATTTGCTTGTAGTTTCAAAGGGCCGGCGTCCGGTAGAGCTGACCAATAACTGGTATGGCTACTCGGATATCATTATGGATCAGGACAGCACGGTATATTATACGGACGGCCACGGCCTTCATTTTCTTGAGCGGGGTGAGAAGTATGAAAAGGACATCTTTCTGGAGATCCAGGGTGATACCTTTTATGCCGAAAGAATTTTATACGCCGATGGTGACTCCATCATAGTTTCTTCATATGATCAAGTTTATGGTAGCGGAGAACTTGGAGCAAATGGCAAGAAGCTTTTCGATTTATGGCAATTACGATGGGCGAGTTTTGAAAGTCCTGGAATTGTCTTAGGTCGTAACAATGATTGTGCGCCTTTTAGTCGATTTACGATCTTTAATTTGAATTCCAATCGCCTCACTTTCGATACAGTGGGCCTCGGCCCCTTGTTCGGCCACATAGACTTACACCACCTTCCTGAACAGCCTTTGTGCAATACCGCATGTGGTTTTTATCAAAAAAGATATTCGAACCGACACTGGTCTATTGAAAGAACAATGGACGACTTGATCAATTATACAAGTTTCAAGGATCACGTCTATGCCAGGGCGCGCGACAGCATATTCAAAAGCGCCAATTTCGATACCTGGCAGAAACTTGACCTGTCTATTAATGTGCCTCTTAATTCCTATAATATCAGAATGCAAAATATAGGAAACCGACAATTGTGGATCTCTGATGGTTCTTCGACCTATGTGACCACTGATAATTTGAATTTTGAACGACATCCCAAAAAAATTAAGGTTTTAAGCTC
>JAWVZH010000140.1:0-7085 GCA_033722295.1 Saprospiraceae bacterium
ACCAACTGCCCTAATGCCACCCATATCATGGCCAACTACGGCTACCGGATAATGAAAGCCGAGTGGGCCGACCAGGTTGGAAATAATTTTGCAGTTGAATTGCACATCACCGGTATCGATGATGGGCCGGGAGTCATACAGAGACTGACCAACGAGATCTCCAATAATCTCAATCTTGATATTCGCTCTTTCAGCATAGAAGGCGTAGAGGGTTACTTCGAAGGAATTGTGAGTATTGTCGTCAAGAATAAAGACCAGCTTAAGCATGCCATTCATACCATTTCAAAAATAAATGGCATTTCTACGGTGGTTAGACAAGAAAAAGCAAGCTAATTATGGAAGCGAGCAGTACAAGTCTACTGGATGAGGTCAAAACCATCTTCAAGGATCACCTTGAATCGAACAATTATAGAAAAACCCCTGAACGATTTGCCATCCTGGAGGAAATATACAGCAGAGACGATCATTTCGATGCCGAAAAACTGTATGTCGATATGAAGTCCAGGGATTATCATGTCAGCAGGGCAACGGTCTATAACACCCTCGAACTCCTGGTTTCATGTGATCTTGTGGCCAGGCACCAGTTCGGGAAGAATCTGACCCAATATGAAAAATCTCATGGCTCGAAACAGCATGATCACCTGATCTGTGTTAAATGTGGCAAGGTGCTGGAGTTTTGTGACCCACGGATCCAGCAGATCAAGGACTCAGCAGAAAAGCTCCTGTCATTCAAGGTCCTCGATCACTCACTCAATCTTTACGGCCAATGCAGCCCTTCTTGCGAATAGAAATAAATGTGTAAAAACACTTCGCATTCCGCTTCAGAACTGCCAACATTGATATCTTTACATTTTAAATTTTAATATATATGCCTGTAGATGTCTTGTTGGGTCTTCAGTGGGGTGATGAAGGAAAGGGAAAGATCGTCGATTACCTCTCCGGATCCTATGATTGTATAGCCAGATTCCAGGGTGGACCTAATGCGGGACACACCATTATTATTGGGGATAACAAATATGTTTTGCATACCATACCCTCAGGCGTTTTCCGCGAAAAGACCAGGAATATAATAGGTAATGGCGTTGTCATAGATCCCATAACTCTTGTGAAGGAGATCAGGATGCTCGAAGGTGCCGGCATCGACATAAAGGATCGACTGAAGATCGCCAGAAAAGCACACTTGATCCTCCCCACTCACAGAGCTCTGGATGCCGCAAGCGAAAAAGCCAAGGGTAAGGAGAAGATAGGTTCGACCCTCCGCGGCATCGGTCCCACCTATATGGATAAGACAGGCAGAAACGGACTCAGGATCGGTGATATTGAAGCAAGTGATTTTCGGTCGAGATATGAAAAATTATTTCAGAAGCATCAAACCCTGCTACAGATATATCCAAAGCTGGACACGGACCTGAAGGAAGAAGAGGATAAGTGGTTCGAAGCCATCGATCATATAAAGACTTATGACTTTATCGATTGTGAATATTATATAAACAAGGAGATCGATAAAGGTAAAAGCATATTGGCCGAAGGGGCCCAGGGATCGATGCTTGATATTGAGTATGGCACTTATCCTTATGTGACCTCTTCCAATACTATTACGGCTGGTGTATGTACGGGCCTGGGAATAGCACCAGGACATATAAAGGAAGTCATTGGTATTTCAAAAGCTTATTGTACCCGCGTGGGGTCCGGTCCATTCCCGACAGAACTTGAGGATGAGACTGGGGAACTACTTAGAAAGGAGGGCCAGGAATTTGGAGCTACGACAGGACGACCAAGACGATGTGGATGGCTGGATCTGATCCAATTGCAATATTCCATAATGCTCAATGGTGTTACACAGCTGGCGATCACAAAAGCAGATGTGCTCAACAGATTCGATAAAATAGGAATTGGCACTTCGTACAGTATTGGAGGGGCTTCATCTGAATATCTTCCTTTCGATCTTGAAGCGATCGACGATGTTAATTTCACCGAACTGGATGGATGGGGAGATCTCGCGGACGATATAAAGGTATATTCCGATCTGCCGAAACCATTGCACAGATACTGCGACTTCATTGAAGACTTCCTGTCTGTGAATATCTCTATGATCTCTGTAGGACCCGAGCGATCCAAACTGATCCTGAAGCCCTAGTCTATTTTATTAGGCCGGGCAATTATGATGTACTGAAAGGATAGCGAGGTGTCATCGGATCTTTCAATAATATAACCAGCCTGGATTAACTCAGCTTCAACCTCTCCCAGTGCCAGTCTGTCCGACTGTGGCGGACCGATAGGTGTATGTTTTTTCTTGAAGTCCACAATGAGGATCTTCCCTCCTTCCTTAAAGGCAGGTTTTATGCGTGAAAAATACTGCACCCTCCTGTCGATGTATGGATAGGTATTGGAGATGAAGAGATAATCTATTTCAGCTTTTTCCAGATGAGGGTCGTCCGGCGCTGCCAGTCGCGCTTCAAAGTTCTCTTTTAGTGAATCCGGAAAAAATTGGATCTCTTCACGCATCAGGGAGATCATGACACTGTCGATGTCGATGGCGATTACCCGGGCACCCTTTTTTAGAAACCTGTAGGCAAAATAACCACTCCCTGCTCCGAGGTCAGCAACGGTCTTCCCTCTTAATTCTCCAAACCTGGAGATCACATAATCCGGTTTCTGCCAAATATGTCGATCTTCTCCCTCGTAATTAATTTGATCAGAAGTGTCTATCTCAGGTGTCGTATGGTCAAACCTCGTTGGTCTGTCGTTGAGGCAAGCAAAACACACCAGCGAAAGGAAAATGACGACTGTCCACTTCATCTTTTAAAACTAATAATTCCGACAAGCTTCCAGAAGCTCAGATATTTTTTTCTTTACCTCCCCAGTCTTGTAATGGGGACCATTATAAAGAGCGGCAAATACTATGTGATCACCAAGGAGGCCGGCATATCCACGAACATTCTCCATGTATCCGCTTTTGACCTTGCAATTCTCTCCAGTCAGATAGGCCGAAAGAGAAGTATCTTCAATCCTCGGCACCAATGCCCAGAAATCAGGTGTAGACTTTGATATACTTACCAGAGCACTCACGAACTGGCGGACTGTGATCCTGTTGAAGGGAGAAAGACCCGAGCCATCATATAAAGACAGGTCTCCTGAATTGGGGTAATTAACTTGAAGAAGTCCATTCAATTGCTCCAAAGACCTCTTATAGGTCATGGTATTTGTGATATATCTGAATATGGATTCAGTATATATATTATCACTTTTCAGTAGAGCCATGCGTATGATTTCCGCCAGGTTTGTAGAGTGTATGGCTCCCAGCTTAGCTTTGATATCTACCTCCTTTGAATAATTCACCCTGAGATCCCCAACCTGGATCCCCTGTGAGACAAGAGAGTTCACCAAATCCCTTCCGAACGATCTGGGTGGTTCGGGAAGCGAGCCTTTGATCTGGAAGAATCCCTGCCCACGTGGCAATGACCCTCTAATGAATCTCAGTTTCTGGAAAGGCACACCGTAGATGTAAGCCTGATCACCACTTCCTTTTGGGCCAGTAATGAGTTCATTTATGTACCTGATATCGGCAGGGCCATCATGTTCGATCAATTTTGGTGCTCCTGAACCACTTAATTGAAACGTCAGTTGAGTCGCATTGTCTCGAAAATTGAGTGGCCAGGCTCCTGCTGCATAGTAGTTACCTATATCATGAAATGGCCATGTAGGCGCAACCATATCCGTGCCCCAGCCTGAGGCGTCAATTACGATATCCCCCCTAATGCAATTTATGCCAGCCTTCAACACAAAGTTCAAGATCGATTTCATCACATCATCAGGATCTACATCAAAATGTCGAGATCCTAAAGTCGGATCTCCCCCTCCCCTGACAATGAGATCACCTTCAAGCTCTCCCGATTCATTGATCTTGCCCCGGTATCCAATTAAAGTTGTAAATCTATGATCACCGCCCAGTTCGGTATAGCCCAGATGGGTAATAAGTAATTTGATCGTCGAAGCAGGGATCAATGGGTGATCTTCATTGATGTTCTTGATAAAAATCCCTTTGTCGACATCGTATGCAGAAAAAGAAAATAAATCCTGGGCAGTCACATGCGTAGGCAGGTTCAAAAGAAACAGAGATATGATCATCCAGATCCTTGACATTCCTTGCTTGACTATTCAATACCTATGTGAAAGAGAGCATCACCCTGGTGAATCACAGGAGCATTATTATGCCCTATAATGTACCCCTCACTCTTTGCTCTCACAATATACCTCCGATTTCCGAACGGATCGCTCACTTCACCAAGTGGCTCACCTTTTACGACCTTTTTACCAGAACTTTTGAACCAGACAAACAATCCACTGTCAGCGGCTCTTATCCATGTTGTCCTTTTAAAAGATATGGTATCATGAAAGACCGGACTCTTACCTTCGATCATCCCCTTACCTTCCATGACTCGCCTCATCCCCTGTAGACCGATCTCTATTGAGTGTCCATCAAATCTCAGAGCTTCACCCCCTTCGTAGACAGCTATCGGCACATTATTCTCCTTTGCATGTTTTCTTAAAGATCCCCTGATAACTCCTTTTTCCATAACAAACGGGGCTGCAAACATCCTGGCGATCTCCTCCGCACCCTTATCGTTTTTAGTGTATCTGATCTGCGGATAATTATATCTGGGTCCACCACCAGTGTGGTAATCCAGACCAAAGTCTACATGCGGTAAAACCTTTTTAGAAAAAGTCTTTGCCACACGTGAGGCAAGCGATCCGCGCATGCTGCCCGGGAAGCTACGGTTCACGTCCTTGCCATCGGGAACTTCCCTGGAAAAATTAAGAAAGCCATATATATTCAAGATGGGTATTGCAATGACAGCGCCCGCCTTGATATTGTTGAACATGCCATCCCGTATCGCCCGCTTGACGATCTCCACACCATTGATCTCATCACCATGCAATCCTCCCATCACCAGCATCACCGGGCCAGGTTCGTCCCCTCTATAAACATGCAGATAAATGAAAATACGCGTACTGGACGGAAGTCTGCCGATATTAAGTCGGATCACTGCCTGTTGACCTGGTCTTATGTGTTCATCGTTTATTATTAGATCATCTTTTACCGTCATTTCCTCTGTCTGACTTTTCGTTCCACCAATTGAAGGATCTTATTCGAGATATCGATTCCCGTCGTAGTTTCAATTCCCTCCAGCCCGGGGGAAGCATTGGCCTCAAGTACCAACGGCCCCCTTTTGGATCTGAGGATATCTACACCCGCCACATCCAGGTCCAACACTCTCGTAACTCTTCTGGCTATAGCTTCTTCTTTACTCGTCAGTCTTACGGGAGTCGACCGGCCACCACGATGGAGATTGGATCGGAAATCGCCACCTGCAGACTTTCTACTCATGCTCGCCGCTATCTGACCTCCAATCACAAGAACCCTTATATCCTCGCCACCAGCTTCGCCTATATACTCCTGGAGTAATGCCTTCTGTTTGAGTCTGTAAAAGCTCTCAAAGATCGACTTGGCTGTAGGCCTCGTTTCAGCTTTTACAACTCCTAATCCCTGTGTGCTCACGAGTAATTTGATCACCCATGGCACTGATCCAATGATGTCCAGAAGTCTATCTACAGATGACAAATTGTTGGTCATCGCCGACCTGGGAATATGTATCCCGTTAGAGGCCAAAATTTGGAGACAGCGCATCTTGTCTCTGGAATTCAACAGCGATGAACTCTTGAGTGTTGTAAATACACCGCTGCCCTCGAATTGACGGATCACCGCTGCCCCGTATTCAGTAGCTGAAGCTCCGATCCTGGGAATCACAGCATCCACATCATCCAATCGTTGACCGAAATACTCTACCACCAAATTATTCCTTTCGACATGGATATCCGCATACATGTGGTCAACCACTTTCACATCATGTCCTCTTCTGCGAGCGGCACGTACAATACTTTGGGTGGAATATAGTGCAGCATTTCTGGAGAGTATCACAATTTTCATATCAACGAGGTAAAGCGCAAGATACTGTATCGGCCTGATGACGTAAATATTTTTATCTATATTGTTTCCATCTGCCTCTAAAGACATATTTCATGAAGGACAACCGTCAGGTAGAAAACGCCTGGGCCATGTTTGACTGGGCAAATTCTGCCTATAACCTGGTTATCTCCACTGCCATTTTCCCACCTTACTTCATCGCCATGACCAAAAGTCATATTCCGGTTCTTGGCAATGAAATCTCGAATAGTGCCTTGTATGCCTTTGCTGTGACGTTCTCCTATGCCGTCATTGCGATCACCTCACCTCTCATGTCGGGTATTGCGGATTACAGTGGAAAAAGGATGTTCTTTCTCAAACTATTCACCGTTGCCGGCTCTATAAGCTGCATGCTCTTATTCTTCTTCGACGGCATGGACACTATATTCCTTGGAGTGTCGGCATTCGTGTTGGCCACAATAGGTCACGCTGGAAGCCTTGTCTTTTACAATGCCTACCTGCCTGAGATCGTCTCCGAAAATCGTATGGACAAGGTGAGCGCCAAAGGATACGCCTATGGATATGTTGGAAGTGTCATACTCCTGGTTTTTAATCTTCTTGTCATCACCTATCCGACATTCTTTGGCATACCCGAAGGGTCCCTGCCTGTGAGAATCGCCTTTTTGACAGTTGGGATATGGTGGCTTGGTTTTGCACAACTTACTTTTAAAAAACTTCCGGTGCCAAAAGCTTTGGGACATTCCAAACGCATTCTCACCAAAGGGTACGAAGAACTGCTAAAGGTCTGGAGGGAATTACAACATACCCCCAATACCAAGCGCTTCTTGTTTTCTTTCTTCTTTTACAGCGCAGGTGTGCAGACGGTGATTTATCTGGCTTCCACCTTTGCTGAAAAGGAACTGGATTTCGGCACTTCCGAGCTTATTCTGATCATATTGATATTACAACTGGTAGCCATAGGAGGCGCCTACCTTTTTGCGTGGCTTTCGGATATAACCACTAACAAAACGTCACTATCCACCATGATCCTCATCTGGATCGGGATATGCGTGGGGGCTCATTTCGTCGAATCCAAGCTCGCCTTTTACTTTTTATCCGC
>JAWVZH010000141.1:0-7010 GCA_033722295.1 Saprospiraceae bacterium
CTCGATGAACACGTATGCGGTAATAAGTGGAGAAAGCTGAAATACAATATTCTCAATTGTCAGAAAGAGGGGATCGGGCGGATAATGACAATCGGTGGTGCCTTCAGCAATCATTTGTCAGCAACGGCAGCAGCTTGCCATGCTATGGGTATCGGTAGTATTGGTCTCGTCCAATCTCATTCTCTTGACCCTGATAACCCTACTTTGTCTTTTTGCAGGTCGAAAGGCATGAAACTCATTAATGTGGGCCGAAAGTGGCGCAAACAGGATTCCTTGAATCTGGTCCGAGATTTAGGTGCTTACTGGATACCAGAAGGAGGAAGTAATGAATATGGATTCAGGGGTGTTGGAGAAAGCATTTCGTCAGCAATGGAGGACATTGGCTTCGATACGCTCGTAGTATCGGTGGGAAGTGGTGGTACTTTGATTGGTGCTTTGGAGGTATTACCTGATGAATGTGATGTTATTGCTGTTTCCAGTTTTAGTGAGTCGAGTATTAGAAACAAAATAGAAGAGCTTGGTATTTCTACTGACCTGGATCGTATTGTTTTCAAAGACCAGTCTCACCTCGGTCGGTTTGGCAGGTACAATGAAGATGTCATTCGATTCGCAGATGATTTTTACAGAAAATATGGTATACCATTAGATCCTGTATATACTACAAAAACAATGATGGCCGTAGACGATATGATAAACAGGGGTGATATTTCGAACCAATCAAAGGTGCTTTTCCTGCACACCGGTGGTTTGCAGGGATGGAAAGGCTTTGCTTATCTCCATAGTCAAAAGAGAATGCCGGGCTTCATCTCCAACTGAAACAGATATGAGGCATAATTAGTAGTCCAGAATAATAGATCAATTTGTGCTACGACCAGATTCAATGACGGATTCAATGACTTTTGGGAAGTACTTGTGTTCCAGCTTTTGGACCTTTTTGGCAATATCCTCAGGTGAATCTTCCGGATCTATCTGACAGGAAGATTGAAAGATCACTCTTCCCTTATCATATTCCTGATTCACGAAGTGTATCGTAATACCCGTCTCTTTGTCACCCGAAGATTTTACAGCCTTATGCACGTTTTGGCCGTACATTCCCTTCCCACCATAATTTGGAAGTAAAGCAGGATGGATGTTCAATATTCTCCGTGAATAAGATTTGATGATTTCATCTGGTATTTTCCGCAAAAACCCTGCGAGGACGATATAGTGCACCTGGTATCGTCTCAAGGTTTCCAGTACGGGAATGCCTTTTTTGAAATCCTGGTTACTGTGCCATTTGAAAGGGACATGATGCTCTATAGCAACATTCTTTACGCCAGCCTCCTCTCTATTGCTCATAATGATCGCCACTTCGATAAGGTCATGATCTTTGAAGTACTCGCAAATAGCATCTGCGTTACTTCCCCTGCCGGAAGCCAAAATGGCGATGCGCGATTTTTTACCCCCGTCTAATTGGTTCATATTTATGGCTGTTGGCGGGATCAATGCGTGTCATGATACTGTAGACCTTCAATCTCACATCTAACTGCCCCTGTTGATATATCTCCGCAATTTCATTGGCCTTTGTATTAGCAAAGATCTGAATCAGAAATGTGTTGGGGTAGGCCTTGTCCACCTCATTGATAGATTCAAGGGCGGCAGTGATGGTACTCAAAGCGGAATCCACATTCTTGTGCATGAGATCGAGGCCTTTACGATGATAATCATACATCGCCCTTCTAAATGGTTTGAATCTAGGATTCAGGGCATTTTCAACCATGTAATATCGCGTCCTTATGTTGCGGGGGTCAGCCCAGTTCCTGTCTCCGTCAGCGACTGCTGGCGGAACAGCATTTACTATATCCTGTGCGATCAGATAATACTCTTCCCCGCCAAAGGGAGAAAATGAATCATAATCGAGGGCCAGAATATAATAGGCGTAAAAAGAAAGTATGGAAGAGAGGTTGTCGGTAAAATTATCGGTGGTGGGAATTATGGGTCGAAATTGTTCAAAACCGATAGGTACGCCCTTTTCAAGGTGTGAGATAAGAGGAGTTTCATAACTGGATCCATATACAGGACGCGTGGCCTGAACGCCAAGGTCTATGAGGAAAGAATTTGAAGAACGGTCTTCTGTGACTGTGATCTGCAAATTTAAATTGATCCTCTCCTCGGGGAGAAATTCGTCGTCGGTCCATTGCTGGGTATTCATGAATTCCTTCACCGAGCTTTCCAGGGACTCCAGAATCTTGGGGTCGGCGATCTGCAGCGTAGGCGCCGTTACTCTTACCGAGGCCAGGAATTCCTGACCTTCCGCCTGAAAAAAAAGAATGCTTGTAAGTAGGATGCTGTACAATGCCTTTATGCCCATCTAGCTGTAATGTTTTAAGTAATATTCCACAATATCGTTCGCCACATGAATTTTTTCCTTTAAAGGGAAAGTGGTTGTATTTCCCCGGTCATCCAATATGGTAACCTTGTTGGTATCATTCTGAAAGCCGGCGCCTTCATCCTTTAACGAATTGAGAACGATAAAATTGAAATTTTTCCTGGAGAGTTTGTCCTGTGCTGCTTCAATTCCACTTCCAGTCTCCAATGCGAAGCCTATATTCACCTGACCATCCTCCTTCATCCTGCCGAGCTCTAAGGCGATATCAGGGGTTCTTACCAGTTTTAAGTTTATTTCCCCTTCGGTCTTTTTGCTCTTCTCATCTGACTTTTCGGCCGGTTTGTAGTCTGCCACAGCAGCAGCAAAAACACTGAGTTGTACCTCTGGGAAGTTCTTCTTTGCAGCCTCATACATTTCCTGAGCGGACTCTACGCGTATGAGGTCGATGCCATCCAAAATATCATGCACGTGACCAGGACCGAGTACCAGGCTGACATTCGCTCCTCTCTCAGCAAGTGAATTAGCAATCGCCACGCCCATTTTACCTGTACTGGGATTACCAAGGAACCTCACAGGATCGATATACTCTCTAGTGGGACCGGCTGTGACCAATGCCTTTACACCATTAAGCTCACTCTTCTGATGGACCCACTGACCGATCTCCTCCATGATCTCAAAAGGCTCCATCATTCGGCCAGGACCTTCCAGTCCACTTGCTAACTCTCCCGTGCCGACGGAGAGCACGCGACAAGAGGGGAATGTCTTGAGAACTCTAATATTATTTTGCGTCGCTGGATGTTGCCACATATCCAGATCCATGGCGGGTGCTACCCAGACCGGACATTTAGCCGATAAATAAACAGCCAATAACATGTTATCACACAGGCCATTCGCCATTTTTGAAACTGTGTTGGCTGTAGCCGGTGCTACGATCATCAGATCAGCCCAAAGGCCGACCTCCACATGATTATTCCAACTGTCCTCACTAATAACATCCAGGTATACCTGATTTCTGGAGAGGGTGGATAGGGTCAAAGGTGAAATAAATTCAGTGGCGGCAGGAGTCATAACCACCCTGACCTCATGACCTGCTTTTATAAGAAAACGGACGAGCAATGCCGCTTTGTAAGCTGCGATGCTCCCTGATATTCCTACGACTACTTTGAGAGAAGTCAACACCTGAGGGTTTAGTCGTTCTCTGATTCCTCGTCGTCGTTTTCGTCAAGGCCGCGGAATTCGTATTCCAATTCTTCATTCAGGAATTCGTTAAATGCGATGATCGTGGGATTGGGAAGACGCTCATAGAACTTTGAGATCTCGATCTGCTCCTTGTTCTCCTGAACTTCCTCAATAGTATCGCTAACAATGGCGAATTCTTCCAATTTGGAATGTAATTCCTTCTTGATATCCATGTTGAGTTGTCTCGCCCTCTTGGTAATGATGGCCAAAGCCTCATATATATTTCCTGTCTTTTCGATCAGTTTTTCGATCGGACGGGCACTCAAATTGGGATCCATGGTTTGAACTTTCGACTTGATATCTGTCATGCTATAATGATTTAATGGCTTCACCTGAAGCCGAGACCATCGATTGAATTTCTCTTGTATATGTACTTCTCGGATATCGATCCTTGAATCTGTTTCCTAATTCTATTGCGTCTTCGTAACGCTCCTTTCGCTTACTATAAATACTATTCCTGGCTAATCGATAGGCGGATTTTACAATAAGATACCGGATTTCTTCAGCATTTTGCGATTCCGGGTATTCCTGTAACACATTGATAAAGGTCTGGGTTGCAGACTGGTACTCTTCGAGGTCATAATAGAGCTTGGCCTGCTCAAACATTTTACGCTCTAATTTGCTTCTCAATTCATCTATAAGCTCATTGCATTGATCTACTCTCTCACTCAATGGATATGTATTGACGTATAGTTGGAACCCTTCGATGGCTTCCCTCGTATATTCTTGATCCAGCCTAAAGCTTGGACTGTTCTTGTAATTGGAATAAGCTGCCATATATTCAGCTTCTTCTCTCTTATCACTGTTAATGAAGGTATTAGCGAAATTCTTGAAGTAGTGAGCGGCAAGTATATACTGTTCTAGATAAAAATGGGAAAGGGCATATTTGTAGAATAGCTCCTCGGCCTCTTTTTTTCCCCTGTAGGCGGTAATGGCGAGTTCGTACAAGACCTGAGCTCTTTCATATTGCTCATCATCGAAATATTCGTCAGCCTTCGTGTACATCAACTCGGGATCATTGCTGAGCTTGACCTTTTCAAACTCATTTTTACACCCCGTCAGAACAATGATCAGGACGACCAGCAGGACGACAGATTTATACCCGTTTTTCATAAGCGTGCAAAGGTACTGATTTTATAACTTAAATGGTATGTATTTTCTAACGTTCAGTACTGGATGACAGTATGTTATTCCTTGATATAACGTGTCAATTGGTCCGCCATGGAACGGTCGTTGGAAAGCCTGGGAACTTTGTTCTGACCACCGAGTTTGCCCTCGTGTGCCATATATTGCCGAAAGGCATTCTCTTCAAGGCTCCGGATCTTCAGTTTTTGCAGGATATTGCCTTCCCGAAGGTCCTTGTAATATATATTTTGGTGGATCATAGCCCTGTCAAGCGCGGCAGCAAATTTATCCATATCGCCAGGTGGGTGACCAAACTCGATAAACCACTCATGATAAGGAGTTACCCCTCCTGGTGGTGATACCTGGGGTGCCACGGTGAATTCTATTACTGATACTCCTTCTTCCTGCCTGATGGTTTCTTCAAGAGCGCGTTCGACCTCCTTTCCGATCACGTGTTCTCCAAAAGCCGATATATAGTGTTTGACACGGCCTGAGACTATGAGGCGATATGGTGTCTTACTGACGAATCTGACGGTATCACCGATATTATAGCCCCACAATCCTGCATTATTATTGATGATCAAAGCATAATCTTTATTCAGTTCTACTTCTTCAAGCGTCAATCGAGTTGGGTTCTCATCAAATATATCCTCAAGTGCAACGAACTCATAAAATATACCTGACCTCGTATTCAAAAGGAGACCCTGGTGATCGATAGAATCCTGGAAGGCAATAAATCCTTCTGATGCGGGATAAGTTTCCAGACTAAAGGGCAGATGTCCTGTGAGGTCTTCCATTTTTGCCTTGTATGGCGTGTAATTAACACCACCGTAAACAAAGATCTTGAAATTGGGAAAAAGCTTTGTTACCGAACTCTTTCCTGACCTCGCCAGGAGTTGTTCATAATACATCTGCACCCAGGGTGGAATTCCGCTGATCAGGCGCATATCTTCACCTATGGTTTCATCGACAATGCGAGATAGTTTTTCTTCCCAGTCTTCAATACAGTTGGTCTCATATGATGGAAGCTGGTTGCTTCTGAGCCATGCAGGTATTCTGTGATTAACAATTCCGCTTAGTCTACCAGTTGGTATACCACCTACATCTTCCAGTTCAGGAGAACCGGAAAGGAAAATCACCTTACCATCGAATATATCCAGAATGCCGGCCTGAAGACAATAGTTGAAAAGGGCATTCCTGGCGGTAGAGATGTGATTTGGAATACTGGCTTTTGTGATGGGGATATATTTGGCTCCTGATGTGGTTCCGGATGTTTTCGCAAAATAGATCGGTTTTCCCGGCCAAAGGATATCCTTTTCACCGTCTTTTATTCGTTCAACATACGGTTTAAAAGCCTCATAATCCCTGATAGGTACCGCATTCCTAAAATCCTTATGGCCTTTTATTTGCTCAAAATGATGATCCCTGCCGAACTGGGTCAGCCTGGCCGTTTTTAGCAGGTCAGCGAGGATCCTATTTTGATCACTTACCGCATTTTTCGACCAATTCTGGATATCATATGCGATATACCGGGCGAAAGGGTAGAGCAGAGTAGATTTTATACCCATGTGGCAAAGGTAGGAAATCGGTGGCATGGAGAGAGGGTCTGATGTTAAAGTGACCCCCGGGGTTAATTTTACCGTTAAGTGTCATGAGAAAGACATGTTAATGTACAAAGGACAGAGACACAGGACTTTATTAGAAATGAGAAGTCTTAAGAAAATATTAAGAGGCTTGGTCGAAGTGTTAAATTATGTTAAAGTGACCCCCGGGGTCACCAATGAAATGCGATTCTTAATCCACCAATTCCTGAAATCTCCATGGACCCGGAAATGGACTTCAAATCCTCAAAGGCTACCTTAGATCTTCAATATGATAGTCAGGGTGCTGAGCACTGTCGTACTCGAAATCGACATCTGCAAAATCAGGTGTGAAGTTGTAATTCGAAGCGACAAGTATGATGCGGGAGCCATCCTTGCTGAAGGTTTTGACCTTTCTGATCTCTTTTTTCTCAGTATGATATTCTATGCGGATCTTGAAAATATCCTCCGACTTGTCAAGAGGGGCCACTTCGATGATCTCCATTGACTCTCCACTTTCATCTTTTGTTCCCATTGATTCTGCCATAAACTGATCACCACAATACTGCTCTAGAATATTGATCGGTGAAAGTGCACCAAGTCCTGTGCTTTCATCCAAAGACATTATTTGAACCTCTTTAGCATCGTCCAGTACGATCCACAGGACCTGACCATTTGAGAGTATTTTTTGGTCAGGC
>JAWVZH010000142.1:0-6974 GCA_033722295.1 Saprospiraceae bacterium
CCCATCGATTATACACTAAGCAATGGCGAAAGCCGGTACATCAATCTCGGCGAATGGATGAATTTCAACTCTTACGCCGTCTTTGACGGCTCGGATGTCCAACTTCGCTTTTATCAAAATCCGGAAGGACAGATCTATCCAGAGTCTGGTAATTAAGCTACACTTCAAGACCTTTTTCGCCAAAAGGATGGAAACCTTCGGCTCAGGCGAGGTGCTATGCTATCATCGATACTCTCGTTACTTGGTATTTGGTATTTGGTATTTGGTATTTGGTATTTGGTATTTGGTATTTGGTACAATATTAATGAACAGCGTTTTCAATATCTGAACGGTGCACCAAGCTAACAATCCAAGTAAAGTATAGCGGTAGCATGATCGCCAATATCCGCTAAACTCCAAACTCTAAACCCTCCAATTTCGCCAAGAGGTTCTTCTCTTGTAATCAATCGTTACTATCCAAGTATTGAGAATTAGCGAAGCGCTCCTCCTTCTCCTTCCTGCCTATGAGGATGAAAGAGCCCACGCAGATAATTCCAGTCTCATCACATAAGGTCAATTTTCTAATCCTTAATTTAGTCGCCTGACCTAAACGACTTATGACAAGAATAATCTACACGCTTTCGATAACGATTTTATTATCAGGTCTCGTAACAGCTCAGGTGCTGGAACAGCAGGATAATGATCCGGTGTCCATTTATCAGCCGGTCAATGTCGGCGCACCTTCTATGGCTTCTGAACTCATAGAAATACAGGCCGGAGATGACGTCGAAGGGGATTTCCATATTGCCCCGGCTTTCGAACCTGAAGGTCCCGAATGCTGGGTAGCGCACCGGCTCACCAATAACATCACCATAGTCGATGTATCCAATGGTGTGATAAAAAAGACCATTCCAACCCAGGCATTCCCCGTTGACATCGCCTTTAGCCGCGATTATGGTCTTGTCTGCTGTCTGTTCGGCGAGCAAGTAGAGGTATGGGACTGGCGCATGGACACGCTTGTGACAAGTATTCCGGCAGCAGGTCAACCTGCCCGTGTGGAGGTCTCTGACGATGGTTCAACTGCTCTTGTTTCTCTTGAAACCACCGATCAAGCTCTGGTGATAGACCTCGAAACATTTGATACACACCGTATAAATAATTTTCCGACAGGGATCAGCGGTTTCTCTTTTATCACTTCAAATACAAGGAACCTTATCAGTTATAATGGCTTTGATATATCATCCGACGGTAGAATGGCCGTCAATGGCACAGATGGTCCACTGAAGATCTACGATCTGGAAAATATGACAGTAGATTCACTTCCCGAGATCGAAAATGCCAGTCAGGTCAGATTTTCAGATGATGATTCAAAAATAGTAGCCGTTGTTTTCGGATCTACTCCTGCTGTTTATCAGGTAGATGTCAACAATCGTTTGATCGCTGCTCAGATCTTTCCCGATCAAAGAGTAGGCAATTTCAATGGTCATCTCGCTATGTCCAATGATGGCAACCGCGTTTTACTTCCTGGAAACAATGCCGGACTGCTCATTCGATTTGATCTGAGCGATTTTTTGACTATTAATACAGGATCAGCCGTATTCTGGACCGATATCCAGGCCGACGGTCAGGTCGGCGTTGCTGGAGGTTACAACACCCACCTGGTAGATATGAATACAGGCATCATTTTGAGTACAACCTCGGGTATTGCTCTGAATACAGGTGCCATCTCCCCTTCCGGGGATTTTACCCTGGCCATGGATCCCCTCCGACGGGAGCGGGCAGAGATCTATTTTTCAAGCAATGGTAATATCCTTTCTGCTGGTCATGTGCAATTGGGATCGGAACTGGAAGCCGATGCGACTTACAGCGTAAAATTTACACCTGATGGTTCAAAAATTCTCGCAGTTAATTCATTATCAGGCACAGTAAGCATCATAGATGTCGGATCAAAGGCCTTAGAAGCAATAATCCCTCTGGAGCTTTATGAGATATTTCACACGGCCATTACACCCGATAATCGTTATGCGCTCGTCGGCGAAAGGCTGGCAGACCAGGTGAGCATTATCGACCTGGAGAGTCTTGATATTAAAAAGGTGTTATACAGTGGTGGAGATCGTCCGGATCAGACCTTTGTACACCCATCAGGAGAAAAAGCCTATGTTCTGAATGCCGGAGGTGTGGATGCCATAGGCGTCATCGATCTTAGCGGAAGTGATCAGAGCTTTGTCAAGAGCTTTCCCAGTGGCAATACTGGAATTTCGTGGACCAACCGCGGGATCCGCTGTAATCTGGCCATGACAGGCGACGGCAGCCGTGGAGTACTCGCTACACCATTTGATGATGCCATACAGATCCTGGATCTAGAAAATGACGAGATCATGACGTCCATTCCCGCTGAGGGATTTGCCCTGCAAACCGCGCTTTCTCACCCTATCGATGGCAAAGTATATGCTGCGGTGACACTCAAGAACGACAGCAAGGTCTTCATAATCGAAGATGTCCTGGGCGATCCCGTGCCATTCGGTGGACTGGATGTAGGTGGCAATCCTACCAGGATCGCATTTGATGCCACAACGGATAGATTTGCCGTATGTTCACAGGACGAAAGACAGATCGACTTTATCGACCCTTTCAATTTCCGGGTGTCTGGATCTTTGAGATTCTCTCCGCACCTGACTCCGATATCAGTTCAGTATGACTCGGATGGCACTCAGTTTGTTGTCTTGCAGAGCAATGAATCCACCCTGCCCAATGAATTTCATGTGGATGACGAAGTTTTGGAATTGGGTATTGCACCCGGACACTACTTCGATATCCGGGCGGACGGCAGCATGGCGGCCGTTGCGAGCATTCATGAAGATCTGGTCTACCTCATCGACCTAACGACCAGTTCATCTAATATGTCCCGTATAGCAACCTCACCCTTCTTCAGTATCGGACCTGTTCCGGCGAAGGATCACCTGACTTTTTGTTATTTAAAAGAAGGAGATCTTCCGGACTTGTCTTTTGAATTGATCTCGATGGATGGTAAGACTTTGCAAAGGGGTAAAATCAATTCTAAAGTTCATGAAGTAGATGTCAGCAGTTATCCGGAGGGCAATTTTCAGGTGATTTTCAGGCAGAAGGGTATGACTGTTCAACGACAGGGGGTAGTCATTCACTAAAAAGCAAATCACGGAGTGACTTTATCAGAAAAAGTCACCTCTTCACTATTTTCTCTACATAATAACCTCGTCCGGACCACACCTTCAAAACATATACGCCATTTGCCAATTCTGACATGTCGATCTGACCACGTCTCAGTGTTCCAGTCTCTACTTCTTTACCATCCAAACCAAGTAAAATGTATTTTCCGTCGGTTACCGAAAGGTTGACCTTTGCATGGGTAGGGTTAGGATGTACAGAGATGCCGACCCCGCTTTCATCTGAGGATATCAGGGTCAGGCAATTGTTTTGGATCAGGCTGTCGTAAGTACAGTAATCTCCATTCAGGAATATCCTCAAGCTATCCGGATATTTAAACTGTTTTACAGCATTACAAATGAAGTTATTACCACAGGTTCGAAGTCTCGGATTATTGATGATGCTAATATATATCTCATTTTGGTTGATAAAAGTCGTGCGCTCCAGTGGTGGAAAATCCGATAACAGTTCAATGGATTCTATCGATTCATTATAGGAAATATAAACTTGATTCTGAATAGATCTGAGATTGGGAACGAGGTCTTCCAGGGTTTTGATCTGGTCTACACGTGTAACAAACAGTCTTTCCAGTGAAGTAATATTTTTAAAGCCTCCTTTCAGATCGAAGTCCGCATCATTAGATATGTAGAGTCTGCGTACATGACCCACATCAAGGATCGGACTCAGGTCAATATCACTGATCCGGTGCAAACCAAGAATCATAATGGTGTCTATATCGATCAAAGGTGCAAGGTCCAAATATTTAGTGCCAATCTTATTCCTGGCACTCAGAGCAAGCCCACCCAGTCTGCCTGTATAACCCTTCATGATCTTACTCAGGTCATCGCCACGTTCGTATGCAAAGAGATTCAGGCTGAAGTTGCGATGCGGTGAGAAGTTGCTGAGTCCATCAAAATAACCACTCTTGGATAAATTCAATGTCCTTATATAATTTACTTCAGAGTAGATGGACAAGTCCTCATCCGGGCTTTGGTATTCATGATCAAGTTCAATTATGGTATCAAGGCGAGGGAAAGGCGCCAATCCATTAGTAGACATTTCCATTTCAAGAAGGTCTACTTTTCTCAAAGATATCATCCCATCGACTGCCCTGACTCCACCTTTAAGTTCAAGTCTCCTGACCAACTCAACCTCCTTCAGACCACTCAGGTCCGCAATATCGCAGGTATCACAACCGATGATTAATGTATTTACCTCCGTGCAGTTACCATAAGTAGCAACAAAAGCATGGACATCATTCTGAGTACGCAGTACGATGACACCATCACATTGACACATTGCTAAACCTGATAAAAACAGAGAAATAAATAAGATATAGATCGCCTTCATAGCAGTTATCGTTTAAAAGGATGTAAGGTTAGGTTATACGGAATACGTATAACTAAGAGTAAGATACCGAAAGAGACTTGTCTATACAAGGCAGGTGTTCCTGCACAGGTGTGCATATATGTTAGTCCTGAGTCCACCCCAAACCATTCAAACCTGTGACTTGTTTTTAATAAGATGAAGTATAATTTCCTTTCTAGTATTTACCTCGTGATGATCACTGCTATGCTGGCATCCCAGACCCTCACAGCCCAGGATCAGCCGGCAAGACCTCATGCCGAGAACCCTGAATTTCATGAAGAAGTTGCGAAATATGTAGATCCTGATGAAGTTCCCCTGCTGGACGTAAAGACACTGTATGAGAACTACTCGGATTATCTTATCCTTGATGCCAGGGCAGAAGAAGAATTCAAAGTCAGCCATCTGCCGGGCGCACGATATGTCGGGTACAAGGACTTTGATATGGATTATGTAAAAAGATACGATCGCTCTACCCCTATCGTCGTTTACTGTTCTATTGGCTACCGGAGCAGCAAGATCGGCGAAAAGCTTAGGGAAGCAGGCTACAATGACGTTTACAATCTCTATGGCAGCATATTTGAGTGGGTCAATCGCGATTATCCACTGGACAATATGCAAGGCGAAAGAACGGACACGATTCATGCTTACAATCAGAACTGGTCTCAATGGATCTTTAATCCCAATGTAGAGATCGTCTGGTAATGCGCGTCTTTCTCTATATCGCCGTGATCTGTTTATTCGGTTGTTCGAGTGGCAAAGAGAATACCGTTATCAGCACAGAAAAGCCCTTTCAGCTCATCCAATTTACTCACAAGAACACAAATATATACTTGCTAAAAAAGGACAAGCGAGCCGTCCTCATCGATGCGGGCTATGAGTCTACCTATGATCGTATCGAAGGATTACTGACCGATCATAATGTGTCTACCGGTGAACTGGATCACGTTATCATAACTCACGCCCATGCCGATCATGCCGGTTCAGCGTATCAACTTCAGAAAAACTACAACTGCAAGGTCATTGCCGGTCGGGCAGACAGCGCCTACATCGTCAATGGCCTGAATGTCGACATCTGCCCCACCTCACTATTCGCACATATCCTTTCCTGGGGAACACCCGACCAATATCCACCAGTGGAACCAGACATCTATGTTGATACTGCGCAGAACTACCTGATAGAGAACTGGGACATAGAGATCGAAGTACTACCCGGACATACCCCAGGATCGCTGGTGATCTACATCGATTCCATAGCTTTCGTCGGCGATCTGATCCGTGGCAAGCCTTTGAACAGAGATCAGCCCGCCCGTCATTACTTCATGTGCGACGTCAGGGATAATGACCAGGACATCGAATACCTTCTATCAAAAGAGCATCTCACCAAGTGGTATCCCGGACATTTTGGACCTTTGATGGTGGATGAGGTGAAGGCCTGGGCAGGAAGAGAACTTTAGGCAAGGAGTAATTTGGTACTTGGTATCCAGTATTCAGGTAGTCAGATTGACGGGTGACAGGTGACAGATAGCAAGTAGCTTGCTTAGTCGTCCCTTCGGGACTATAGAACTTGTGCAGTTGTCATTGGGCCGCTAGAGTTCCTATATACTGGACTTGTTCAAGTGAGTTCCAATAATCAATAATCAACAAATATTCTTTTCCCGACGAGCCAACAAGCTAAAAAGCTAATGCGCCAATACCCAAAACGCAGTACGCTAACGTGCTAAAAAAAACCCCCCTAATCACCGGGCGGTGAAAAGAGGGGAGAACACACTATGAGAACACTTTAACTGCAAAAATCAGTCATTTTCATCAATTTCTCAAGTCCATGGGTAAAATTTATTCAAAAATGATGGCATAAGACACTTTATTTTATTCCAGTACATCCTGGATCCATTTTATCAGGAGCAAAATAGAATCCTAAAGGCTTATATCATTATTTCAACATACTCCACAGGGCCTCCACAGGGTGCAGGGCTCCTATCTGCAGGGCATCTTCTATCTGATGCCGGCAACTGGTGCCGTTGGCGATGACGCTATCCCTCTTGCCGATATTCCTTAGGTAAGGAAAGAGCTCTTGTTCACCCACCTTCATACTTACATCGTAATGCTCCTTTTCATAGCCGAAGGACCCCGCCATGCCGCAACAACCACTCGGTATACGGCTGACCTCCGCATTCGGAACTATATCCATAAGATGGTAGATATCATTCTCCTCACACTGAGCTTTAAAATGACAATGTGCATGGACATGATATCGCACAGGATCTTTTCTGAAATTATCATTCCCGATCTCGCCATTTCTATATGCCAGACTGAGAAATTCCTCGATGGTATAAACGCGCTGATTCAAGGATTCCAGTTCTTCTAATCTTTCAGGGTCGATCAGCCTTTTCCATTCATCTCTCAAACTCAAGATGGCAGAAGGTTCTATGCCTACCAACGGGACC
>JAWVZH010000143.1:0-6937 GCA_033722295.1 Saprospiraceae bacterium
ATTTGTTGGTGAAACCAGACCTGAAGCCAGAATACCCATGGGCATAGGCCTTTATAAAGACACCGCTAGCGCCAAAGTTTACGCTATGGTAAGCAGGAGATCCGGTCCTACGGACGGGACCTATCTATGGCAGTATGAACTGGTCGCACAAGATTCGACATTGACTGGTGAATTGGTAAGAAAGTTCGGGGCATATTCAGGCAGGGGTGGAATAGAGGCTATTGCAGTGGATGATGAATTGGGATATGTCTACTATTCGGATGAGACTTCGGGCATACGCAAATATTATGCTCACCCCGATTCCTCGGATCGTGAACTCGCTCATTTCGGAACAGAGGACTTTCTTGAAGAAAGGGAAGGTATAGCGATCTGGCCCACTGAGTATCGCAGGGGCTATATTCTTGTTTCAGATCAGCAGCAATTCACTTTCGAGGTCTTTACGCGTGAAGGCTCGGATTCCGATCCGCATAAACATCAAAGATTGGGCGAGATCAGATTGAGCACCTTGGAGACCGACGGATGCGATCTATATGCTGATTCTATTTCTCCGAGATACCCCGAAGGCATCTTTGTGGCCATGTCAGAAGGGGCTGTATTTCATTACTATGACCTCAGGGATATAAGATCAGCTATAAGTCGTCTCTGAATTTGGAAAAGCGCTACAACACTCCCCTCCTTCCCCTCCTATAAAAACTTGTACATACCAGATCTCACCAGAGATGCCCCGGTGAGGATGCATGATATATAGGTCATATTGTCGGGAAGCGACAGCCAGCAGTTGAATAAAAGACTAATATACCTGACTCATGCTAATGCAGGCATATCCTATATGATTTAATATCGAATTACCTGAAAAGGAACTCTTTTGTAGAAGGATCGTAGTAAACCGTGCCAATGACCTCACCAGCCTTATTCGCCACTTCTACACCGCGATCTCCTGAACTCTCAACCGCTTTGGCCACATCGATATCCGGGCTCGTCATAGGTTCGGTATTACTTAGGTCAAAAACTCCATTTTCCTTGTTGATCATAAACTCACCAGCACTGATCTTGAGGATCACCTGATCTTCGGCAACATCCAGTCCATTAATCGTCTGTGCATTAATGTCTTGTGAAAGAAACAGGGATATTCCAGTAAAAATAAAGACAATTGCGAGGGTCCTTTTCATTCTATTTGAGGTTTTAGTTCTGTTATCAAAATTTGGGGTGGTCACCAAAAACCACCCCCCGAAGATCGTATTTTTTCCGCAAACATTGGAAAAACTGATGTAATTTAATCTTCCTGAAACACCTTTAGCTTTCTCAGAATCCATGTTACCAGAAACACAGAGGTGAAGACAGAACTCATTCAGCAAGGTGATCATTATATTACCAGTTCAATTAACAACTTAGCATAGAGATCTTACTACACTTTAAAGTTATGAAGGCAAATAACATTCCCTTACTGCTCATTATGGTTCTGTTCTTCCTGGCCTCATGTGAGAGTGAAAAGAGTTCGACAACTTCAGATGACAACTCGACGGAAGCACATACAGAAATTCAATATGACTCAGCAAAAGCAGTCGAGTACAACGCCGATGAATATGGCATGCGTAAGTATGTCATGGCATTTTTATACCGTGGCCCAAACCGTGATCTGGATTCATCAGAATCGGCAGAACTGCAACGTGCTCATCTCGCCAATATTATGAGAATGTCCGAAGAGGGCACCTTGATCCTGGCGGGACCCTTCTTCGATGATCAGGATCTGAGAGGGATCTACATATTTGCAGTGGACTCTAAAGAAGAAGCACAAAAGCTGACAAGTACTGATCCGGCCATACAGGCGGGCTCTTTGCGTATGGAGTTAAGAGAATGGTACGGCTCAGCAGCACTGATGGGACTCAAAGATATCCATGCCAGCCTGACCAAAACAGCGATCGTCGAGCATGAATAATGGTACACAGTAATGTTCTCCTATTGTAGGTTGAACAACCTTCTGCTTGATATTATCTTATTTCAAAGAATTATATCAATGTTGGAAAAAATACCACACTCCAGACGAAGGGAATACAGAGACGATGGAAAGACAATCAAGATCCTATATCCCGGTAACGCCCTGGATATGGAAGATTCGGGTTTGGGAACTATTGGAAGGATAGATCATGTATACCTTGAGCCGGGAACATCTATCGACAAGCATCCTCATGAAAATGATGAAATACTTAGTTATCTCCGGCAGGGAACTCTTATCCATAAGGATTCCATAGGTAATAATGACGAACTTCATCCTCAACGAATCCTTGTTTTGAACTCAGGAAGACATGTCGAACATGAGGAACACGTCAAACAGGATGGTCAAACCGTAGAAATGCTGCAGATCTTTCTCCGTCCTGAAAAAGATGACCTTGAGCCCATGGCGCAATTTCATGACCTGGACGAGAAATACAGTACAAATAAATGGCGGACACTAGCCGGGAATGATCAGCGTGCACCTGTGAAGTTCAGGAGCAAGACAAAATGCTATGACATGCTATTGAAAGCAGGTCAACACACTTCATTGCCCTCTCTTATGCAATTCGATAAATTGTCTTTATTTCTCTATGTATTTTCCGGAAGTATCGCTCTCAACGATCATTACCTCTCACTAAATACAGGAGATAGCCTCTACATAGAAAAGGAGAAACCCAATTTTCTCGCCAGGGAGGATAGTCATTTGATCCTTGTAGTTACAGATCGAAACAGCGAGTATAGCTCATCTGGCCTCTACAGCGGAAAGCGATGGTGATCCTTCTGCTCATGAATCATGGCACCCTGTAGTAAAGCTACAACAGAGAGATTCGTGGTGTCAATCCTAAAGATTGTTTATCTTTAAGATCGCACTTCAGGTAGACAATTCCTTTATTTCAAACTAAGATCAGTCTCATGAGAAACTGTACTATCATTGTTTTCGCCATTTTATTTTTTGGAGAGATCAATGCACAAGAAGTTTGTCCCTGCTGTACAGTGCCTTACAGGCAATTCGATTTCTGGCTAGGCCAGTGGTCGGTCTACGATACTACAGGCCAGTTGGCAGGACATAATACCATTCAAAAAATTGAAGGCAATTGCATCATCAGTGAAAGCTGGAAGGGCGTTAAAGGCAGCTCAGGAAGAAGTTACAGCTACTTTGACAGAAGAGACTCTACCTGGAACCAGACCTGGGTCGATAGTGGTGGGGGCTCATTGATATTGAAAGGACAGGGCGGTGATGGTCAGATCATATTGAAAGGCCCCCTGAAGAATGGTCCGAAAGGTAAATACTACGATCAGATCACATGGCAATTACAGGAGGACAGTACAGTTACCCAGATCTGGAAGATATACGACGAAGGTGGCAACGTGAACAAAACACTCTTTTACGGCTTATATAGAAAGGAAAAGTAAAAAGGCCCTCTAAGTAATAGTACGGATAGCATTAAAAGGAAAAGTATAGATACTTTAGCTTGATCGCACCCAATACATTATCTTGCAGCCTTTTCGAATTCAAGGTGGACAACAAATTATCTGATTCACACCAACTCATAATAATAAGTCGAAGTTCATGATCGAACAGAGTATTAAAAGAGACCTGTCCAATTGGAAAAGTATAGTCTCCAAATATCAAAAGCCAGATAATAAGAAAGCGATACTTCAGATATTGACTTCCTTCATGCCCTTTCTAGCCTTATGGGTCTTGATGTATTTCACATATTCGTATTCTAAAGCATTGACATTGGGTCTGGCCGTAATAAATGCCTTTTTTCTTGTCAGAATTTTCATTATTCAGCATGATTGTGGTCACCAATCGTATTTCGGATCCAGAGTGTGGAACAACATCACAGGCGTCATTTCGTCCTATTTCAGTACGATCCCTTTTCACTACTGGGCCAGAACACATAGTTATCATCATGCTCATACAGGCATGTTGGAACATCGTGATATAGGTGATATCGATTTTTTGACTGTAACCGAATTTGAGAAAAGGAGCAAGTGGCAAAGATTCTGGTATCGTGTCTTTCGGAACCCATTCGTTCTCTTCGTCATAGTACCGATTTTCTATTTCGTTGTGTCCCTTCGATTGCCGCTAATCAATCTCAAGGTGATCAGGAACATGAACTACAAACAACTGATAAATAATGTGGGCCTCATCATAGCCTATTGTACATTAGGCTATTTCCTGGGCTGGGAACGCTTCTTCTTTATCCAATTGTCCATTCTCGGAATATTCATGATCATAGCCTTCTGGTTTTTCTATATACAGCACCAGCATGAGCATGCTTATTTCAGTTGGAAAGACAACTGGGACTTTCTTCTCGCCTCGATCCGTGGGGCTACATTCTACAAGCTGCCAGCATTATTCAACTGGCTGACAGGTAATATCGGATATCATCATATCCACCATTTGAACTCCCTTATACCCAACTATAATCTGGTACGGTGTTCCAAAGAGAATCCCATCCTCAACAAATATGTCAATACGATCAACTTCAAAGAGAGTCTGAAACTTATCAACAATAAGCTTTGGGATGAGAAACAGAACAGAATGATCAGTTTCAGAGAATATTATAGGACAGCGGCCGTCTGAATGTAAGCGCTCAGAAGAACTTATTTTGCTGGAATTCTCTTCATTGTTTCAAGGAAGTACTTCCAGAATTTCTGTACAGATGAGATCTGGGCTTTTTCATCAGGAGAATGCGCACCCCGAATATTAGGACCAAATGATATCATATCCATATCCGGATAATGAGTGCCCAATATGCCACATTCCAAACCGGCATGGCAGGCATAGACCTTTGGTTCTTCCTCAAAAACCTCCTCGTAAATAGTACTCATAAGTTTGATTATAGGAGCATCAGGTTTTGGCGTCCACCCGGGATAACTTCCGCTTGTGGTAACTTCCGCGCCTATCAGGTCAAATACCGACCGTATCATGTTGGCCAGGTCCATTTTTTCTGTATCTACCGATGACCTTGTCAGACACAGGATGCTAAACTTGCCATCTTTGATCTCAACCCGTGCAAGATTATTAGAAGTCTGCACAAGGTCCTCCACATCCGGACTCATACGGTATATACCAACTGGACAGGCATAAACAGCATTCAGCAAGCCGGTCAGGTCTGCCTTGCTTATCACCTTGTCCGGATGCTCGGCATCTCCATAGGCCAATGTTATTTCAGGATCTGTGCTCTTGTATTCTGACTTCAGTACCAGCCCTAAATGAGTCAGGGACTCTTCCACATCTGCTACTTGATTCTCGGGTATAGTAATCACAGAGAAGGATTCTCTGGGAATGGCATTTCGCAATCCACCACCGTCGACTGAAGCGACCTCGAGCTCAATGTTCCTTGAAAGTTCCCATAGCACTCGATTCATCAATTTGTTGGCATTGGCCCGGCCAAGATGTATGTCCATTCCTGAATGACCACCTGTCAATCCCGTGATCGACACTTTCAGCGCGACGTCATTCTTTGGTGACACTTCTTCATATGTCCCACTTGCAGTCACGTCTATACCGCCCGCGCAACCAATAGTCAGCTCATCGTCATCCTCGGTATCAAGGTTCAATAGAATATCTCCTGACAGCAATCCTCCCTTGAGACCAATCGCGCCTGTCATACCGGTTTCTTCATCAATAGTGAACAAAGCTTCGATCGGTGGATGAGGAACATCCTCAGAGGCTAGAATCGTCATGATCGTAGCCACGCCGATACCATTGTCCGCACCGAGTGTGGTTCCTTCTGCTTTGACCCAGTCCCCGTCAACGGTCATTCTTATACCTTCCTTATCAAAATCAAAATCGGTATCAGCGTTCTTCTGATGCACCATATCCAGGTGGCTTTGAAGCACGACGGTTTGCCGGTCTTCCATACCCTTCGAGGCCGGCTTTTTGATGATTACATTACCAACATCATCCACTTTGGTCTCCAATCCAAGATCCTCGCCAAAGTTTACCATGAATTGTATTACTCTCTCTTCTTTCTTAGATCCTCGCGGGACAGCATTGAGGTCGGCAAAATTATTCCACAATTGCCTTGGCTCCAGATTCCGGACTTCATTCGACATGACTGACTATTTTAAGTGAAGCAGGAAAGTAAGAAATAGGTAACAAGTAAACGGGGAATGCAGGGTAAATAATGAAGGTTTATTGTTTATTGTTTATTGTTTATTGTTTATTGCTAGATGATCCTAAAGAACTAAGCTTGACGTTATTATCCATAAACACTAATCATTAAACACTAAACTCTCAATTACATCCCATTTCCCTGCGGGCCATGATATCATTATTGGGAAAGCACTTTCCGGAGAGTACCGTCTCAGGCATATAGCGCTCCATATCGGGATCTCTCAGGGCATTTTTCAGAAATTGCAGTAAATAGAATTTTTCAGATTCATTGAGATCAAGGGGTTTGAACAAAGTAGACAGACGGTCATCCGATACATTTGGATTCTCGGACCGAGCGTTGATCTTGAACTCTACAAGTTCCTCAAGAGATGTTTTACTGCTTCCATGGAAATAATGTGTGTAGTCTGATACATTATAGAGTTGTGGAACTTTGAACTTGTAGTTGTCTTCTTCCTTCCCTGTGAACATTCCGCGTCCAAGATTTCTGGGGTCATCGGGACCTGTATTGAGTCCGCCAAACTGATACATGTCGGCAGTTCCAAGGGCATGGAACTCCATATTACTGAACGAAGGTCCACTGTGACATCCAAAACATCTGGCCTTTCCAAAAAACAACAGTGCGCCTTGCTTCTCAGCGTAAGACAGCGCTTCTGTATTGCCTTTCAGGTATTCCTGAAAGGGCGCTTCTGTTGTCAGGATGGTCCTTAGAAAGGCGCCCATAGCAAAAGAGGCTGTTTCTGGTGTGTATCGCTTGTCTTCCGGATATTCGGGGAAAGCCTTGTCAAACATTTCCCGGTAGCCAAACTCATCCAG
>JAWVZH010000144.1:0-6906 GCA_033722295.1 Saprospiraceae bacterium
TACCTGGAACGGTCTTATTATAAAAGTGCAGGTCACAAAGCTCGTGATATGCAGAAGGCACATAGGTTTGTCAAAGCTGAACGTATGGAACGAGCCGGTGAAATTTGGAGAGATATTTACCATTCAAATGCGAGTCAAAAAGCTAAAGGACGCGCCGCATACAACATGGCACTCTATTACGAATACAAAGGTGATCTGGGCAGCGCGCTTCAATGGATAGAGGAAGCCATCGGTATAGGAAATCGTCGGGCTATTGAGTATGCAGCCATTTTGAATGATCGACTCCAAAGATCTCGTTAGCTTGGTGAACATTTACCCTCAATGATTATTTTATTGGCAAAGTATATTACCTGTAGAATCATAGGTATCTTTGCGAACTATGAAATTGATCCGCAACTTTTGCGTCATTGCCCATATCGATCACGGTAAAAGCACCTTGAGTGATCGCCTGCTTGAATTCACCCAAACGATCTCCAAGCGTGAGATGAAAAACCAGGCCTTGGACAATATGGATCTGGAGCGAGAGCGTGGAATTACGATAAAGAGCCACGCTATCCAGATGGACTATAAGCACACTGACGGTCAGGTCTATACCTTCAATATGATCGATACGCCTGGCCATGTTGATTTCTCTTATGAGGTTTCTCGTTCTATAGCGGCTTGTGAAGGAGCATTATTACTTGTGGATGCAACCCAAGGTATCCAGGCACAGACCATATCAAATTTGTATCTGGCCATAGAACATGATCTGGAGATCATACCGGTACTGAATAAGATCGATATGGAAAGCGCCATGGTCGAGGAAGTTGCGGACCAGGTCATTGATCTAATAGGTTGTAAGAAAGAAGAAATCGTTCTGGCAAGCGGTAAAACAGGAGAAGGCGTCGCTGACGTATTGTCTGCGATCGTAGACCGAATCCCTCCACCGGAAGGAGATGTCAATAAGCCTCTTCAAGCTTTGATTTTTGATTCTGTTTTTAATCCATTCAGGGGGGTAATAGCTTACTTCAGAATTCTGAATGGCACTTTGCATCAGGGTGAAAAAGTACGATTCGTAAATACTCGAAAAGAATATGAAGCGGATGAGATCGGTGTATTGAAAATCACCCAGATCCCTAAGAAGGAGCTCTCCGCGGGAAATGTAGGATACATTATTACGGGCATAAAGATCTCCAAGGAGATCAAGGTAGGTGATACGATAACCTCGGTAGAAAACCCCTGTGCTCAAGCCATCAAAGGATTTGAAGATGTCAAACCTATGGTATTTGCAGGGATCTATCCTGTTGACAATGATGACTTTGAAGATCTCAGGGATAGTCTTGAAAAACTTCAGCTCAATGATGCTTCCCTCACCTTCGAGCCGGAGACTTCCGTTGCGCTGGGCTTTGGTTTCAGATGTGGCTTTTTGGGAATGCTTCATCTCGAGATCATTCAGGAACGCTTGTCCAGGGAGTTCGACCAGGAAGTGATCACGACGGTGCCCAATGTGAATTATTTTGTAAATGATAAAAAAGGTAACCGGATATCAATTCAGACTCCCAATGAATTGCCTGACCTGACGGAGATCGACTCTGTGGAAGAACCTTATATAGAGGCTCAGATAATAACCAAGCCCGAATATATTGGGCCGATCATGAACCTTTGCCTTGAGAAAAGAGGAACGATGACGAAGCAGGTTTACCTGACCACAGAACGAGTTGAATTGACCTTCCATCTACCTCTCGCGGAGATCGTATTTGATTTTTATGATCGCCTGAAATCCATTTCAAGAGGCTACGCGTCATTCGATTATTATCCTATTGATTATAGAAAGTCAGATCTGGTAAAACTTGATATTTTACTTAATGGTGAATCTGTGGATGCACTCTCGGCACTTGTTCACCGTGAAAAGGCAGAGGACTTTGGTCGTCAGATTTGTAAACGTTTGAAAGAACTCCTTCCGAGGCAGCAATTCATGATCGCCATACAGGCCGCTATAGGTGCCAAGATCATAGCCAGAGAAACGATCTCTGCCCTTAGAAAAGATGTCACAGCCAAATGTTATGGAGGTGATATCACCAGGAAACGAAAGTTGCTGGAAAAGCAGAAGAAGGGCAAGAAGAAGATGCGCCAGATAGGCAATGTAGAGGTACCGCAGAAGACCTTTTTGGAAGTTTTGAAGCTAGATGATTGATTTCTCGGTTCCTGGGAGGCGCCCCCGCACATAGAGGGCTTTTTTATCGGAAATACGACAACCTTCGTCGAAAAGATCAGACCTGCACCGTCACTTAAACTACTTTTGTCTTATAGGACGCCTGAATTTGCAACCTCCTGAATAGGCAAGGCGTCTTTAACAATGAAATTATGTCTCCTGAAACGGTACTCATCGAGCCGATGACGGAGATTGGACTCAATCAATCGATCCACATGATACAATTGCGCATTACTCTTTCCTTTTTGACCATGTTTTTAACATCTGTGATGACAGCCCAGAGTATTACGGGTACTGTCGTTCAGGAGGACGGCTCTGCCGTTTCATTTGCCAGCGTCTCCCTGAGATCCATGCCCGACTCAACACTTCAGAAGGTTGGCTATACGGAAGATGACGGAACATTTCTGCTTGCCACGTCAAAGCCTGGCTCATACTTCGTAGAGGTCTCGTATGTCGGATTTAAACCGTCTTCTACAAATCCCTTTGAATTCAATGGCAGTTCCATGGATCTCGGCGAAGTTCTACTGGGGGCTTCATTGACCACTTTGGATGAAGTAACAGTTCGAGGTAAAAAGCCGATCGTTGAGGTGCAACCCGATAAGACTCGATTCAATATTGAAGGGAGCATAAACGCACAGGGCAGCAATACATTTGACCTTCTGAGAAAGGCTCCCGGAGTCATCGTGGATAACAATGATAATATCAGTCTTCTGGGCAAAAATGGTGTTAGAATCTATATCAATGGCCGTCCCTCTCCATTGGCTGGAGATGATCTCGCCGCTTACCTGAGAAGTCTTAACGCTACGGACATAAGCTCGATCGACATTATTACCAATCCTTCATCCAAGTATGAGGCCCAGGGTAATGCCGGTATTATCGACATCCGATTGAAAAAGAATCAGAAATTCGGTTCGAATATGACCCTGAACGCAGGTTTTGCCCAGGGGATAACGCCAAAGGGAAATGCCTCTTTTAATGCCAATTATCGCAATAACATTGTCAACCTCTTTGGGGGTTATTCCTACTGGCAGGGAATCAATCACAATTACGCTAATTTTTATAGGGAGCAAGTGGGCTTCATATATGAAGCAAGTAATGATATAAGAAGAGATGCCGTTAATCATGGAGCAAGACTGGGTGCGGACTTTTTCCTGAACGACAGGCACACTCTTGGATTTATGGCGAGTACCAATTTCAATAATCCCGTCAACAAAACCCGTACAGTCACAAGAATTTCTGACCAGGCAACGAAAGAGATCGACAGGTGGCTCGTTTCCGGTAACACGGAAGATAATGAGCGGAACAGTTACGATTTCAATCTCAATTATTCCATTGATGCCGGTGAAGGTCGGTCATGGAATATGGATGTCGACTATGGTATTTTCACCAGGCGATCGGAAGGTGTCCAACCTAATATCTACTACGGACCTGACAGAGATGACATAATCGAAGAAGCCAATTATAATACGAATACACCTACCGATGTAAATATATATTCGTTCAAACTGGATCATGTGCGTCCCGTAGGTGAGGCTAAGCTCAGCCTGGGAGTTAAGAGTATCCGTGTGATCACTGACAATGAGTACGGCTTCTATAATAACATTGACGGAGAATTGGATCTGGATACGGAAAGATCAAATATGTTTGTCTACGATGAATGGGTCAATGCGGGTTACATTCACTACCAGAGACAATTCGGGAAATTTGGAATCCAGGCTGGTGTTAGAGCAGAGTATACTCGTTCGGAAGGTGACCTGGAGGACCTGGAAGGAAATCAGCTCAATAATACCCCTAGAGACTATCTGGACTTTTTTCCAAGTGCCGGAGTGAGTTACAACCTTAATCCAAAGAACAGCTTCAATCTTACCTATAGCCGACGGATCGACAGGCCCAATTATCAGGATCTCAACCCTTTCGAGTTTAAACTAAGTGAACTGAGCTTTCGAAAGGGGAATGCCTTCCTCAACCCGCAATATACGCACAGCATACAGCTCAGCCATACTTTCAATTACAGATTAAACACGACCTTGAGTTATAGTTACATCGATGATTTCTTTGCCCAGCTTATCGATACCATCAATCAGGAGGCTTCCTTTATCATGATCGATAATCTGGCTACCCGGCAGGTATATAATGCTAATGTCAGTTATCCCTTCTCCATCAATCAGTGGTGGAATGCCTACCTGACCATGGGTGGAACTTATGTAATGAACAAGGCGGACTATGGAGATGGTAAGAAGGTAGACCTCAACGTCCCATTTTTTAATATGTATGGTCAGACATCTTTCCTGTTGCCACACAACTTTAGTCTTGAATTGTCAGGTTGGTACAGATCAGGAGGCGTTTGGGGTGGTATCTTCAAAAGCCAGGCGATCGGAGGCATGGATGCCGGTTTGCAATGGAAATTTGACGATGACAGAGGTAGCATCAAGTTATCCATGGGCGACCTTTTCAGGACCATGATGTGGGGAGGAAAAAGCGACTTTGGTGCCCAATATGTTGAGGCTAATGGAGGTTGGGAAGCCCGTCAATACCGCATTAATGTGAGCTACACGATTGGAAATCAAAAGGTAAAAACACGCAAGAGAAAAACAGGACTGGATGAAGAAAAAGGCCGTCTGAATGATTCCGGAGGACAAGGCAGATAAGTATCTGGAAAAGTAAAGAATGAAAGCGCCACCATTATAAAAATGGCGGCGCTTCTTTTTTTTAGCTCCACACTTATCAAGTGTCTACCGTTGTCTCAGCACCTTCCTGATCAACAGATCGTTTTCTGTTTCAACAGCTATGAAGTATATACCGGTGGTCATATCACCGAATTCATATGAGAATTTCTTATCATATGTTTCTACCCTGGCCAGTTTTTCACCCCGGCTATTGTAGATAGTCAGTGACAGAATGGGTTCCCTGGAGCTTTCGACGGTAATCCTTGTGTCGAATGGATTAGGAAAGACATTGACCACATTTTGTTCGACACCATTCACTGCTGTGATCAATTCTATAACAAAGGTATCACTGGTAACGGTGCAAAGATTACTGTCCATTACGATACAGTAATAACTTCCCGGACTCAAACTATCCAGGACCATGGAATCTCCCACGGTCGTGCCAATGTCGTTTTTCCAGAGATAAGCATAATCAGGAGTACCACCGGATACAAAAATCTCGATACGTCCGTCATTGGTCCCTGTACCGCTCATTTGAGTTACATTGGCTGAATCCACCATCAGAGGTGTAAGATCAGGTCCTACAGATATCTCATCAAAGCATCCAGTGGTGTCTATCAATTGAAATATTGTTGGTTCTGTCACCTCGACAATCAGGCTGTCACCGTCCAGAGTCATTGTGTCTCCCTGTGAGATCACTCTCAAATCACCACTACCACCACTTCCGTTCAGACGATAGATAGCGGTATCTCCAGCACAACGGGCTTCTTTTATAGTTGTCGCGAGAAGTTCGAGGTCATTCAGAACATTTACTTCAAAGGTGCAAGTGTCAGCATTACCAGCTTCATCTCTTACCTCTATGGTAACTACCGTGATCCCGGCAGGGAATATTTCACCAGGTTCAGGTCCTTCCATGACATTATAAGCAAGACTGTCGCAGTTCTCCTCAACATCCGGAAGCGAGTAACTGAAAGTACAACTGCTTGTTGTGGTATCACCCGGACAGGCGATGACAGGTGCGATCGTATCATCATGAGTAATGATGATCGTATCGGTCTGCATACAGTTTCTCGGATCTGTTAGCATATAAAAATGGGTGTCCACACCACCAGTAATAGAAATAGTATCACCAGACGGACCGTTCCAACCTCCTCCTGAATATGTAAATCTTACAGTAGTCGAGTCCTCAGGACAATCCACTGTTGTGGAATCTAGAATTTCGATCACATTCGGAGCCCTGTCAGGTACTTCGACATTCATTGAGTCGATGCATCCATCTGCATCGGTCACTTCCACATAATATGATCCCGCTGTCAATCCCGAAATAGACAGGGTAGTATCCCCATTATCCCATTCAATATCAAATGGGGCGGTACCACCGGAGATCTCGATCTCGATCGCTCCATCACTGCCCTGGTGGCAATCAGGAGTGTCTATTCTGACGACTTCGATCGCGAACCCGGTATCCTGTCCTATGGTCAACATGACTTCGAGCAGGCAGTCATTATCATCCAGTATCTCTACAGTGTAGTCACCGGGAGTCAGACTATCCTGCTCACTGGTCGCACCAGAACTGGAGTAACCGTTGGACCATGAATAATCATACGGCGGTGTACCGCCTTCTGGACGCACACTGGCAAATCCAGAGCTATCCACAGTGCAGTTGGCATCTTCGGTGGTCACCTCCGCCTCCAGTTCTTCGGGTTCGGTTATTTCAATATCCATGGTTTCCTCGCAACCTTCAATGTCTGTTGCCGTAACGGTATAAGTATTAGCTCTGAGGTTGGCGATAAATGGGCCATTCTGGCCATTGGACCACTGATAGGAAAAACCACCATTGTTGCCCGATGCCTGCACCTGCACACTTCCGTCACTACCTCCATTACAACTGACATCCTGTTGACTGATTATCAAAATACTTGTCGGACTTGAAGGTTGGGAGATCGTCACATCTTCGGTAGCCATATCACCATTGGAATCGGTTGCAGTTACGGTATAATTTCCCTGCGACAGATTGGTTGCCACCGCGCCTGACTGTCCGTTGGACCA
>JAWVZH010000145.1:0-6887 GCA_033722295.1 Saprospiraceae bacterium
AAAGTAAACACGATCAGATCCTTTTATCTCACGGGGTCCCTGGTACAGATTATTGATATTCGAAGACAGAATGATATGACGGATATCGTTAGGAAAATTCAGCATATAGCGTGTAACCGCAAGTCCCATTTCCCAGTCGAGCCCATTAAGAGAGAGGTTGTATGTAGGTTGTTCAATATAATCTGGGTTGACACCCCTCAGTGTGACTGAGGGACCCATAATTGTGACCTCAATGGAATCGAAACGATGGGCAACAACTTCACTTTTTTTAGAGTAAATATTAGGAACACGAGTGTACAGACTCTCTATAAGACTAAATAGTAGTAGAAAGGGAAGCAGGAAAAGGGCAGTTTGTAATATGAATTTCTTCATCCTGTCAGAATTGGAAATAGATGAAATCTGTTTTCGGAGCTTTTAATAAAAATATGCCAAAAATAACCGCGCTATATATCGCATACCTCTTCCATTGAGGCAGGATTAGCCCAGTGAAATCCAACCCATGTTCTTTGTCTCGCTGAAACCACTCGACAATAAAGCAGGAGGAAATAATGAATATTAAGAAGAACGAGAGATGCTGAGGAAAAGTGAATAGTGAAAAACTAAATATTTTCCCCAGGGATTCAATACCATGCATCAGGTGATTTGGAAAAAAAGCAGAGGCAACCACAAACAAGACGAAAGTCTGAAATCGCCTCATTGTATTGAGAATGTAGTTATCATCCGGAATTCCAATTACTTGAGCTAAAGAAAAATCCTTGAAGTAAATAGATCGGAAGAACATCAGGCCGTTCATGAAGCCGAATAGAACGAATGACCAGGATGCGCCGTGCCACAGACCGATGAGAGTAAAAAGAATTACGGTGTTTCTGAACTTCACAAAATTGGTCCTTTTCTTAGCTCTCAGAGTCATAGGAATGAAAATGTAATCGGTAAACCATGTTGTGAGCGAAATATGCCATTTTCGCCATAACTCAGGAATCGACTTCGCGAAGTAAGGAAAGTTGAAGTTTTTACTCAGCCTGAACCCGAAAAGTCGAGCCGTTCCAATGGCAATGTCGGAGTATCCTGAAAAATCGGCATAAACATGTATGCCGATCAGCATGAATGCCATAAGTATGGTACTGCCACTATAGTTTTCTGCTGAGTGATAGATGAAGTAACCCAAAAGCGCACAATTATCAGCTACAACTACTTTCTTAAATAATCCCCAAAGAATCTGCCTCATGCCATCTCTGGCCTTGACCCCATCAAAAACTCTGGGCTTTTCGAACTGTGGAAGCAATCTCCGGGCACGCTCGATCGGGCCGGCTACCAGTTGCGGAAAGAAGCTCACGAATCCCAGAAAGGAGATAAAGTTATCCGTTGGTTTCAGTCGGTCTTTGTAAATGTCCAGTGAGTAGGACAAGGTCTGGAAGGTATAGAAGCTGATCCCTACGGGCAGTATGATATTGAGCCTGTCCACCTCGAGACTCGCACCAAGAAAGGTATAGGCCTCCACGAAGCTCTCTACAAAGAAATTGTAGTATTTGAAAAAGCCCAGCATGCCGAGGTTGACGCCCAGAGAAAGGTACAGAAGCCATTTTCGCCTGGCGCCTTCCGCCTTATACATGGCCCTGCCGACAAAATAGTCCGTGACACTGCTGATGAAAATGAGGATCAGGAAACGCCAGTCCCACCATCCGTAGAAGAAATAACTCGAGATCAGAAGAAAGGTGTTCTGTATTCGCAGGTTGCGATTGAACACGAACCAGTAGAGCAGGAAAACCACTATGAGGAATACTCCGAATTCTATCGAGTTGAACAGCATCTAGATCCTTCTTCTTTTCTTGGTCTGTCCTAAAATGGGTTGATCGCTGAACCTTAGAATTCACCCAAGATCGCCGGCGAAATTAAGTATTATCGGGTAATTGGTTGAGGGATTAGGGTTGAGAGTTGAGAGTTTAGGGTTTAGGGAGACGGGGTATAGGCGTTTGCTTTGCCACCTGTCACATGTCACCCGAGCTTGGTATCTTCGTCAGTCAATGAATTCAGATCGAGTACAGTTAAATCATTGGAGAATAAAAAATGTCTGAAAGGCCGGTCATAGCGGTAGGGGCAGTAGGTGGAAGCGGCACCAGGGTCGTCGCTCAGATCTTACGTGAAGCTGGTGTTTTCCTGGGGAATGACCTTAACGGGGCTTACGACAATCTTGTTTTTACCCGCTTGTTCAGGAATCCAGACTGGCACGCGACAGCGACAGAAGCTCAAAAAAAGGCCCGCTTCGAATTATTCCAACGCTATATGTCCTCGGGGCATCTCACCTGGAAGGATCGCATGGCACTGGTCAAAGCGGCCAGCAGGAATAAGAATTTCAGGAGTGACCGACGCTTTTATGCCAGGACTCTGTTGTCCTCCAGAAGGCGGCATAACAAGTTTGACAGGTGGGGATGGAAGGAGCCCAATACTCAGATCTATATCGAGGATATCGCCAGATTTATTCCGGGCGTCCGCTATATACATGTACTCAGACATGGTTTGGACATGGCTTTTTCAGGGAACAGACGACAATTGAGGAGCTGGGGACACTTGTATGATGTTCATTATGAGAAAGGAGACTCCGGTGATGAGCTGGCATCGAAGATGTTCAGATACTGGCTGAGATCCACACAGACCTCGATCAAGATGGCCAGGACCTTCCTAGATGGCAAACACCATATCATCAGATACGAGGATCTGTGTAAATATCCGGACAGGGAATTAAGAACTTTACTTGAATTTTGTGAATTGGAAGTTGATGAAGAAAAATTTACCGAAATTCTAAAACTCCCTCAATTACCGCAATCAAGCGGCAGGTATTTGGATCATGATCTGAATTTTCTTGAAAATCGAGATATCGAATCACTTGAAGAACTGGGATATGCGGTATAATATAGCGATAATGAAGAATCAGGATATTTGCAGATGCTGATGGACATGACCTTCAATATCATCTATACGCCTCATACGGTAGACAAACTCTATTTGTTCACTTTAAGTCTAATGGACCAGTCGTCCTTTCGATTCCGTTTGGTGGTCAATGGATGTGAGGATGGTGAAACAAGATTTTTAGAACGCTTTGCGGAACAGTATCCCGAGAGACTATCGGTTTTGAGGTATCCGAGTGAAGGGATGAGACCTCATTACGAAGTCCTGGACTACTTGCAGGGAAATGAATCGGAGCCATTTTTTGCCTTCATGGATTCGGATATCCTGGCGCTTGGCAACTGGACTGATCTGCTGCAAGAGGAATTGCATGGGGCGGACGCACTGTTTTCGGGTCGCCCGGTATGGAGTCCGACGGCTAGAAGACCTCCAGTGCGTAAAAAGGCCGCCGGACGTTTTATGGTTGACACGGACGGTTTTTGCCTTGGAGGCACCTATTTTGCCGTCTACAATAATGATATTCTAAACAGAGTCAGGGAAAGGTTTGGCGTCGGCTTTGAAAATCGCTGGTGGAAGGAATTACCCGAATCGATAAGCAAAATTCTCAAAGATCTTGGACGTCGGTTTGAGCGCTACGATAACGGAAAGGTCATCAATATATTGATGCAGTCACTGGGTCACCGTTGCGGGTATACGGAAGATCTGCGACTTTGTCATTTCGGCGGAATGTCCCGATTCAATACTGTGCTCGGCCGTGACAAGGAAAAGCTCAAGGCTCATGAAAAACACAGGCAGGGTCAGAAGGATATGAGGATGATAGCGTCGTTCATGTCCCAGGCTATTGCCAAGATAAAAAAAGAAGAGTCCATCGAGATCCCCGCAGAGATCAGGAATCATTTCGCTCAGTATGAGGTGGCTTCTTCAATCAAGGAATTGAGACGTATTCGGGAAAAGTACAGGGAAGTTTCTGAATGGATCGAGAAAGACCAGATATGAGTAGCAAACCAACAATGGTATTGATCCTTGGTATGCATAGGAGCGGCACATCCTGCCTGGCAGGTATGCTGAAGACTTGTGGTTTGAATCTGGGTGATGAAATACAGACGAACAACCGGTTCAACCCGAAAGGCAATCAGGAACATGTTCCTTCCCGTAAGGTCAACTGGACCCTTATGGAACTTAATGGAGGTAAATGGTATGCACCCACACCGATTGAAGAAATTCCAGACAGATTGAGAGTTGAGGCACAGAAGATCCTGAAAGATTTTGATTCTCAGGGGCTGCCTTTTGGAATAAAAGATCCCAGAATGCTGTTTTGCCTGGATGTCTGGCGTGACGAGCGTACAAAACTGGTAGGGACGATCCGGCATCCTTCTCTTGTGGTACAATCTCTGGAAAGAAGGAATGCCAAGAGGAGTAAAAAAGTGAGCACCGACTGGTACATGACCTGGATGAAATACAATGAGCGGCTACTCGAGATATATCAGGCCTCCCCTTTCCCCATCGTGAACTTTGATTGGCCTGAACCGACCTATACCGAGACAGTAAAAGGAATAGCTGAATCGCTTGGTCTCGACTCAGAAGAATCCTTTTTTGACCCGGAACTGAGGAATGAAATGGACATCAAGGGTTCGGTTCCCGAATCCTGCGCTACACTATATGATAAACTGAGCGACATTGCTGAAAAGGAGAGAGAAAAGATACTTTCCTCTACCTGATTGTATGTTCTACTGTCTCAATTCAAGAGCTTTTCGATAGAGTTCGATATCCTTCTGATTGAGCGATATCAACTTCTCTTCAAGACGCTTGCGGATGGCCGGTTTTTCAGGTTTGATCCTATTTTTGTTGACATGAAAAACAGGCACGCGAGGCCAGTCGAGCTTGCTGGCGAGAAGGTGCAGATCTTCTTCTAATTGTTCCATCAATCCAATGAAGAACAGATCTTCAAGTTCTATACCTTCCAAAAATTTGGATATGCGATTCTGGTTGATCTCGAGATCGGCAAATTGCTCTAATGTGATATTCGGATCATTGATCGGGTAATCATTTCCAGGCCTTTCCATATTGAGTTGTTTCCGCCAGTAATAATTGGAGACCAATCTGTCTATAGGATGCCGGAGCCATGTGATGATCCTGGTTGTAGGATCCAGGATGGGCTCTACTTCTTTATATTTCAGATGTCCCGAAAGGACTCTGGTGCCTTTTGGGAAAGGATCGTTGGAAGGGTCAATATGGTCCAGCCCTTTCTGCCTGAGTTGATGCCGGTTGTATCGAAAATATTGGTTTTGATAAATCTCTTGAAGGGATTTTGATATTGATTTTCCTCCGGTTTTATGAATGTGAATAAAAACCAGTTCGAGAGAGAATTTATTACTTCCCTTGACTGTCATTTTTGCTCTTTGATTTTCAATTCTTTCGCCCTGTTATAGACCTCCAGTCCTTCGGAACAGATCTCTACCAATTTCTGCAGTTCACTTTCTGTTGGCTGAAATGGTTTTTTCTGGGTTTTGTTAATATGAAAACTTGGCACACTTGGCCAGTCAAGGATCTTCGCCAGTCGTTCGAGGTCATTATCATAATCTTCTGTAATACCGATGAAATCGAAATCCTCCAGAGGCTTGCCTGTCGTGTAGTCGCGATACATGTGGATATCCCTTGGCAGACGGGCAAAATCCAGCAGGGACATGACCAGTCGATTGAAGAGCTTACGCGCCACAGGGCTCAATGTAGACTCTGCTTCGAAACGGGCGCGCAAGTAATTGTAATTGGAGATAACCCTTTCTACGGGATGTCTCAACCAGGTTATGACCTTGAGATCTGGATGAGATTCGAAAACTGAATTAAAATCCTGAAAGTGAATGTGTCCGTGAAGTACCTCTATCTTGTTGTTCAGACTGCCAGTACTTATTATGCTATCCAGGTCTTCTTGACGTGTTTGATTCTTAGCGATTATATTATTCTCACCAGAATCGTTCTGAACAGTAAAGTCAAGTCTGCAAAAGACGTCTTTGCCATAAATGGTCTCAAGGGTCTTTTGAAAAGAGCTGCCTGCTGTTTTGGGAATATGAATTGAGAGCAGTTTGATGTTGTTTCTGATCTTAGGCATGGGATTCGCTCTTTGATGTAAAAAAATGATACAGATCAAGATCCTTCCTGTTGAAGCCGCTCAATTCCCTGCGCACTGACTGAGGTATGGACATATCGTGAAGGTGAGGACTCTTGTATGACCAGCCAAGACGTTGGCATAAGGCTTTGACCTTCAAGGCATAATTTTCGGGAGTCCATACAAACTGCAATCCCCTCGAAAATTTGCTGATCACCCGAGATTGAGCGTTTTTATTGACAAATTCTTTTGCAAACTTCAGAAAGTGCTCGACTTCGGTAAGGTCTCCGACCTGTGTATCCGGATAAAGGTTGCTGTATTTTCTTACCACATGCTCGATAGGATCTATGACTCCGCTTATCATGATGGGGTCATCTTTAATTTCGACAATCATAGAAAAGTAGTGCCGGGAGACGCGTGAAATGATCATTTTGAGCTGGGCCGGATCATCTACCGCATTCTCATCCAGGGTTGTCAGCTTTATCTTTTTATTCTCATCCAGTTGGATCAATCCGACTTGGTGTGGCGATAAATTTGATTTTGCCAGTTCTAAAAAAGGGTCATTGGTGGAAACCGCCTGAAAATAGATCAGCTCCGGGTTGATGCTGATCTTTTGATTATGGCCATTCCGGATGAACCTCGATCTATCAGGAAAAAATAACCTGAACCATTCTGACAATGACCTAAACTGGCGAGACAGTTTTTTTGCCTTCTGTTCTTTCCTTGAGGTCCATTCAAATGCCGTGACCGCGCCTTCACGACTGTAACCCAGCAACAACATGACCGCTCCTGCTTTTTTCCAGAACTTTGATTCCAAACGGGCCTCCAGGGTGTTTTTCCAATCACCTACTTTACCTTTCCTGAAAAATAGATTCTTATTCCT
>JAWVZH010000146.1:0-6855 GCA_033722295.1 Saprospiraceae bacterium
ATAACGTTGAAGACCACTCCCAGGTAGATGGCTCGAAATCCCCGTAGGAAGGACGCCGGACGGCCACTGTATCGTAATTCATAGAATTCCAGATCTGTAAACACCCCGGCACGTCGCCACAAGCGGGCATAAATAAACACAGTGAGCATACCCGTCAGCAAAAAGGCCCACCAGACCCAATTTCCAGCCACGCCGTTTTTTCTGACAATGTCCGTCACCAGATTCGGAGTATCCGCAGAGAAGGTTGTGGCAACCATACTGATGCCGAGCAACCACCAGGGCATGGAGCGACCGGAAAGAAAATATTCCGAAGCACTTGATCCAGATCTTCGGGAAACTGCAAGACCAATAAATAGCGAAACCAGAAGTGTTGCGATGATTATGACCCAGTCCAGGTTAGTAATGTTCATGACCGCAAAATATGCAATCTCCCCGAAGAGAGGGATTGATTAGTCAGAGGTATTGTTAATGAGATTGAAGGAAGAAGGTCAAATGTTAATGTGACCCCGGGGGTCGTTTTAACACTTTTTAACATTTCATTCCATGAAGAACGATCTATCATTGATCGAGAGACCCTACTAGAACAAAGGTGTGATGGATATAAAGTTGACTGCCTGGGGACTTATTGAGGTAGGTTTAAAAATTCAACCCCGGGGGTCGTTTTAACACTTGAGACCCGAATGTCATAAAATTAAGCGACGGTCATACACATCACCATCCCAAAAAACCCTGGAATATTCGTATTTAATCTTTTCACAATACGTTACCACTGTCGCTATATTTGTAGTCCAACCATTACACCATGCCTGAATTTTGTCACTTACATAATCATACTCAATACTCACTTCTCGACGGAGCTACTGACATCACTGCCATGATGGAGAAGGCGGCAGCTGACGGACAGAAAGGCGTCGCCCTCACCGATCACGGTAATATGTTCGGGGCATTCAAGTTTGTCGCCGAGGCCAACAAAAGAGGGGTCAAACCTATAGTCGGTTGTGAGTTTTACCTGGTTGATGACAGGCATAAACAGACCTTTGTCAAGAGTAAGGGTGAAAAGGATATCCGTTACCACCAATTGCTGCTGGCCAAGAATGAAAAGGGCTATCAAAACTTGTCCAAGCTGTGTAGTCTTGGCTTCATTGAAGGGGCTTATGGCAAATTTCCAAGGATCGACAAGGAACTGGTCCTTGAATATCATGAAGGACTGATCGCGACAAGCTGTTGCATCGGTGCTGAAATACCTCAGACCATACTTAGAGGTGACAACGAAAAGGCAGAATCTTTACTCAGATGGTGGATAGATCTGTTCGGCGATGACTTCTACATTGAACTTCAGCGCCATAAGGGCATGGAATCCATCGATGATACGGGCATGTCCCAGGAAGATGTCAACCAGGTACTCATTGGTTTCGCTAAAAAGTACAATGTCAAGCTCATCGCGACCAACGATGCGCATTATCTGGAGGAAGATGACTGGAAGCCTCATGACATTCTACTTTGTGTCAACACCAACTCTAATATCAGTGCGGAAAAACGCTTCAAGTTTCCAAGTTCAGATTTCTACTTCAAGACTCAGGATGAAATGACGAGGCTTTTCAGCGATGTGGAAGACGCTATTGCCAATACAATGGAGATCTATGACAAGATCACTCCTCCTCAGTTGGAACGGGATATTCTGTTGCCCAACTTTCCACTGCCCTCAGGTTTTAAAGATCAAGCGGAGTACCTGAAGCACCTGGTATATGAGGGAGCTAAACGACGTTATGGAGAGATCTCGGAGAAAGTTCGAGAAAGGCTGGATCTGGAACTGGGCATTATCAGTCAAATGGGATTTGCCGGTTATTTCCTGATCGTCCAGGATTTCATAAAAGCCGCCCGGGAAATGGGCGTAAGCGTTGGACCCGGTCGAGGTTCTGCAGCGGGCTCAGCGGTGGCATATTGTCTGACAATAACGAATATTGACCCCATAGGATATAATTTACTTTTCGAGAGATTTTTGAACCCTGAGAGGATCTCCATGCCTGATATAGACATTGACTTTGATGATGAAGGAAGGCAAAAGGTGATTGATTGGGTCGTGGATAAATATGGAAAGAATCAGGTCGCTCAGATCATCACTTTTGGTACTATGGCCGCGCGGATGTCCATTCGGGATGTCGGCCGTGTGATGTCCCTGCCTCTTGATCAGACGGATTCACTGGCAAAGCGAGTGCCCTCACGTCCGGGTACGACATTGAGAAACCTGTTTAAACCGATAAAAGAACTGGGAGCAACTTATTCCAGCGATGAGATCTCGAACATCAAGGAATTGCAGGCTGTTGAGGCTGCAAAGGACCTGGAAGGTGAGACCTTAAGGCTCGCCAGGCGGATCGAAGGGTCGGTCCGAAATACTGGAATTCATGCTGCTGGTGTTATCATAGCACCGGATGACATTACTAAGTATATACCGGTTTGTACGGCCAAGGATGCAGACCTCTATGTGACACAATTTGATGGTAGTGTCGTCGAGGATGCAGGCATGTTGAAAATGGACTTTCTTGGTCTGAAGACGCTCTCTATTATCAAGGAAGCTATAGAAAATATCGCTAGACGTCATGGTGAATCGGCAAGATTCCATCCGGATGATATACCTCTCGATGATGAGAAGACATATGAGCTTTTTCAACGAGGTGAGATGATAGGTGTCTTTCAGTTTGAGTCTGAGGGAATGAGGAAATACCTCAAAGAACTCAAGCCGACGACTATTGAAGACCTCATTGCCATGAATGCGCTTTACAGACCGGGGCCGATGGATTATATCCCGAGCTTTATTGCAAGAAAGCACGGTAAGGAAGACATAGAATATCCTCATGAGTGGCTTGAGGATATTCTCAAACCGACCTACGGGATCATGGTCTATCAGGAACAGATCATGCAAACGGCTCAGATCATGGCGGATTATTCCCTGGGTAAGGCAGATATGCTGCGCAGGGCTATGGGCAAGAAGAAGGTCAAGGAGATGGCCAGGCACGAAAAGATCTTCATTGACGGGGCGGTCGAGAAGGGAGTTTCTGAAGCAAAGGCCAAAAAGATATTCGATGTGATGGCAAAATTTGCCGAGTATGGCTTCAACAGATCACATTCGGCAGCATATTCTGTTCTCGCTTTTCAGACGGCCTACTTGAAACAGCATTATCCGGCGGAATTCATGGCAGCCGTTCTGACCTATAATCGGAGCGATGTGACGAAGCTCAATTTCTTCCTTAGGGAGTGTAAACGTATGCATATTCCGGTGCTTGGTCCTGATATCAATGAAAGTCAACGGGTCTTTACGGTCAATGAGGAAGGTGCTATTCGTTTCGGTCTTACCGCTCTGAAAGGAGTAGGAGAGGGACCGGTAGAGGCTATCCTGGAAGAGAGGAGCAACGAGCCATTTACGAGTATCTTTGACATGACCCGACGACTCAATCTGAGGTCCGTCAATAAGAAGGCTATGGAAAGTCTGGTCTATGGAGGTGCGCTTGATGCTTTCGGACTTAAAAGGGCGCAGTATTTTGCTCCGACCAAGAGCTTCGATACTTTGATCGAACATGCGCTTAAGTTTGGCAACAAGTATCAGAAACAAGCTGAACAAGGTCAAAACTCTCTGTTTGGTGACATTAATGAGTATCTAAGTCTTGAAGAACCCGAATTACCTGAATGCGAGGATTGGCCACTGGTAGAAAAACTGACCCGTGAAAAAGATGTGACCGGGATATATATCTCAGGGCATCCACTTGATGATTTCAAGATGGAAATTGACAATTTTACGACCATCCCGCTGGACCAGGTAGAGAATGCGAAGAACCGCCAATTGTCCCTGGCAGGACTTATAGTCAAAGCAGAACACCGGATCACTCAAAGAGGCGATGGCTGGGGCAGAGTAACCATACAGGATTATCACGGGACTCTGGAATTCGCTCTTTGGAGGGAAAACTATAAGAAGTACAAAGATCTGTGCGAGGTAGGTGAAGCGATTTACATCGAGGGTATGTATAAAAAGAATTACAGAGGTGACAGGTATGAATTTGAGGTGACGGACATGCGTATGCTGGGTTCCATATCTGAAGACAAGACCAAGTCTATTACTCTGAGATTGCCTCTTGAGAAGGTGGATGAAAAACTGGTGCAGGAGCTTGAGAATATGTGTAAGAAGCACAAGGGCAAACACCTGCTTAAAATGTTGTTGGTGGATGAGAACGATGAATTGTCCATCACGGCGATATCAGGATCCAGGAAGATCACAGTCGATCACCAATTCGTGGATGAGATACATGACATGGGACTGAGTTATAAGATCAACTGAGTAAACTATCATTGTTGATTTCTCGTTCTAATGACGTGTCATTTCAGACGCATTATTCAATTGGGTGATATCGTTATGATCATTAGATGTTTGTTTTTCCTTTTTCTGGTCAATTCAGGTTGGGCTCAAACCCAACCCGGTGATTTTGAGGTGGTGGACTTTCAAACCTTTGAGAAAAAGTACTTAGCAGAGGTTGATCAACCCGTTGTCTATAATTTCTGGGCGACATGGTGCAAACCCTGTGTGAAAGAAATGCCTTACTTTTTAGAGGCCTCAGAAAAGCATCCTGAATGGAACTTCGTTCTGGTCAGTCTTGACTTTCCCATGCACTTCGAATCAAAGCTCAGGCCATTCCTCATCAAGAACCAAATCGAGATACCTGTTGTCGTATTGGACGAAACCGATGCTAATGTCTATATCGACAAGATCGACCCTTCATGGCAAGGATCGATTCCGGCTACCCTCGTATGGAAGAACAAGAATATTGGATTTATAGAAGATGAATTCGATTCATACGGGGAACTGGAAGAATATCTAACACAAACTATAAAAACTCACCAATGAAAAAGTTATTGATCGCCTTGATGTTACTGAGCGTGACCGCTCTCCAATCTCAATCAGATTATGATTATAAAACGGGCTATAGTGTAGGTGATAAAGCCACCGATTTTGAGCTTAAGAATGTGGATGGGAGTATGATCTCTCTGAAAGGAACGTATCCCGATGCCAATGGTTATATCGTCATATTTACGTGCAATCACTGTCCATATGCCAAGATGTATGAGGACAGGATCATCGAGATAAATGAGACTTATGCCCCTCAGGGATATCCGGTAATTGCAATAAATCCGAATGACCCAGATATCGTACCAGAGGACAGTTATGAAAAGATGATAAAAAGGGCAGATAAGAAAAACTTCGAGTTCCCTTATGTATTTGATGAGAAGCAGGATATTTTTCCTGAATATGGTGCTTTGAAAACGCCCCATGTCTTCCTTTTGGATAGTGATCTTACGGTACATTACATCGGTGCTATCGATGATAACCCCAGGAATGCATCCGATGTGGATCAACAATATCTTAAGAATGCTGTAGAATCTATGAAATCGGGAGTTTCTCCGGACCCCGCGGAGACCAAGGCAGTAGGTTGCAGAATAAAGGTTAAATCCTGATAGTGAACGTAAAAGAGACTTTTGATACTGTTCTTTTAATCAGAAGTCTCTTCTTATTTTGAGCTCAATTAATCGATTTTAAAAGTATGATGGCAAACAGGAGATTTGGAATAAGCTGGTTATTTGTTTTGGTGCTCATGATCGCATGCAGTACTGAGAGTAACGATTGGAAGGAGACCAGCTTACTGGATTATGGGGTGCCGATCACTATTCTGGCACCGGATAGCCTGGATGTCAAACGGTCTTCTATAGGATTCCAGGAGGACATCACGATACGCTCTGACGATGACTTTCATGTACAGATATTCGTTAGTGATGCCGTGACCGATGATCTTTCCAAGGCGATCAAGGCTCAGAGAGAGAGCGTGCAGGAGAATCCATATTTCTATGCCTTCGTCGATGAGCAGGAGGACGGCTTTATCTTTGAGAACAGAATTGACAGTACGCAGACCTTTGGTTTCAGGCACGTGCGTCTCATGGGCGGCAAGGAGTACGTATTTCAGGAACCACTCGTAGGTAGTTTGTCAGAGGAGCAGGCCACAGAAATGTTCGAGGCCGTATCCTATGAGGTCAAGTGATTCACCTCCATCTTCGTCGATGCTCCACTGTGAACTGCGGTGCTACGACGATTATAGTCAGAAGAAAAACACAAAATATTAGCATATATTTATATTTTTAATAGCTTGTGCTATAGCAAGTAATATATTATTACTTTTATCAATATTAATGCCAGTTTCTCAGAGGTCATTGAGAAGTCAGAGTGTCAGACGATACTTGAATTAACGGATGTGGTCATGATCTGCATGGATCGATTCGTCGTTGAAAGTATTCCTTCAAAAAAGCTTGAGCCATATAGACACTTAGGTTGCTCAACATTATTAGGTGAAGAGCTGTTGATTTATTCTGGATTTGATATCGGTTGAAAAGCCGGTGAGTAAATCGTAATTTTGCACACCAATTAAAAAATACATACATGTCTACAGTAGATCAAAAGTTAAAATACAAGGTAAAAGACATTTCACTGGCGGAGTGGGGACGAAGAGAGATAGAGTTGGCTGAGGCGGAAATGCCGGGATTGATGAGCCTTCGGGAAGAATATGGCGAGAGCAAACCACTGAAGGGTGCGCGTATCGCCGGTTGCCTTCACATGACGGTTCAAACGGCTGTTCTCATAGAGACTCTTAAAGAGCTCGGAGCCGAGGTGACATGGTCTTCATGCAATATATTTTCAACTCAGGATCATGCGGCCGCTGCCATGGCAGCAGAAGGAATACCGGTTTATGCCTGGAAAGGAATGACAGATGAGGAATTCTGGTGGTGTATTGAACAAACGCTTTTTGCCTTTGAGGGAAATGA
>JAWVZH010000147.1:0-6792 GCA_033722295.1 Saprospiraceae bacterium
ACGCTACACGCTACACGCTACACGCTACACGCTACACGCTACACGCTCCTAAATCGTTTCCGAACCGAATTCCAGTTGTTTTTCCGCATTCTCGGCCACCTGCAATTTTTCGATGATCTCTTCCAGTTCACCCTGCATGATCTTGTCCAGATTGTAAAGTGTGAGGTTGATACGATGGTCCGTGACGCGGTTTTGAGGATAATTGTAAGTACGGATCTTATCTGAGCGGTCTCCGGATCCGACGAGAGATTTCCTTTGAGCGCGCTGCTCGGCCGCAGCCTGTTCCCTTTGAGCTTCGGCGATCTTGGCATAGAGTCGCTGCAATGCTATTTCCCTGTTCTTGATCTGCGATCTCGAATCGGTACTTTCTGCCACAACACCGGTAGGTATGTGTGTGAACCTAACCCCGGACTCCGTCTTATTGACATGCTGACCACCGGCCCCTGAACTTCTGAAAGTATCGACCTTGAGTTCGTCCTTTCGGACCTCTATATCTTCCTCTTCGAATTTAGGGATCACCGCAACTGTTGCCGCTGAAGTATGCACTCGCCCCTGGGATTCTGTCTGTGGCACGCGCTGGACGCGGTGCGCTCCTGACTCGAATTTGAGCTTGGCGTACACATCGTCACCGGTAACCTCGAGAACGATCTTGTTATAGCCACCGACCGTTCCTTCATTGACATTAAGGATCTCTGTCTTCCATCCCTGGGTTTCAAAATACTTACTGTACATCTTGAAGAGATCGCCGGCAAATATGCTTGCTTCGTCTCCTCCTGTACCGGCCCGGATCTCGAAGATGACATCTTTTTCATCTTCAGGGTCTTTGGGAATGAGGAGAACCCTGATCTCTTCTTCCAGCGCCTCCTTTCTTTCTTCGAGATCTGCGAGCTCATCACTGGCCATTTGTCTCATTTCCTTGTCCTCATCTTTCTGCATTTCCCGGGCTGATTCAATGCCGGTTTGCAAGTCCTGATAGGACTCATATGCCTCTACTAAAGGTTTGAGGTCTTTGTATTCCTTATTGTATTTGGAAAACTTCTTTGGATCTGTCGCCACTTCAGGATCAGCCATTCTTTCTTCCAGATACTGATATCTCTCCTTTACCTGACGTAATTTATCTATCATAGGATGATTCGTTCAATAAAGGGATAAAGATATGAAGTATCGCCAGGTTCAACATTACCTGGTACGAGCAGCTAACCCAGTTTGATCTTGTTCTTTATGGATTTGATCAGGTCCGGAGATACCGAGGATCGCTGTACGCTGTTCTTGAGCAATTCGCGCACATTTTTTTCCCTGTTGTATGTGGCTCGGTAACTTGGATCCGATTTTACTTTGTTCAACACGGCTTTCTGATCGCTTTGGCTCAGATTTCGATCCAGAAACAGTCCGACCTCTTGTTTAACGGAATGCCTTTGTTGGTCCTTCATGAATAAAGGTTTTGATAGTTAATTACCTACTATTCCAGAAAATATGCTCAAGGGATCTAACCTATTCACAGCTAATTTAGTCAAAATTATTCCTCTTCCAAATTCCTCTTTTTCTTTCTCTTCGCACCTCTTTTGTCCTTGTATCCAAGGTCTTTGGCATAGGTTAATAGCTTTTCTTTAAGGATGTTCCTCGCTCGAAATAACCGTGACCTAACCGTACCAATGGGTACATCTATGATCTTGGCGATCTCTTCGTAGGTAAATCCTTCGATATCGCACAACAAGATCACGGTACGGAACTCCATCGGGAGCGAATTGATGGCAAGGGTCACCTCATCGCCCATCATATTTTCAAACATCTCCTCCCTCAGGTCAAAATATCCGGAAATACCTTCATAGTCACTCTCGTGATAACTGACGATCTCCTCAAAATCGACCTTCGTCGGGCGCTTACTGCGCTTCCTATACTCGTTGATATAGGCATTCTTCAGAATTTTAAACAACCACGCTTTTGCATTAGTTCCTTCCTGGTATTTATCGATAAACCGAAAGGCTTTCAGGTAAGTTTCCTGCACCAGATCATTGGCCTGCTCCTCATCATAACACAGATGATAGGCGAAAGTATGAAGGGCATCAATGTGTGGCAGCAGCTCCCGTTCAAACAGGTCGTTATAGTACTTTTCTGACTTTTCCTTGCTCAAAAGAAAAATTTGTCTAGCAAACGTAAGGTGTTAGAGCCATTTAACATAATCTATTTTTTACTGCCGTCTGATGAATAAAAAAGAGGCGCACCGTATGGTGGCCCCTTTTTATTCGAATTAGGAAAAAGAATTTTCTCTTGACGCGGTTGACCTATTTGAGTATGGTTTCAGTGTAGACCTTGCCATTCTGTTGAATCTGCAGGATCACTCCGCCTTCCTGTCGCTCTATATCCAATTGTTCCATAAATGAACCGTCGAAGTTCTCTATGGTCTGATTATAGAGCTCCTGGCCATCCATGGTGATGATCTTGACAGTAGTCGGCACTGCGGCCGCCTTAAACTCAAGGTTGACCACACCGTCACCCGGATTAGGATAGACATTTATTTCATAGAGGTCAACCTCTGCAGGGGAAATGATCTCTTCAATGACCTCACCCTCCTTATCTGAACTCTTCTTGACCACGACGATCTTTTTCACCTTCTTTTTGTCAGAGTGCATCTTATGTCCCATGGAAGGATCGTGACATTTTTTCATGTGCACGTTGCAATTCTTATCCTTTGAGTGCCACCTGGATTTATGGATCATCTCTCCAAGTACCACACGTTCGGACTTCTTCTTGCCATCACGAAGGTATTTCACTTTGACCTTATCCCCGACATCTTTGTCATTCAGAGCATCGATCAGGCTTTCTATGTCATCAACCTTTTGTCTGTCTATTTTGAGGATCAGGTCGCCTTTTTCAAGTCCTGCCTTTTCCGCACCGCTGTCTTCGAAGACATTGGTGACCAAAGCACCATTACCTCCCGCATTTTCCACCATTACACCGAGTACGGCGCGGTCTTCCTGATCCTCCTGGATCATGACGATGTGCTCGTTCATTTCAGGAAGTTCGATCTCCATGGACTCAAGTTCCTCACGTACCTCGTCAGGTATCTCGCCGACCCCTTCCCATTCCATCTCTTCTCCATCGACATTCATACGGATCTTGTAATTTCCATCTTTCTCCTGGATATTCACGTCCATATTCTTTTCCATTTCCTCCGATATCCTCTTCTCGATTTCCATGAGGCGGATGTTCTCATCCCCGAGCCTTTCTTCCAATTCTTCGAGATCCAGTTCATCCTCCAGGATATCCGCAAGCTTCTTCTCCATCAGGTACAGTTCTGCCTCTTTGCCTTCCAGTACTCTTTCTTTTACTGTTTCATTACCCTCCTCATCGATGATCTTTTCAACGATAACCACTTTCCTTTCTTCTTTAACCTCATCGTCGGTCTGAGCAAATGCCACAGGGCCATAGACCAATACTGTTATAAGACAAATGACCTTGAAGAGATTGATATTCTTAATCTTCATCATCTTATTTGATTTTTTAAAATTTGATAATTGAATTTGGATGATGGGTTTTTTCTGCTCATATCCACATATCTCGCTTTAAACAAGCGATGCATTTTTACTGATTGTCTCTCTCCGTTAACGATCAATCGGTCATCGGTCAACTCGAGCGAATAGCTGTACTTATACTTGATGAGTCCATGATCGATAAGCATCTGCTCGATCTCATTTTCAATATATTCCGAACTATATCCGCTTTCCGTTCTGTGGCTCCCCTTGTCTATACCATCATACTTCACAATAACCTCGTAATTACCCTTCCGGTCAGCCTTTCCAGGAATTTTGAGGAAATAGGTCTTCTGATCGTCAACATCGGTATCCTGCTCTATTTCGAGCTCCTTGTCCGGAAATGTCCATTCGTGCCATTTATTCAGGGTGTCGAGAGATTTACCGTAGCGATACCCTTCTATAGTCGCCAGATTATATTTTATTTCATTTTCTGCTTCTTTTAGGGTCTCCCCTTGACCACGTTCAGCCGGTTCTAGAGCTTCAGCGGGATTACGACTCTTCCTCCTTCCTTCCTTGTATTTTTCTTTAAGTCCGGTCTCGAACTCTGCCTGTCGATTATTGTCCGTACTTACTGCTGACAACTGGTCCTTCAAGGCATATACCTGCTCAGGTTCTTTTAATTTCACAGGTGCGTCATTGATCTTTACATCTTTGACCTCACCGGCAACGGTCTGGAATTCCAGAGAATGGATCGCATTGTGAAATCCGGGAACCGTTATCGAATCATACCGGATATCATAGAGATAAGAACTCCACGAATCCTTCTCTTTTGTCGAATGGAAGGCCAACACAAAGGGAAGACATATGGCAAGGGCAAGGAAGGATACCAGATAACTTCCGGATCGTTTTTTCTTTTTCATTCCCATCAGCACATGAACGCGTTCCGACAACTGTCCCTGACTGTTGAATGCCATGGCCAATTTTGGGGTAGATACCATTTCTTCGATAGTCAGAAGAGCAGAGGCGAGCGCCTTGGGATTTCTTGAAATTTTGGCTGCCGAAAGGTCACAGGAAATTTCACGCCTTCTCCTGATCTCACGTGATATAAAATAGATGAACGGATTGAAGAACAGCACAACCTCCAGTCCTGAAATGATCAAATTCCAGAGGTAATCATAGCGCTGGATGTGTTTGAGTTCATGAAGCAATATACCTTCAAGTTCTTCAGGTGTCAGTTGTGTTACCAGAGATGCCGGAAGCAGTAAGACAGGTCTGGCGATCCCGACGACCATCGGTATTGTTATATCCCTGACTATCCTCAGGTTGGGCAGTTTTGAAAGGCCGAGCTGTTCACTCAGAGATACTACCTGATCATAGATCACACCTTCTTTGATCAAATGTCCACGAAACCTCCAAAGCGACACCTTATAATATTCCAATGCAAATCGCGTGAATTGGATCATCATTCCGGCAAACCAGAATGCGAGGAAATAATCACTCCATGACGTAGTTTTGATGACCGGAAGTGTACTAATACCGATCGAAGCCACCTCACTGCCAGACAAAAAGTAATAGGTCAGAACTATACCGGAGATCATCACCGGAACAGGCCAATAAAGTTGCCAGACATTCTGACGGTCACTGTCAAAGGAGATATATCTGTAGATAAAAAAGATCAGGGCACCTTGCCAGAGGCTGTGTAAGAGCACCATAGAAAGGTATCCCTGGTGATCGAGCCATATTTCAGACATCCATTCAATCATCAGAGGCGGATTCTTCCATTTCGTCCAATAATTGTCTCAGTTCATTGATCTCGCCTTTGGAAATGCGCTCTTCTCCCAGGGCGCGCATTGCAAGCCTGACTGAGGATCCATTGAAGGCAAGATCTGCAAGTTTTTGCAACAGGTGATGTTGGGTCTCCGACCGAGGTACTGCAGCTTCGTACAAATGCTTTCTTGAACTTGTGTCTCGGGTGGCAATGCCCTTTTCAGCCATTATCTGCATGAGTTTAAGCGTGGTGGTGTATCCCACCTCTTTTTCTTCTGAAATGGCTTCATTAACAAATCGTACTGAACAAGGTCCATGTTCCCACAAGACCTGCAGTATTCTTAGTTCAGCATCCGTCGGTTTAATTTTCTGTCCCATTGCTTACGAAGTTGTTCGTATTGCAATCTAATGCATTTTTCAGCTAAATGCAGATTCTTAATACTTTTTAAGGAAATTTTAAAGTTTTGAGCCCTGCCAATCCACCAGCCGCCAACGACATAACCTGTTTTATTCTTCCAGGTTTGCCGCGATTCGCCCGACAAGGCCGGGACCTTCGTAGATGAAGCCAGTGTAGATCTGGACCAGGTCTGCGCCAGCATTGATCTTCAGTTGCGCGTCCGACGCCGAGAAAATGCCTCCAACACCTATGATCACCACATCCTGTCCGAGAGCCTTGCGCAAATAAGCAATGACCTCATTGGACCTTTCGAGAACCGGTTTTCCGCTCAATCCCCCATTGCCGATCTCCTTTAGTCTGCTCTCAGACGAAGTAAGACCTTCCCTCGAAATTGTCGTGTTGGTTGCGACTATACCAGAGATGCCCGTTGCTCTGACGATCTCTGCGATATCATCGAGCTGATCATTTGTCAGATCAGGGGCGATCTTGAGAAAAATTGGTTTTGACTCTTCGTAAGCATCGTTGATCTGCTGCAGAGAACAGATGATCTTCATGAGAGGGTCCTTTTCCTGCAATTCCCTCAATCCCGGTGTATTGGGAGAGCTGACGTTGACCACGAAGTAATCAACATGATCTTTCAGAGCTTTGAAGCATGCGATATAATCGTCAACAGCGTGTTCGTTCGGGGTCACCTTGTTCTTGCCAATATTAGCACCGATGACGATGTCAGAAGGCCTGCTGGATCGCAATCTTTCGACCATGGCCTGCAATCCATCATTATTGAATCCCATCCTGTTGATCAGGGCCTCGTCTTCAGGCAACCTGAATAAACGTGGTCTCGGATTTCCCTCCTGTGGCTCAGGAGTGACGGTGCCTATTTCCAGGAAACCGAACCCGAGATTTTTAAGGAGGGACATGTATTTGCCATCTTTATCGAATCCAGCGGCGAGCCCCACGCGGTTAGGAAAGGTAATACCAGCCAAAGTCACAGCATCGTTATGTCTCTCAAAGGTTTTTCTGACCAGAAAGTTGATAATGGGAATAGAAAGTGCAAAACCAAATAGTTTCAGGGCCAGGTGATGGGCCTTTTCAGGAGGTAAGAGGAAAAGAAGGGGCTTGAGCAAAAAGTGGTACACGCTTTTGTGGCAAATCTAC
>JAWVZH010000148.1:0-6763 GCA_033722295.1 Saprospiraceae bacterium
AGTGCGCGATCCAAGTTAACGAGGATCTTGAACAGACTCGTCGAAAAAGAAAGAATCACAGAAAAGAAGTCTCAGGAAATAATGGGCAACATTCTGTTCTCGAATGATCTTGATGATTGCAGTAATTGTGAGTTTATCATAGAAGCCATCATTGAAGACCTGGAAGTCAAGAAACAGGTTTTCTCAGACCTGGAGGCTAAAGTCGGGGATAGCGCTATTCTTGCTACAAACACATCCTCACTCTCTGTAGCGTCCATCGCCAGTGCCTGCGATATTGATCACAGGGTCATTGGTGTACATTTTTTCAATCCTGCGCCATTGATGAAGCTAGTGGAGATCGTACCTGCCATTCAAACGTCCAAAGCAACATTATCAAAAGCCCAGATTCTGGTAGAGTCATGGGAGAAGGTAACGGTTATTGCGAAAGACACGCCCGGATTCATTGTAAACCGGGTAGCGCGTCCGTTTTATGGAGAAGCGCTAAGGATCTATGAGGAGAACATTGCAGATTTTGCAACGATAGACTGGGCCATGACAGAGATCGGAGGCTTCAGAATGGGCCCCTTCACCCTCATGGATTACATTGGCAATGATGTGAATTATACAGTCACGGAAACAGTCTTCAAGGCTTTTTATTATGACGGGCGATACAAGCCGGCATTTACTCAGAAACGCCTGGCCGAAGCTGGTTATCTTGGTCGCAAATCCGGTCGAGGCTATTATAGTTATGGTGATGATGCCAAAAACCCAGAGCCAAACAATGACGAGAAACTAGGAGAAGATATCGTATGGCGCATCCTGGTCATGTTAATCAATGAGGCCGCCGACGCCCTTCACTTGAAAATAGCGACTAAAGAAGATATCGACCTGGCCATGACTAAGGGTGTGAATTATCCCATGGGACTTCTGAAGTGGGCAGATGAAAAGGGAATTGAAAATTGCGTTGAGACGCTGGACCGGCTCTTTGATGAATATCACGAAGAGAGATATCGCTGTAGTCCATTATTAAGAAAAATGCTGCGTGAAGGCTCTACCTTTTATAATTAGTAGACCTGAACGTTCAATTAGTAAACCTTATACGCCTGAAAATTTCAGCCATGAATGATGATCAGCAACAAGCCGGTGAGATCATTAGTAAAATGTACGATAATGACCCCTTCAGTCAGTGGATGGGAATGCGACGACTGGAGGAAGGTCCCGGATTCAGTGTCCTTCAGATGACGGTCAGAAACGAAATGCTCAACGGATTTGAAATCGCCCATGGTGGGATCACCTACGCACTTGCGGACAGCGCTTTCGCTTTCGCTTCCAACAGCCGAGGCTTCCATGCTGTTTCTATTGAAACCAGCATCAGTCATGTAAAAGCAGTTTATGTAAAAGACGTACTGACGGCCCGTGCCAGAGAAGTATTTTTCAGTCGAAAGATCGCCATCTATGAGGTTGTAGTGAAAAATCAGAACGATGAGAAGGTTGCTCTGTTTAAAGGGACAGTATATCGGAAAAGTACTGAATGGCAAACAGATTAGTCAATGAATAGATCCACATACATTGTAGACGGTGTCAGAACGCCGATTGGCAGTTTCAGAGGCACCCTGTCAAAGGTGAGGACAGATGATCTTGCCGCCTTGCCGATAAAAACACTTTTAGACCTCCATCCTGAATTGGATAAGGAGAAGGTCGATGACGTCATACTGGGATGCGCCAATCAGGCGGGAGAAGACAACAGGAACGTCGCCAGGATGGCACTGCTCCTGGCTGGCCTGCCGTGGTCTGTTCCGGGAGAAACGGTCAATAGGTTGTGCTCTTCAGGCCTTAGTGCAGCCATTCACGCCCATCGTGCAATACAGACCGGGGATGGAGATCTTTTTATTACAGGAGGTGTGGAGCATATGACCCGCGGCCCCTACGTGATCTCAAAATCGAGTAAGGCTTTCGGAAACGACAGTAAATTATATGACTCCAGTTTTGGATGGCGATTTATCAACCCTAAAATGGCAAAGATGTACGGCACACATGCCATGGGTGAAACAGCCGAGAACCTGGTAGAGAAATTCAATATAAGCCGTGAGGATCAGGATCATTTTGCCTACAACTCACAGATGAAGGCCAACAAAGCTCAAGAAAGCGGTCGCCTTGGAAAAGAGATCGTTGAAGTCATCATTCCACAGCGTAAGGGTGATCCGGTAGTTGTGAAAGATGATGAATTCATCAAGCCAGCTACCACACCGGAAATACTTGCCAAACTAAGAACAGCTTTTAAAGCTCAAGAAGATGGTGGTACGGTAACTGCCGGAAATGCTTCAGGGCTCAATGATGGCGCTTCAGCCGTGATCATCGCTTCGGAAAAAGGCATTGAGGACCATGACCTCACTCCGAAAGCCAGGATCCTTTCCTCTGCCGTCATTGGTGTAGAGCCAAAGATTATGGGAATAGGGCCAGTTTACGCCTCTCGAAAAGCCCTCGAAAAGGCAGGACTGACGTTAGATCAAATGGACATCATCGAATTGAACGAGGCCTTTGCGGGTCAGGTATTAGCCTGCACACGTGAACTTGGCCTGAATGACAATGATCCACGCCTCAACCCCAACGGGGGTGCCATTGCTCTGGGACATCCACTTGGCATGACTGGCAGTCGACTGCTTTGGACTGCCGCTCTCGAGCTCCATCTTACAAATAAGAAATATGCTTTGGTAACGATGTGTGTGGGCGTAGGCCAGGGATATGCTTGTGTGATAGAAAGGGTGTGAATGTTAAAGTGACCCCGGGGGTCAGTTTAACTTTTTCTTAACACTTCTTCTCCTGCTCGAATAAGCGCACCCAGCCATAACTCTCTCATTAATAGAGACTTGGAGCATTTTTATGGAAAGTTGAAAATAATGCAATTCAGTAACCCCGGGGGTTGTATAAGGGTAATTTAGATCTTTACCACTATTCCAATCGTCGGTAATGGCGTTCCTTCATCATCAGTGATCAACTTCGTTTTATATCTCTGCTGTTCAATTGGGGCATTCGGATTGATGATCTCGGGATCACCAACAGGCAGCCCATCCTCATCAAGTTCCACATCAAGATAAAGGTTTCGGCTAGCGACGGCATTACCAAAAACGTTTCTTATATCCAGATAAACATCGAGGCTCCAATTTTCAAAGAACCACCGCTTATCGATCCTGATATCCACTTCGGAAGACGGTTCTTGGCGAAGCGTGTTGAGTTGCGAATAGTCCGGTATAGGACCGTTGTTTCTCTGCCAGTTCTGTACAAGGTTTGAATTAGGATCAAATGGTGTATTGGGCAGTCCATCCTGATATCGCCATTTTACACCTACTTCCCAATTATTCTTGAATCGCTTACCCAAAGTCAAATTCACAATGTTTCGTGCATCCCAACTTGAAGGTACATACCGCTCCTCACCGTTAGTGAATTCAGACCACCCCAGGGTATAGGCCGCTAATCCATAGTATCCTTTGTATAACCTCTGCTGATAGAATATTTCCAAGCCATAAGTGCGGCCCTTACTCATAGACTTCACGGGTTCATTTCCTATGACCCCGAAGTCGCCACCGAGATTAGCGAGCGCAATGCTGTCACGCAAGAGAAATGGATAGTTATTGTATCGCTTGTAATATCCTTCCACACTGATCTTTGCATCAAACTCGGTAAGAAAGGAAAAACCTGCAACGAAGTGATCACTTCGAATAGGTGAAATATCGCTGTTTCGGTTCACCAATTCGCCGTTCTCTCTGTAACCCAGGGAAGTATAAGGCGGCAATTGATAATATATACCGGTATTAAAATTTATTCTGAGGTCATCCCATACATTATAACTCATTGATAGTCGTGGTGAAAACTGATCCATGGGATTTATCATATCGTCACTGTAACTGTTGCCACCGATGCTCAATCCAAAAGACAGGTCCAGTTTATCGCTATAGAAGCTTCTACTAACCTGGCCGAACGCTCCGTACTTATGAAAATCCAGGCTACTGGAATACTCTATATCCTCAGGACCAATGCGAGTAAATATCTTATTGAACGTACTGTTCGTATATCTGACATAATCGTAACGAGCACCATAAAGCCACTTCCAGTCATCTGTTCGAATCGTTCTTTCTACCCGAAGGTGATTTTCAATCTCCCGGGAGTTGTACCTCAGTAAGAGGTTGCTCTCCGTTGAACTGTCGTTACCCAAATACTTTTCAGCGTCATAATTCGTCGTATTTCGGCTGAGCACGAAAGTAGTGAAGCCATTCTCTCCATAACGCTTATAGACTAGTCCGGTCGCATAATTCCATTGCTCATTATCAGGCAGATTATTCAATATAAATCTTTGGGCTTCCGTTTCGTTGGCTTCAAGGTTCAACCTGAAATCATCGATGGCACCGATGCCCAGTATGGTCAGTTCATTCTTCTGATCGAATTTTGTTTTCACCTTGAGATTAAAGTCATTGTAGGTAGGAAGAAATGGCAATTCCAGAACTTCGAACAAAAACTGCAAATAGGATCTTCGCGCTGAAGCGAGAAAGGTCGTTTTCTCCCCTATCGGACCTTCGAACGTTACCCCTACATCAGTGGCGCCTACCGTAGCCGTCATCCCTGGTCGGTCATCACGACCATCTTTTTGCCGAAAATTGAAAACCGAACTAAGACTATTGCTTCGATTCGCGGGGAAGGCTCCACTGTAAAAATCCACCTCTTTAATAAAGTCTACATTTAATATACTGGCAGGCCCCCCGCTTGCGCCCTGAGTGGCAAAGTGGTTGATAGTCGGCACCTCCATTCCATCGAGGTAGAACCTGTTCTCATTAGGAGCACCGCCTCGAATAATCAGATCGTTTCTGAAAGAAGCTGTTGAAGTAACTCCGGGAAAGCTCCTGATCACCAATGAAATGTCTCTATTTCCGCCAGGGTTTCTTTTGATCTCCGTTATCCCAATATTTCTGAGTGATAAAGGACTCTCAGGAGGCCGTCTGAAGGATTCGGCTTTGACCACGACTTCTTGCAGATCGGCTGAAGCAGGCTCCAATTGAAAATCGAGCGTCACTGGCCTTGATGAGGTCACTTCTATCTCCGATCGCTTTTCGGTCTTATATCCGAGAAAGCTTACTTCGACACTATAAAAACCAGGCTCAACCTCTAATTCAAAACGGCCTTCTGCATCGGTGATCTCCCCTTTTGAAGTGCCAGCTATAAGAACATTCGCAAATTCAACTGGATCGTTGGTCAGTGCATCAGTAACCTGTCCCTTGATAAGTCCTGATTGGGCATTCAGGTGAGTCTGCCAAATCAGTAAAAAAGAAAGGAGAAATCTCATTTTGAATTTATTCATCAGACCAACACCCTGTTAACGATGAAGTTTATATCTGGCACAGAAAAATTGAGCCCTATTCAACTGAAAAAAGCCGGAATGATTTCTCATTCCGGCTTTAGATAAGCTTTATTTTATGACTACTCTACTAAGAAAGCTCTTGAAGCTACTCCATCTTTCGTAATCACATTAGCAAAATATGTTCCGGTAGGAAGTTGCGATATATTGAATCTGTATGTTTTCGCATTGATGCGCTGATTGTGAATTACACGACCCTCAATCGTCCGGATAGTGACCGATTCCATTTCATAATCAGTACCCACTGAAATCGACACATAATCCGTAGCTGGATTTGGTACCACTCTCATTTCAATAACATCCGGATTGATTTGGTCTGTACTCGTCTCAGTACAACCCAAATTCATTGCTATACAAGCCCGTGGAGCAAAAAAGGCAATGAGTGTGTCTATATATCTGTTGGCCTTCTCCATAGACATATCTGGATTCGTTGCCAATTCGGCCTTATGAAGACTGGTATTCGGAATAAATGGATGAGGTACATTCTTCCAAAACGAAGAGTCCCAGTAAGCCCAGGGACCAGTTTGTTGACCAGGAAGATGAATCGGCCACAAGTGCTCTTCTGCATATTGCAGATCACGGATCGCCTGAGACACAGGATCGTTGAATGTAGCATCATTGAGAATGTCGTTGATTCCAGAATCATTAGCCTTTTCCGCCACACATTTTGTTGGTGCAATAGGAATGATAGGATCTCCTGTCAGACCATTCCTTACCAGGACATCACATTCTGTGTTGCCCATCATGTCTACTCCGAATGGTGTTGTCGGATGATCCACAACACCTGCAAGTACGATAGGCACACTCTGGTCTCCTTCAATCCAAGAGCTATCTCCAAGCCCTCCGTCAGCACTAAAACAGAAGTGGAAATCATTAGAGTATCCAACATGATTAGGTATATTGAAGGGGAAGGTATCCTGTCCAACAACGAAGATGCCCGGATCCTCTCCGGTTATATCTCCAAAATTCTCTTGGGTAATAAAATATTCTGCCGTTATTGGATTCTGAAACTTAGGGATCTGGGCTTCCGCAAGATTATCTATGACCGCCGCATTAACGGAAACAAATCCACCAGTACCAATGCCATACAATGCGATTCTATCTGTATCGAAACCAAACGGATTCCCCTGGTCTTGAGCCAATAAATTAGCAAATCTTATAAATGTATAAACGTCCTGTACACTACGATAAGCGGCCTGAATAATCTGGGCCCTCCTTTCAAGTTCTTGCATAGATGCCGCGTTCCAGCCGAGTCTGTATTCCATCGCTACAGCGACATAGCCCATTTTCGCCAGTCTCCTACAAGTTTCGGTAACGGAATAATCGTCTTTCCATCCTGTGGTTGACAAGAGACCCTTTGGAAGGAAAGTGCCGGTGTGG
>JAWVZH010000149.1:0-6720 GCA_033722295.1 Saprospiraceae bacterium
GGATTAGGGATTAGGGATTAGGGATTAGGGATTAGGGATTAGGGATTAGGGATTAGGGATTAGGGATTAGGGATTAGGGATTAGGGATTAGGGAAAATAATTATCCGTATGATAATAATAAGTAGGTCCCTTTGCATTCTATGTCAGCAGTTAGAGAGAAAACTGCCATTCGTCGAAAAAAATAATTACTCCGTACAAACCTGTCAACTTTTGCATTTGAAAGACGTTAACACTCAGGAAACTTTCAGCACGATAAAAGTTTCTATCTTTGTTGACCGATGGAAAAATCTGCAAAAGACATACTCGCAACTGCTGAATCGCTGTTCATGAAGTACGGCATCAGAAGTGTCTCCATGGATGACATTGCCAGAGAGCATGGCATATCCAAAAAGACCATATACATCCACTTTGACTCAAAGAAAGATCTGGTTGAAAATGTAGCAATCAATCACAATGAGGCAGAAAAGGAAATGATTGATGGGCTGCGCGCCAAGGCAAAGGATGCCGTGCATGAAATGATCGTCATTTCCAATTATGTCAATCAGGTATTCCGTGAACTGAACCCCGCGGTTGTCTATGATCTTCAGAAATATTTTAAGTCGTGTTGGGAGTTGTTCGAATCCCTGCATACGGACTTCATTTATAATGTGATCAGGGAGAATATTGAGAAAGGTCAGGATCAGGGTCTTTATCGCACAAGCCTCAATGCCGATGTCATCGCCCGGCTTTATACAGGAATTACCTTCGTCATGACCGATGGTGAACTTTTTCCTCATAAGGAATTTCCCAAAGACGAAGTCTACACCCAATACATCAATTATCATCTCAACGCCATTTTGACCGAAAAGGGTCATGGAATCTATAAGAAACATCAATCCAATGAATCGTAGTTATCCAATCATTCTATTTCTTCTGGCGCTATTGACCAGTGTTCGCACTCAAAGTTCATTCAGCATGAAAGAAGCTGTGGCTTTTGCGCAGGAAAATGCCGAGGAAATGCAGATCGAAAAACTGAAGATTGCCGATGCCGAGTGGCAGATCAAAGAATACAAGTCGATCGGCATTCCCAAGATCACCGGCAATTCGAGTTACACCTATTATTTCGACATTCCTACTCAGGTCATTCCGGATTTTATCAGTCCTGCGGTTTATGGTGTTCTTTTCAACGAAGGCCTTCTTGAAAAACGGGAACTGGATATAGCGGGAGGAATACCTGCCCAATTCGGAACTGAGAATATACTGGATGCCTCTGTTGACCTGGAAACTCTTATCCTCGACGGATCATATTTTGTTGGCCTGAGGGCTCAAAAACTCTACCGAAAGCTCGTTGCTGAGCAGTTCATCGCTTCAAAATACTCGATCAAGGAGAAGATCAGTATGGCTTATCTGTCAGTTCTCAACATCGAGGAGAATATAAAATTACTGGAGGATAATATTGCCAATCTTGAAAAGCTCTATAGTGAGACTAACGAGATCTATGAAGCAGGATTTGCAGAAAAACTCGATGCCGACAGGCTCAGGCTGTCCCTGCAGAATCTCAAGACTGAAAAGGAAAACATCGAACGTGTCCACGAGGTAGCCTTGCTCGTTCTCAAGCAGAGTATGGGCTATCCAATGTCAGATACCATAATTCTCAAAGAATCATTTGATGAGCTGGTCAATGAAGCCAAGCTTGAAGATCTTGATATTGAGGCGTTCGATTATTTAGAAAACCGGCCTGAGTACACTTCACTCAAGACGGCGACTGAACTTCAGGATATGAATGTCAAGCGACTGAAAGTGAGCTACCTGCCAACCTTGACGGGATTCGCCAGTTATGGAGGGCAGTTGCAGCGCAATGACCTTTTTGATTCCAACGAAAATGACTGGTTCAAAGCTTCTTTGGTGGGTCTACGGCTGAACGTGCCCATATTTGACGGTTTTGAAAGACGGGCCAAAATTCAACGGGCGAAGATCTCAAGGGAACAGACTCAACTGAGAAAGTCGCTTTTCGAAAGGTCGGTTGAACTGCAAGTCAATTCTGCCTATCTCGAATACATCAATGCCAAAGACAAAGTAGCATCCACACGTGAAAATGTAAATCTCGCGCAGGAGATCTACGAAGTGACGCAGATCAAATTCAGAGAAGGTGTTGGCTCTTCCGTGGAGGTCACTCAGGCTGAAAGCGAACTGTATCAGAGCCAAAGCAATCATACAGCTGCCCTTTATGAACTGGTCAATGCCAGCATTAAACTAAAATTTGCCCTGGGCATACTCTAATCTCAAAAAACAACAACCATGTTATCACGAATTCTCCTTTTTGCCACTATAGTATTTATGATCAGTTGCGCTCCGGCCCCTGATAATGGTGAAATACCTGAAGACCTGGGATCGCTGCGCGAACTGCAGTCTCAGCTTAAAACAGAGATCAGAGGACTTGAAGACAAACTGGAACGGGTAAACAATAAAATTGAGGAGCTTGCTCCTGCTGATGAACAGAAAGCCGCACTCGTAACTATTGAAACTGTTTCTACCCGTGATTTTCATCACTATGTCAATATGCAGGCTGTTGTCCAGAGCGATGACATAGTCAACCTCGGAAGTGAAGCTGGAGGACGGATCAAGCATCTCGCCATCGAGGAAGGTCAGAATGTCAACCGCGGCCAGCTTGTTGCCCGTATCGATCTGGAATCCCTAAGAAAACAACTGGCGGAGTTGGAAACTTCATATGCTCTCGCTGAAGATGTCTATGAACGGCAGAAGAGGCTCTGGGATCAAAATATTGGCACCGAGATGCAATATCTTCAGGCCAAGAACAACAAAGAAAGGCTGGAAAAGTCCATTGAGGTTCTCAAGCATCAAATGAGCAAAGCCAATGTTTATGCCCCTATTTCCGGAGTGGTAGAAAATGTCATTATGAAGGAAGGTGAATTTGTGTCACCCGGTATGCCCATAGTGCAGATCATTAATACCAACGACGTCAAGATCGTTGCTGATCTGCCGGAAAGCTATCTCAAGGCGGTTGCTCTGGGGGACAAGGTCAGGATCGTCTTTCCCGCTCTTGGGGATACGACATCCGGAAGGATCAGTCTTGTCGGAAGAACTATCGACCCCAGCAACAGGACATTCAAGGTGGAAGTCGAACTTTCCAATCCCGATAACAGGTTGAAGCCCAACCTTCTCGCGGAAATGATCATCAATGATTTTACAGAAGAAGACGTCATCGTCATTCCATCCAACCTCATGCAACAAGAGGTAGGAGGTAAGAAATTCGTCTATGTTGTCGATCATAAAGAGCCTAAATCAGCCAGGAAGATATATATCGAAACCGGCAAGAGTGGCAACAGCGAAATTATCGTGGAGAAGGGTTTGGAAGCCGGAGACACTCTGATAGTAAAAGGGGCAAGAGGTCTGGCGGCAGGAGACCCTATTCAAATCACAGAGCCAAGATTGACAGACAATGGATAAGAAGAACAATCTCATCGATAAAATCCGGAAATTCAAATTAACGTGGTTGGCTGTTGACAACAGTACAAGCATATTCATTTTGACATTTATGATATTGCTGTTCGGTATACAATCCTATAATAGTATGCCAAAGGAACAGATGCCCGAGGTCTCATTTCCGGAAATATTTATCAATACACCATATTTCGGTAATTCGGCGGCAGACATAGAAGCTCTCATTACACGGCCGATAGAAAAAGAACTGAAATCACTGACAGGTATCAAAGATGTGAGCTCTACTTCCATGCAGGATTTTTCCGTCATCATTGCAGAATTCGAAGCGGACATGGAGATGGAGGATGCCGTACGCAAGGTCAAGGATGCCGTGGATAAAGCCAAGAGTGAGCTTCCTACCGATCTGGAACAAGATCCTGAAGTCCTCGAAATCAATCTTGCTGAGATACCCATTATGACGGTCAATGTATCTGGACCTTACCAGCTGGACCAGTTGCGTGAATATGCCGACGTCATCAAAGATGAACTTGAGGAGGTCAAGCAGATCTCGAAGATCGATATGAAAGGGGAGCTCGAAAGGGAGATGAAGATCGATGTCGATATGCATAAAATGCAATCCTTGCAGGTCAGTTTCAATGACATCGAACAGGCTGTTTCTCTGGAAAACATGAATATGTCCGCCGGCGAGATCGTCAACAATGACTATCGACGAGCAGTAAGGATTATAGGAGAACTACAGTCCGAATCGGATGTGGAGAACATCATCGTAAAAAGCGAAAACCAGCGGCCTATACTCCTCAAGGACATTGCAGAGGTAAAATATGGTTTCCAGGACAGATCCAGCTATGCGCGGTCTGACGGCTTCCCGGTGATCTCCCTGGATGTGATAAAAAGAAAGGGGCAGAATCTTCTGGATTGTTCGGATAATGTAAAAATTGTTCTTGACGAAGTGAGAAATCAATTGCCAGATGATGTGACCATTCAGATATTCAACGATCAATCGGTCTATACCCGAACAGAAGTTGAAAATCTCGAAAACAGTATCATCAGCGGTGTCATCCTCGTTGTTCTTGTCCTTCTGTTCTTTCTCGGACTCAGAAATGCCATGTTCGTGGGTATCGCCATCCCCTTGTCGATGCTGACTGCGATCATGTGGCTGCACCTCTCGGGTACGACGATGAATATCGTTGTTCTCTTTTCATTGATACTTGCACTTGGTCTATTGGTGGATAATGCTATTGTGGTAGTCGAGAATATTTACCGCTTCATGCAGGAGGGCTACGATGGCATCACGGCTGCCAAACTGGGGACCAGTGAGGTTGCTCTTCCGATCATAGCCTCTACTGCCACGACCCTGGCGGCATTTGTACCTCTGGCCTTCTGGCCGGGTATTATGGGAGAATTCATGTATTACATGCCGTTGACATTGATCGTGGTTCTGGCCAGTTCGCTCTTTGTAGCACTGGTGATCAATCCTGTTTTCACCAGTCGCCTAATGCGGGTTGATGAGAGGGCCAACGAGCCGGCCGTAAGAAAGAGACGGCGTAACAACAATTTGATGGTCTCCGGTGGCATGCTGTTCGTAGCTCTGATCGCTCACTTTGCTGGCGTCGAATGGTTGAGGAACCTTCTTGTGATAGCTGCGCTGATCGGACTTTTTAACTTCTTCGTACTTAGGAAGTTGGCATTTGGGTTCCAAAACAATTTCATTCCAAGATTGGAAGCTGTGTACGACTGGTTTATTCGGGGCTCCCTCAAGAGATTTAATCCTTATGGCATTTTTCTGGGCACTTTCGTACTGCTCTTTCTGGCGATTGGCGCCCTGATGATCAAATCTCCCAAAGTGATCTATTTCCCGGCTGCGGATCCCATGTATATCAATGCTTTTGTGGAATTGCCCATGGGAAGTGACATCGAGGCGACGAATGAGATCATGAAGGAACTGGAAGAAAAAATAGAAAGCAATTTTGAGAAATATGGAGATGTCGTAGAGGCCGTGCTGGCTCAGATCGGAGAAAACACTTCTGACCCCAACAGTCCCCCTGAGCCTGGATTGACACCTCATAAAGCGAGATTGACCGTATCATTTGTGCCTGCAAGAGACCGGGGTGAGATCAGTACCTGGGACATTCTGGAAGAGATGAGGACGTTGGTAAAAGGATATCCCGGCGTAAAGATCGTCGTTGATAAAAATGCCGATGGTCCTCCCACAGGTAAACCGATCAATTTGGAGCTGCGAGGAGAAGATATCGATAAGCTGGCAACTTTGTCCGAACAGGTGATCTCCTACCTCAATTCTCAAAATATTGCAGGCATAGAAGAGCTCATACCCGATGTCAAACTGGGTAAGCCGGAATTGCTGATCGATATTGACCGCGATGCGGCCCGTCGTTTTGAAACTTCTACCGTAAGCATTGCTTCTGATCTCAGAACAGCTATTTATGGTAAGGAAGTATCGAAATTCAAAGATGGTGAAGAGGAGCATCCAATCACACTGAGGTTATCCGACGATTACAGAAACAACATTTCGGATGTTCTGAATCAAAAAATAACATTCCGAAATCCGGCCAATGGCAGGATCGTGCAAGTCCCTGTCTCCGCCGTAGCTGATTTTGAGTATTCGTCATCCTACAGTTCGATCAAACGAAAGAATCTTGATCGGATGATCACCATATATTCAAATGTTCTTGAAGGTTATAATGCCAATGAGATAGTTGAAGAGCTGCAATTGGCGATGGAGGATTTTCCTCTTCCGGAAGGCTTCACTTATGAATTTACCGGTGAACAACAACAACAGCAGGAAGATATGGGCTTCCTGAGTACCGCCTTTTTGGTTGCCCTGTTCTGTATTTTCATCATCATCGTCACCCAATTCAATTCTCTCGTCACTCCATTCATTATTATCCTTTCTGTGCTTTTCAGCACGATCGGTGTATTTCTGGGATATGCCGCGACGGGAATGGACCTGGTCGTGATCGGTACCGGTGTCGGTATCATCTCCCTGGCCGGTGTTGTAGTCAATAATGCCATTGTTCTGATCGATTACATCAACCTATTGATGAAAAGAAAGATGGATGAACGAGGCTTGGATTCCATTTTTGACATGGAGCTTTCCGAGGTCAAGGAGGCTATTATCAAGGGGGGAGCTACCAGGTTGCGACCTGTCCTGTTGACCGCGATTACTACGGTTTTGGGATTGATCCCATTGGCCATAGGTTTCAATTTTAATTTCTTTACCTTGATCTCCGAGCTGGACCCTCACATATTTATCGGAGGTGA
>JAWVZH010000150.1:0-6641 GCA_033722295.1 Saprospiraceae bacterium
CGATGTGTTCTCGCCTTATATCGGCAAGATAGAGTCCATCACGGACGTCAAATACACAGGCAGTTATAATACAGAAGATCGCTCTGACATTGCTTTTCGGGTAGTTTCAGACCATTTAAGGGCGGTTGTTTTTGCCATAGCAGATGGACAGTTGCCATCTAACACAGGAGCAGGGTATGTCATACGGCGGATCCTTCGCAGGGCAGTTCGCTATTACTACTCTTTCCTTGATACCGACCGTCCCTTGCTCGTCAAATTGGTGCCTGTGATGATCGATGAGATGGGTCATGTTTTTCCGGAAATAAAGAAGCAAAAAGACCTTCTGATGAAGGTTATAGAGGAGGAAGAGTCATCGTTTTTGAAAACATTGGAAAACGGTCTTAAAATACTTGAGCAAGTACTGTCAGAGAGCAAGGAAATAGACGGGGAAACCGCCTTTGAGATGTACGATACCTATGGTTTTCCGATAGATCTGACGGAGCTTATTGCGCAGGAGAGAAATGCTTCCGTGGATATTGAAGGCTTTCGTCAAGCCCTGTCTCGACAAAAAGAACGTTCCCGGGCGGATGCCAAAAAGGAAGTGCATGATTGGGTGATCATCAATGAAGGCAGCGGGAAGTTTGTGGGTTATGATCAATTAGAGGTGACTGATGCTCATATCCTCAGATATAGACGCTTTTCACAAAAAGACAAGTCGAAATATCAGATCATTCTGGACAAAAACCCCTTCTATGCAGAAGGTGGTGGACAGGTCGGTGATACGGGTTGGCTTATTCAGGATGACGAAAAGATAAGGGTGATCGATACCCAAAGAGAAAATGAATTATTCCTTCTGATCACCGAGGACATTTTTACTACACCCGCTTCAAAAGTGCAGGCTAAAGTTGATACGCAAAGAAGGAGGTTGATAGAGAACAATCATTCCGCTACACACCTCTTGCATGCAGCATTACGGGAGATACTAGGTGATCACGTCCAGCAAAAAGGCTCTTTGGTCAAGGATGACTATTTGAGGTTTGACTTTTCTCACTTTTCTAAGCTGACAGATGAAGAAATATTGAGTATTGAAAGATTGGTCAACAGCAAGATCCGAGATAACATCAAAAGAGAAGAGGCCAGGGAAATACCCTTGGAGGAGGCGAAAGAAGCTGGAGCAATAATGCTGTTCGGTGAAAAGTATGGCGATGAAGTTCGAATGATCACCTTCGATGATGCTTATAGCCGTGAACTGTGCGGGGGCTGCCATGTCGATAGAACAGGTGATATCGGATTGTTCAAAATAACGAATGAGACTTCAGTAGCAGCAGGTGTGCGTCGTATTGAGGCGGTAACTGCAATTGCTGCGGAAAGGCATGTTGAAGAGGAAGAGAACACATTGAGATCGCTGCAGGAATTATTTAAAAGTGGTGGAGATCTCGAATTGCAGGTCAGGGATGTTATAGAGGTAAACCGTCAGTTACAGGATAAGATACGGCAATTGCAATCCGAGAAGTCCAGCAATGTCAAGTCACAACTTGAGAACAGATTTGAGTCAATTGACGGGCTTGACATCCTGGCAGAGCAGGTGGACATCGCAGATGCCAAGGTGGTGAAGGACCTGATCTATCAATTAGAAAAGTCAAGGGATGGTGCAGCAATACTTTTTGGATTTGTATCAAAAGGTAAACCTCAATTGATGCTGAGGATATCTGAGGAGATCACTGAGAGATCTGCTCTCGATGCTGGCAAAATCGTACGAGATCTCGGCAAAAGGATAAAAGGCGGAGGGGGAGGTCAGCCCTTCTTTGCAACCGCTGGCGGTTCTGATGCCTCCGGTATTTCCGAGGCGCTTGAAGAGGGTAAGAAAATAATTATTGAGACTTACAAAAAGATGGCAGATTGATGTGGACACCATGGAACGTGCTTGCCATTGCCTTTGGATTGTTGTTGCTTCTCAATGTCTTCATTCGGATAAAAGTTGTGAAGCTCTATCGAAAACTCGTTGAGAACAGGGTGGACTTCCAACCCGTACATTTTTTTAATCCTGCGAGACTACGTCAGGAGATCCTTCCTAAATATCCTGAGTATAAGGAGGACATCCTTAAATTTGTCAGTCTTGTGCGATTTTCCATGACAATGGCGTCGGTCATTCTGGTGTTGATAATAATTTTTGGATATCTCTTGTTTAATTCCTGATATGAAAATTGGAGTACTCGGAACAGGTCATCTTGGAAAAATTCATTTGAAGTGTATAGGCTCGATCCCTGATCTGGAATTAATTGGTTTCTATGATGAATCAAAAGAGACACGGGAGTCTGTAAAGAAGGAGTTTGACCTGAAAGCATTTGAGTCAGTAGATGAATTGATCGATCAGGCCGATATAGTGGATATTGTCACTCCGACCTCTACGCACTACGAACTTGCAAAGCGCAGCATGTCCGCGGGTAAGCACGTGTTTATAGAAAAGCCTGTGACGGAAACTGTAGAACAAGCCAGGGATCTTCTGGCCATGCAGACCAAATATGGCGTAAGGGCACAGATCGGTCATGTAGAGCGTTATAATCCTGCATATCTTGCACTTCTGGATTTCGACCTCAACCCGATGTTCATGGAGGGTCACCGTTTATCTACATTCAATCCGCGTGGTACTGATGTTTCAGTAGTATTGGATCTTATGATCCATGATCTGGATCTTGTGCTACAATTGGCAAATTCCAGGGTTAAGGATATAAGAGCAAAAGGAGTGAATGTGGTCAGCCCATCCCACGATATCTGTAATGCCAGACTGGAATTTGAGAATGGCTGTGTAGCGAATCTTACCGCCAGCCGTATAAGTCTTAAACAGATGAGAAAACTTAGAATGTTTCAAAACAATGCATATGTATCCATAGACATGCTTGAAAAACAGGCTCAGATCATCACATTGGAAGATGACAAGCCTGATAGTGATATGGCATTCGAGTTGGATACTGGGAATAATACGAAGTGGGTTAATATCAGAATGCCGGACGCCAGGCCCAATAATGCTATAGTCACCGAATTAACCGAATTCCATAGGGCCATAGCTGATGGGGGTCCAATACGGGTTTCCCTCGAGGAGGGATATTCTGCGCTTTCTTTGGCCCATGACATCATAAAAGCATGTGATGCATAAAAATATTCTGCTATTCACTTCCATATTGATGATGATCGGCTGTCAGGAGGATGGTGAGATCCCGGCATACCTTGAGTTGACCGATTTTGAACTGGTGACAGAAATAGGTGAGGGTAGCAATAGTCATAAGATCACTGATGCCTGGGTTTTTGTCAATGGAAACAGCATAGGCGCCTATCAACTTCCTTCTACGGTTCCCGTCATTGGCGAGGGGAGCACTAAACTTGATATTTTTCCTGTCATTAAGGAGAATGGTGTTTTGGCCCATAGTATCATGTATCCCTTTTATAAGAAGATGACAGGTGATTATGATCTTATACCTGGTGAAGTAATCAATTTGGAACTGACCACGCAATATGAGGAAGGCCTCGAGTTCATAATTGAAGACTTCGATGGTACTCATTTTTTTACCGAGGATATAGACGGCAATCCGTCTACTAAAATTGAGATCACAAGTGATGATGCATTCGAAGGTAATTCTGGCTTGATCGTTCTCAATGAGGGGCAGGAGGTTCTTGAAGCAGGTTGGGAGATGGCATTTGCTCCGGAAAGAGCAGAACAGGCGTTTATAGAAATAAACTATAAGACGAACATACCGTTTGTGGTGGGCCTGATAGGCATAAAGAATGGAGCACAAAGTAAATGGTATGAGGCGATAATTAATGTTAGTGAGGAATGGAACAAGATATATTTCAATGTGACGGATATTATCGAACCCAGCGTTTTTGATGTCGTGAGCCCTGTTATCGTCGGTGTCTGGTCAGATGATATCGGTGTAGATGAGGCTGTGATCAGAATTGATAACTTTAAACTCATAAGAGAAAAGTGAGAACCTCCCCCAGAAGGCTGGGTAATATTGTATATAAGGTCAGTGATTTTCTCATGGCCTTGCTGGCCTGGGCCTTATTCTTCGTTTACAGGAAGAGGGTAGAGCAAATCGATTGGCAAACTGACCTTTGGAACGATCCTAACTTTTATTATGGCATTTTCATAGTACCCCTGGGTTGGATCTTGTTCTATTCGATTTTTGATCAATACAAGGATATCTACAGGTTGTCAAGGATGGCTACTCTGATAAGGACATTTTTCCTCTCCTTGGTTGGTGTAATAGTGTTGTTCTTTACACTGATCCTGGATGATGTCGTTGCTGATTACCGTACCTACTATAGCGCATTCACTACATTGTTCACGTATCATTTTACGCTGACCGTTACGGCGAGGATGATACTTCTGACGCGTGCAAGTCGACGTCTGAAAAGTGGTAAGGTCGGATTCAAGACTCTTATAGTTGGCGGAAATGAAAAGGCCATTGACTTGTACAAGGAAATGACAGGTATGGCTAAAAGCCTCGGTCATCAATTCATTGGGTTTATTGATTCCAACGGCAAAACTACCAATCATTTGGAGGATCATATCCCGAAACTGGGTCAGATCAGTGACCTTAAAAGGATCATTGAAGAAAACAATGTTGAGGAGGTCATAATAGCTATTGAAACAAGCGAACATGATCGATTGAAGGATATTCTCGATATCCTGTTCGATTTTGGTGACAAGATCCTGGTAAAGATCATTCCGGATATGTATGACATTCTACTTGGGAGTGTAAAAATGAATCACATCTATGGTGCAGTGTTGATTGAGATTCAACGGGAATTGATGCCAAAGTGGCAGCGGATCATCAAAAGGATCATAGATGTCGCGATTAGTGCCATCATGCTCCTTCTGCTCTCTCCGCTTCTCATTTTCATTGCACTTCGTGTGAAGTGGTCATCTGAGGGACCGATCCTGTACTCGCAGGAACGAATTGGATTGAATGGTAAGCCCTTTACCATATATAAATTCCGTAGCATGTACATGGATGCTGAATCGAAAGGGCCCCAATTGAGTCATTCCGGGGATAGCCGGGTCACACCCTGGGGACAGGTCATGAGGAAGTGGAGGCTCGATGAATTACCCCAGTTCTGGAATGTCTTGATAGGGGATATGTCGCTGGTTGGACCACGACCGGAGAGAAGATATTATATTGAAAAGATAAATAAAGTGGCTCCGCACTACAAGCACCTTCTCAAGGTAAGACCAGGCATAACTTCCTGGGGACAGGTCAAATATGGATATGCTTCGAATATTGACCAAATGCTGCAGCGGCTGAAGTTTGATATTCTCTACATAGAGAATATGTCATTGAGCCTTGACATCAAGATAATGTTCTACACCGTCCTGGTTCTGGTACAGGGAAAGGGCAAGTAATTGAGAATTTTCAGTACAGTATAAATTGATCACAAAGGATCAGTTTTCCTGTTCATGCCACACAAACTTGATCGCTCCCCATTGGCTGCTCAGGCTTAAATTCCTCGAAACATGCAGACCGTTATCCAGACCAACTTTTTCCACCACACCTTCGGTCATGTCCGAGTCGTTCCTCGAGGCCTGCAGAGGCCAGGAGATCCACACACCACCAGACTTTTTGATCTTATATTTAAGGAGGGGCAGTAGATGTTCGAGTTCCTTTTTCCAGTAGAAGAAGGCGTGGACCATGTCCATACCCTGATCGTCAAAACTATTAAGTGTTACATCACGGGGCAGGTTGCCCGTGATCTGCAGATAATTGCTTGGAGGATTTATGATCAACAGCCTCTGACTGTCCCGTATTCCCAGTTTCTTCTGTACTTCGCTCAAATCGGTATTATTTTGGATTTAAATGCTTTCAAGAATGACTGCGGAAGCACCGCCACCACCATTACATAATGTGGCAAGACCCGTTTTCGCTTCATTGTTCTTTAAAACATTAAGTAGTGTCACGACTATTCGGGCTCCAGATGCCCCAAGTGGATGACCTAGACTGCAGGCACCGCCAAACATGTTGACTTTGTCTTCAGGAACCTTAAGTACTTTATTAAATGCAAGGGTGACTACTGCAAACGCTTCGTTCACCTCGAAGAAGTCTATATCATTAAGATCCATTCCAGCTCTTTGAGCAGCTTTAGGAGCCGCGAGTGTAGGGGCAGTAGTAAACCATTGTGGTTCATGAGCTGCATCCGCATAGGAAAGAATTCGAGCGACTGGTGTCAGTCCCAATTCAGATAATTTTTCTTCACTCACGAGAACCAGGGCCGCGGCTCCGTCATTTATAGTTGAGGCGTTGGCGGCGGTGACAGTACCATCCTTATTGAATACCGGCCGGAGATTTGGGATCTTGTCAAAGTTGACCCTTTTGTACTCTTCATCCGCTGTCATTAGAATGGGATCTCCTTTTCTTTGAGGAATAGAGACAGGCACGATCTCGTCGGACATCTGTCCGCTATCTGTGGCCTCGGCCGCTCTTTTATAGCTTTGAATAGCAAATCGATCTTGTTCTTCCCGGCTTATCTGATATTTTTCAGCGGTGGCATCACCACTAAATCCCATCGCTTTGTGATCGTAGGCATCCTGCAGTCCGTCTTTTTCCAGACCGTCAATAACGCTCTTGCCACCGTACTTTGCCCCCCACCTCATATGAGGAAGGTAGTAA
>JAWVZH010000151.1:0-6597 GCA_033722295.1 Saprospiraceae bacterium
ATATCACTGCCTGAAGCCAGAAGCATATCTCCTTTACCAATAAGCTGGTCGGCTCCTTTGGTGTCGAGGATCGTCCTTGAGTCTACATTTGATGTCACCCTGAAGGCTATCCTGGCAGGAAAGTTGGCCTTGATCAGCCCGGTAATGATCTTGACGGATGGTCGTTGTGTCGCAATAATGAGATGTATGCCTACGGCCCTTGCCAACTGAGCCAGCCGCCCGATCGGTAATTCGATCTCTTTTCCTGCTGTCATTATAAGATCGGCGAACTCATCAATGACCAGGACTATGAAAGGCAAAAACCGATGACCTTTATTCGGATTGAGCTTGCGCTTGGTGAATTTTTCGTTGTATTCCTTAATGTTCCGCGCACGAGCCATTTTCAGCAGGTCATAACGCTCGTCCATCTCGATACAAAGAGAGTTTAGCGTATGAACAACCTGCTGTGTGTCTGTAATGATCGGTTCTTCCTGATCTGGAAGAGAAGCCAGGTAGTGCTGGCTTATTTCGTTATATATGGGCAGCTCTACTTTCTTTGGGTCGACAAGGACGAATTTTACCTGTGATGGGTGTTTTTTATAGAGAATAGACATCAGTATGGCATTGATACCTACTGACTTACCCTGTCCTGTCGCGCCTGCCACCAGTAGGTGGGGCATTTTCGCAAGATCTGCCACAAATGGTTCATTAGAGATCGTCTTACCCAGGGCTATGGGAAGATCCATTTTGGCATTTTGAAACTTTTCTGAACGGATGATGTCCTTAAGAGCGACCACTTGTCTTTTCTTATTCGGCACCTCAATACCTATAGTACCTTTGCCCGGAATGGGTGCTATTATCCTGATGCCGAGGGCGGCAAGACTGAGTGCGATGTCATCTTCCAGGTTCTTTATCTTGGAGATCCTTATTCCTGGTGCCGGAACGATCTCATACAGGGTAACGGTAGGTCCAACGGTTGCCCTGATCTTGGTGATCTCTATGTTGTAGTGTTTTAGCGTATTGATGATCTGATCCTTATTGCTTTCAAGTTCTTCACGATCGATCTGCAGCTTGGTCTCATAATCCCTCAGGAGTTTCAGATCTGGCATCTTGTAATTGCGAAGGTCGGCCTTGGGGTCATATGGCTCGGTATGGTTCCGATTCTCCTCTTTGATGTGAAGGACCGGATCCATACTTACTGAACCATCGCTTTGTTCTGATTCTTTAGACTCTGACTGGACATTTATCTCCAGTTCTGTATCACTTGATTCCGAAGGTGGTATTTGTGGCTCGACAGGTTGGTGTTCTGATGCCTCTGACCCGGCCGACCTTGATGTATCGGTACTTTTCTCCGGCTTGTCATAAATGCTCAGGTCATCCTGCCATTCATCATCTTCTGGTGATTCTTTTTTTGGATCTGTCTCGTCACTGGCAGAGGCTGTTTTTGAAGAAATAAAGGGCAGGGAAATATTGATCTTTTCAAAAGGGTTATTGGGAAATTGGATGTCAGGCTTAATACCTGCAAGAGCATATTCGAATTTTTCAAAGTCAGGATTAAATGTCCAGACCACAAAGGAAATGACGCTGAAGGTAAGCAGGATACCCAGTCCTATTGTTCCGATGAAATTGGTCAGCCAAGTACAGGACGACTCTCCAAAGGCGCCTCCCCAGGGGAAGGCTGAACTGGCAAATACGAATTCCAGGAATATAGAACAAAAGAGAGTGATGAGTGCTATGTTCTGTGCCCATTGATAAAATTCTGATAACGGTCTTCTTCGGATCCAGTTGAAACCCAATCTGAACAGGATGGCGATGATAAATAAAGAGGGCAATCCAAACCCCCAGTAAAAGAAAAGATTGGATACCACAGCCCCCAGTCTTCCCAGCCAGTTAGCCACACTGAGATCGGATTCGAGCAATATACCCCATGAGAATCTCAAGACCTTATCCTGGTCTATCCTCCACGTATACAAATATGAGATAAAAGCTATGCTCAGATAGATGGCCAGTAAAATGGCAACAAGTCCGGCTATCTTGATAACCCTGTCATCCTTTCTCCAGTGTAACCAGGATGAGCCCCTGGAAGACCTGCGTCTTTTTCTCTTTTTCCCCATGTCAACGAGTGTGATATATTAAATATTTCGCTAATATATATAATATTGAACATATTAAAGAAATTTATAATGTGTAGAATAATCGCAGTTTGAGCCTTTTATTTCTTTTCACCGGGGTATCACTTGTTCCGCTTGTCCATTATTATAACTTTGAGGCGCTTAATTTTTTCAAGTATGAAGACCATTAATATTGTTGGTGCAGGAGGCATTGGGCGTGCTGCTGCTTTATTGGCATTACACCGTATGCCGGAGAAAGTGACCGTCTATATAGGAGACCGTAATGAAGAAGCATTAAGGGATTGTGCAATCTTTTGTGAGCAGCATGAGCGCCTTCGAACTTATGAACTGGATATGGATGATCCACCAAAGGAGATCTTTGCGGATAGCGACGTCATCCTTGATTGCTTACCGGGATCTCTTGCACCACAAGTGGCGAGGTTAGCTCTGGAACACGAATGTCACTATGCCAATCTTACGGAATATGTTCATGAGACTGCGGAGATAAGGAAGATGGCCAATGGAGCAAAAACAGGATTTATACTCCAGACAGGATTGGCTCCTGGATATATAAATGTGTTGGCCATGGACATATTAAATAGGTTTAAGGCCAGGCATAAGGTGAACCATGTAGAGGATGTTCAAATGAAGGTTGGGGCATTAACCAAGTCAGCTATAGCCCCGCATTATTATGGTTTTACCTGGAGTCCGGTAGGTGTGGCCACGGAGTATGTCAAGGATGCCATCATCCTCAGGGATCACAAAGTTGTCAGAGTCACCGCATTGTCAGAGATTCAAAAACTGACAATAGGTGGAGGCATGTATGAAGCCAGTTACACTTCCGGAGGTGCAGCAGATTTGCCCGAGGCATTGAAAGGCCAGGTGAACAACCTTGATTATCGTACTTTGCGATATCCGGGGCATTACGACTGGGTAAAGAATATTCTCGAATCGGCTCCGGTCGGTGAGGATAAAATCGCTTACTTGCAGAAAACGATGTTGGACGTCATTCCGATCTATGACGATGACATTGTAGTACTCTATGTACATGTCACAGGTTATGATAACAACGCGGTGCTTAGAAGAATGGAAAGAACTGTCAAGGTGGAGCCCAAAGATGTGGCGGGCAGAAGATTGACTGCAATTCAGGCCACAACAGCAGCACCGCTACTGGAATCTGCACAAATACTTCTCAAGGGGAGTTACCAAGGCGTGGTGCTCCAAAGCATGATAGAACCTTCGGATTTTCTTTTTGGTGAGGTAGTCAGTTTTGTCTATGACCAGGAAGGACCATAAACCTATTCTTCGCTTTCAGTAGCTTCCAAAGATTGAGGATCGATCACAAAAGGATCAAGGCCTTCAGTCAGATTCTGGAGGACGTTGTAAACAGACTGGAGTTGAGCTTTTAACTCGAGATTCTTTTTCCGGAGAGCAGAGATCGCTTTGGTTTTAGCCCCCATATCGAACTTTTTCGGTTCGGATGATTTACCTGGCTTAAGAGAAGGAGAGTTTTTCAGTCTCGAGTCCAATTTTCGGCTTTCCTCCAAAAGATTGAGATATTTTCGACGCCATAAGGTGAGGTTGATATGATCGAGCGCTCCTTCAGTTTTCAGATCGTTCAGTTGATCCTCAAGTTGTGAACTCTTCTCTTTACAATTCTGGTAATCTCTGCTCAGGCTTTCGGCCTTCCTTGTGAATGCCTGGATCCTTTTCCGATGAAGGTTTTCACGTCTATTCCAGAATAGCCATGAGATCAGGGTCCCAACACAGAGACCTAGAGCGGTGCAAATAATGATTATCAGGATCACCTTCGGGGCATATGAGTTCGATTTCTAATATAGGACTTACCATTAAGTATGTCAATGATCCTTAACGTTCCTCTCAAAGAGCAGGCCGAGCTCCCAATGCACCTTGAGTGAAATAATAAACATGCCGGTGGTTGTTGATATTATCGGGAAGGTAACGGCGAGGGTTGCCTTTAAGATGAATATTCCTGCCAGGCTGAAGATCAAGGCAGCGAGAAACATCAGGAGAAGCAGGTTTCGGGTTTTGTCGAGATAGGACATGATCGCTTCTCCTTGATCATCTGCGTACCACCATTGATCCTGGTAATGACTTTGTGCCAAATACCCTGCCACCACAGGCCAGGTACCTATGAGCGTCAGGGACCAACCAAAATCATTTATGTCGAAATAGATAAGAACAATACCCAGAACTATGTGGAGGCTTCCCCATATCAGGTGAGAAATGCCATATAAACGGCGCCATTTTTCAATGACTGAAATCTTGGGTGTTTTGATTATATCTCCTGATTAGGATATTCTTTTTTGAAGTTGTACTTCAATACATCAAATGTGGTGACTATTCCAACTAATTCATCATCTTTCACGATAGGTACAGCGTGGAATAAATTCTCAAGAAAGACTTCAGCAGCCACTCCAATTTTTTGTTCAGGTTCCAGCTTTGCCAACCGGGTGGTCATGGCATCACGAACTTTTATGTTGTCAAGCTTTGTGTCAGGTCTTTCCAGTTTAAACAGATCATAGGTCGTCAAAAGACCGAGCAGTTTTTTGCCTTCGACAACCGGTAGGTGATGTATTCGCTTTGATAAAAATAATGCCCTTACACGATCCAGGGTATCGTCGGGCCCAAGGGTTATCAGATCGGTCGTCATTATAGAAGATATCGGCTCATTCATCATGGTAATTGGATTTTACTGTTCAATGGAAATATACGATAAAAAAACGATATCTATTGACCTACGACTATCTTATTGAATTCGCTGATCTGCCCCAGATTTGTTTTGATCCAATAAACTCCCGAAGGCCAGCCAGAAACATCTATTTTGTATTGAGGGCCAACATTTCGGTCTTCCAGAACGGGCACGCCGAAAGCATTTATCGCGACAAGTTTGTCGATCCTTTTCTCTGATAGGATCTGTAATTTACACGAAGCTGGATTCGGATATATTTGGATATCACCGATCTGGTTTGTGTGGGACAAAGACGTGTTCAGATCATATTCGCAATTCTCGTGATGTTGATAATGTCCATCTTCTTCAAATACGATATCCTCATCTCCTTTCTCGGTTTCTGACCACGTAAAATAAAACAGCATCATCTCATCCGTTGTGGCTTCTCCCACACCGACATCTTTCGGAGGTATGTTTGGATTGTGGTCATTGCTGCTGGTATTATTGTATCGGGCGTATCCATGCATTATCGTTCCGGCTGGAAGCAGAATAGGGTGCCTGAAATTATATGTCTTTTGCCAGTCAAAATCCCAGTGAGGAATATCCACGAACTTAATGGTATCACCCGAGGGTGTGACCCCAAAAGAACGCATGGCTTCGCAGATGAGATGTGCGTGAGGCGTCACCGAGTAAATAGTGACCGGTACAGGTACTACGAAAAGGTTGCGGAACTCTTTTACCGTATTGGCAGGGATGAACAAAGGGCCATTGGTAAGGCTCAGAACTGTATGGTTAAGCACTGGCGCACTGCTTATATTTCGTTCGTTATCATAAGAGAGTTTGAATAAAACCTTTGAAGAGTCAATTTCACCGGCACCATATTCGGGATAGTGAACCTGCACGACGATTTTGGTCTTTGAAGGTATTTTCATTCCCATACCTTCTGGAAAATAATGCGCTTCTGAACCCGGGACCCAGCCGCCTATTCCCGTCACATCAGCCACGCCTATACCACCAAAGCAGGTATATCCTGGCTCCGGGTCCGCCGCATCAAGGATGTCGATCTGTGGATTGGTACTTTCGTATATCAAAGCATGATGAACAATGGCAGGATTGCCGGGTATAACTTCGAATGCCGTAATGAAAGCATCCGCGGGAAGGTCTATGTCAAAGGCGAAACACCTGTACAGGTCATTGTCAGACAACGCAGGGACTTTATAAACCGGCAGCTCCAAAACAAGATCAGGATCTTCAATTACCGGGCCCCGGTCATAGGAGGGGGGATTTGGTGCCTGGGAGACATCACCTTTTGGTGCATCTTGTGCCACCCAGTCTTTGAACATCTCAATCTCCTCGTCGGAGAGGACATTCTCTTGCTGGAAGTGCCTGTAAGATGGATCAGCCGGCCAGGGTGGCATATACTTCCGTTCTATGACATCTACTATAGAGAATCGGTAATCATATACTTCCTGGTAATTCAGCAATGAAAAAGGCGCAATACCTCCCGGGTTATGACAACTACTGCAATGTGAATAGATCAGGCATGCAATCTCACCGGACCAGGAGACCTCCTGATCCTGTGAATGACCCTGTATCATCAATATTGATAAAATTATAAAGGTTAACTCTCTTTTTACATTCGATATGTTCACAGCTGTGGATTTCGTAATTGTCAACTCTTGTCAAAGTTCAACTCAAGATATACTTGCCTTAGTGACACATCTTGACCATGTTCTTTCATGAATAAATATCTTAGAATTTGATCAACTCTTCTTCAATGAGCAGGCTATTATCTCTTGAAATTCAAGGATAAAA
>JAWVZH010000152.1:0-6583 GCA_033722295.1 Saprospiraceae bacterium
GAAAATAGAATATGGATGATGGATAATGGAAGATGGAAGATGGAAGATGGATGATGGACATTGGATAAAGGATGATGGATTATGGAAGACGGTGTCCTCCGAATCCGCCTTTCAACTTCGCCACAACTTTGCATTACTTCGTTGTGCGAGGCAAGGCTACATTGTACAAAGAAGGCGGAGAAGGAAGATGGAAGATGGAAGACGGCGTCCTCCGAAGCTCGAAGGCGAAGGAGGATGGACAATGGAGGATGGATGATGGAAAATGGTTATTCATGTAAGTGAGGAGTTCGGCATTTTGTTTGGGGTTCAATAGTTTCTTTTGAAATATTGGAGTAAGTATGTTCGTTTTTTAGTCAGAGAACACTTGCACGATGAGAGATTTCAGGAAATTACAGGTCTGGGCGGATAGTATCGACTTAGTGGAAAGAATATATAAATCGACTGAACCGTATTCAGAAGGAAGAGGAAGGCTCATTGATCAAATCAGAAAGAGTGCGGTCTCGATTCCTTCTAACATTGCTGAAGGTTGCAGAGGTAGTTTGAAAGAACTGCGATACTTCATGAGCATTTCTTTGGGATCTGCATTCGAACTAGAAACTCAATTACTTATAGCTGGAAGAACCGGTATCTTGACAACACCTGAGTCCTCAAGCCTAATAGATCAAGTACAATCAATAGAGAAAAGACTTATTGTCTACATTCGTAAAATAGATGCTTGAACTTAACACAAAAACTATACTTCTCTAATTTCCAACCTCCATTGTCCAAAGTCCACTTTACTAATGAACCACTTCCGATAAGAATTTGATCCTGACCAGCTCGATCTCTTCCCTGGTAATATCATCTTCCTTAAGCTCTTCAAAAGCATCGTCGACAGACTCGGATTCAGCCTCTTCAAAATACTCCATAATGTCTTCCAGTGAGTATTCATCAACATGCTCTTCGAGATAGTAGTTGATATCCAGTTTTGTACCAGAGCTGACGATCATGCTGAGCTCGTCTATGAGTTTTTGCATGTCCATCTTATTATCCGCAGCGATCTCGTGAAGCGGAAGTTTTTTATCGATACCCTGGATAATGTTGACTTTTAAGCGGGACTTGTTAGCCACCTGCTTGACCACGAAATCCTCCGGACGGTCGATGTCGTTCTCTTCAACGTAGTCCTTGATCAGCTCGATGAATTGCCGGCCATATCTTTGAGCCTTACCCTGGCTTACCCCGGACACCTTGGTCAATTCATCAAGCGTAATGGGATATTGGGTTGCCATATCCTCCAAAGAAGGGTCAAAGAAGACGACCCATGGCTTTACATTATTTTGCTTGGCCACCTGCAACCTCAGGTCTTTGAGCATCCTGAGAAGCGTATCATCGAGAGCTGCGGTTTTCGTGGGAACTACAGCAGAGGATTCGGCGGTATAGTCGCGATCTACGGCCAGCATGACCGAATGCGGTTTTTCGACAAAAGCCTTTCCGGCATCCGTGATCTTGAGCAGGCCATAGGACTCTACCTCCTTGTGGAGCAAACCGAGCATGAGAGCCTGGCGTATGACGCTAAACCAGTACATCTCACCTTTTTCCTTGCCTTGACCGTACAGCGGCTTTGCATTGAGCTTGAAATCTCTTATTTCCTTGCCCGATCTGCCACAAATAAAGTCGACCATGACCTTGGTCGTAAACTGCTCATTGAGCAGATCTACAGCCTTTATCGCAAGGACAATATCATCTTTGGCTTCTTTCTTTTCCTTGGGATCCTTGCAATTGTCACAAAGGTCTCCGCAATTGGGCTTGTCGTATGTTTCTCCGAAGTAGTGAAGCAAGTATTTCCTGCGACAGGTGGCCGTTTCTGAATAAGCGACCATTTCTTCGAGGAGCTGAGCGCCCATCTGCCTTTCCGAGGCGGGTTTGTCTCTAAGGAACTTCTCCAGACGGTGGATGTCCTTATGGGAAAAGAAAGCATAACAATTGGAAAGCAGTCCATCCCTGCCGGCGCGGCCGGTCTCCTGGTAATAATTCTCTATGCTCTTGGGTATATCATAATGAATGACGAATCGGACATCGGGCTTGTCTATGCCCATGCCGAAAGCTATCGTTGCCACGATAACATCGACGTCTTCCATAAGAAAATCATCCTGCACCTTGGAACGTGATTTGGAATCCATTCCGGCATGATAGGGGGCGGCATTGATGCCGTTGACATTCAGAATTTTAGCGATCTCTTCGGTGGTCTTCCTCGCCTGCACGTATATAATACCTGATTCGCCGCCAGTACTTTTTACCAGTTGTACGATCTGTTTGATCGTTTCGTTCTTGTCCTTTTTCGGCCTGACCTCGTAGTACAGGTTGGTGCGATTAAAAGAAGTAATGAACTCATTGGCATCTTCGACATTGAGATTCTTTTTGATGTCGCTTCTCACCTTTGGCGTTGCCGTGGCGGTCAAAGCGATCACTGGTACTTCCTCACCGATGGCATTGACCATTGCCCTGATATTGCGATATTCCGGCCTGAAGTCGTGGCCCCATTCCGAAATACAGTGGGCTTCATCCACAGCCACGAAAGAGACATCCACATTCCGGAAAAATTCTATGTTCTCGGTCTTGTTGAGCGTTTCAGGAGCGACATACAGCAATTTGGTCTTGCCGCTTATGATGTCTTCTTTCACTTGTTTCATCTCTCCTTTGGTCAAAGTAGAGTTGAGAAAATGTGCAACATCATCATTGCGGTTATAACCTCGTATCGCATCTACCTGGTTTTTCATCAAAGCGATCAAAGGTGATATGACGATAGCCACACCGGGCAGCATAAGTGCCGGTAGCTGATAGCAGAGGGACTTTCCTCCTCCGGTCGGCATGATCACAAATGTGTTCTCCCGCTGAAGGACATTTTGAATGATCTCCTCTTGCTTTTCCTTAAATGAGTCAAACCCAAAATGGGTCTTGAGTGCGGAGCGAATATCTAGTTCTGCTACATTCATAACACTATCCACTATTCCTCTAGGTTCAATAATCAAGTACAATGACTTCCTATTGAAATTGTTCTGCGTAAGGGAGATAAACTGAATAAAATCCTTGAGATCAGGCGATTATTACAATCCAGCGCTACAGGTTCATTCCTTTTCGCGATGTCCCCCGATATCCAGACATCTCAAATAGAAGCTATTTTTTAAGATACCTCATAAGGGCGCCCCATCAATTTACGGAATTGTTCATCAAATTATTACCACTTTCACAAAAGATTTGCGCATTTAGGGCATTAATTTTGAGTCTTTCTAAATTGCAACACCTCCGGAAGATCATGGCGGAGTATTAAATCACAATCATTTTGACAACAAAAGAAAAAATTATTTCCAGTGCCCTTCAAACACTTACTGTGGAAGCGGAGGTGCTAGACGGGCTCAAATCCAGCATCACGGATGAGTTTGCTGAGTGTGTGGAACTGTTGTATCACTGTGAAGGGAGGGTTGTAGTTACAGGGATCGGCAAAAGTGCTCTGGTCGCCCAGAAAATAGTGGCCACTTTCAATAGCACAGGAACTTCTGCCCTGTACATGCATGCTGCTGATGCTGTCCATGGTGATATGGGGATGATCGGTCCCCAGGATATCCTGCTTTGTTTGTCAAAGAGTGGTGAGAGTCCTGAGATAAAGGTGTTGATACCATTCATACATTCCATGGGTAATACGATCATTGCTTTTGTCAGTAAACCGGATTCCTTTTTAGCGCAGAAAGCCGATCATACCATAGCGATACCAGTACCGCAGGAGGCCGACCCCAATAATCTTGCGCCTACTTCCAGTACGACTGCACAAATGGCGATGGGAGATGCCATGGCAGTCGCATTATTGGCATTGAGAGGTTTTACACCGAGCGATTTTGCCAAATATCATCCTGGAGGCGCACTAGGTAAGCAGCTTTATCTGAAAGTATCTGATCTCACGGAGCAGAATGAGAAACCCGCTGTAAGGGCTGATGACAATATCAGGAAGGTCATCCTCGAGATCTCTTCCAAGCGACTGGGTGCAGCGGCCGTTCTCGATAAAGAGGGTAATTTGGAGGGCGTCATAACCGATGGTGATCTTCGTCGAATGTTGGAGGGTGATGGCGACACGTCCCATCTCACCGCTTCGGATATCATGACCGTCTCACCGAAAACTATAGATGTTCAGGCCCGGGCTGTTGATGCCTTAGCCATGATCAGAAAACACAGCATCAGTCAGGTGATTGCGATGAAGGGTAATGAGTATGTAGGTATGTTGCACCTGCATGATCTGATCAGGGAGGGACTCATTTGACAGTAGGCAGTGGGCTAGTATCAAGTGACAAGTGGCATGTGACAAGAAAGAGATGGACAATGGAAGACGGCGTCCTCCGAAGCTCGAAGGCGAAGGGGGATGGACAATGGATAATGGAAGATGGATAATGGAGGATGGACAATGGATAATGGAGGATGGAAGATTTTTGGATAAAAGGAAATGTCCAGAACAACCGATATTGAAAGCCAACAAAAAAATAGCTCCCATTTTACCTTAAACCTTAAACCTTAAACCTTAAACCCCCAATGTTTTTCCCAGTAGGAGATCAGAACGTTATAGGCGGCCACAAGCCCATCGTCAGCTATACCCTCATCGGGATAAATGTTGTTATCTTTTTATACCAGATCATGTTGCCTCAACAGCAGCTCTTCGAGTTCATGATGATGTTCGGAGCCATTCCGAGGGAGATCGTCCTGGGAGAAAACTGGTTGAGCTTATTCACCAGTATGTTCCTGCATGGCGGTTGGTTGCATCTTCTGGGCAACATGATGTTCCTGTGGGTCTTTGCGGATAATATAGAAGCCGTTGTGGGCAACCGGAATTTTCTGGTTTTTTACATCCTCGGCGGATTGGCTGCTTCACTGGCTCATATCCTCTTCAATTTTGACAGTCCCGTTCCCGCCGTGGGAGCCAGCGGAGCGATATCTGCGGTTCTTGGCGCCTATCTTGTGGTCTTCCCTCATTCGAGGATACGGACACTCGTCTTCTACTTCTTTGTCTCCATTCCGGCCCTTTGGTTTCTCGGATTGTGGATCATCCAGCAGATCATCAGTGGTATTGGTTCCATAGGTGCTGTACAGACCGGAGGTGTCGCGTGGTGGGCACACATCGGTGGTTTTGTCTTCGGAGTGATCGCCGGCTTTTTTATCCGACGCTCTTATCATCCTCATGAGATCGAGCCCTTCGAACCATAGGATGGTCATGCCCCTCTTTTATAAAGAATACGATCCAGAATAAAGTCGTCGCAGTACCAACAGCCGTCTCTATGGTGTTTTCTACCATAAATGAGGCCGTGAGTATGATGTAAATGGCAAAAAGAAGGGCTTTGTAGCGTGTCCGTACAGCGATGAGCGGCCAGAAGAATCCCCCGAAAAAGAGGATAGCACCGATAAGGCCACATCCGGCAAGTACGAAAAGGAACTGGTTGTGAGGAAACTTGGCTTCTTCTTTTTCATAGTTTTCCAGATAATAGGTTTTCATGGAGGATCTGAGGTCGCCGATCCCGACACCAAACAGAGGGTTTGATCTCCATATCTCCCAACCGGCGCGCAGGGAAAGGATCCTTTCCGAATCCGAGTAATTATCCCCTTCTGTTTTCTGGAATTGTTGCAGGTCCCAACGGACATAATCTATTTTTTGCTTGAATGAAGGCAGCATGCGATAGGCGATAAAAGGAACTGCCAGGATCATCAGGAGTATCAGGATCGATATGATGGACCTTCCATTTTGGAACAATTTAATCATAGCCAGTGAAAAAAGACCGAGATACAGGGTGATGAGTCCAGATCGCACAGAAAGCACATGGAGTCCGATCACCAGCAGAACGACGCATATCGGGTAGAGCCATCTGGGCCGTTGGCCAGGGTCGAACAGTAAATGATAGACCGCAATTATGGCCGCAATGGACAACATGATGCTGAATCGTATGTGGTGACACGGTGTCGGCATCGTTTTTCCAACACGTAGCAGTTCGACTACCTCTTCCTGGTGAGAGAGGTAGTATCCGGATACCCAAAGGGCCGACAGCGACATGACGATCACGAAAAACATCATCACTCTCTCGTATAATGCTTTGGGCCATTTTTCATAGATAAAAAAGGTCAAAGGGATAAGCAGGAAAGGCGACTTGGTCCGTACCCGCCACCACCACTCCGAAAGATCGTCGGAATACAAGCCTGACAGCAAATAGACCATAACCAACAACCCCAACGACCAGAATGTGGGGTGGTCAAGAAATGTGCGGAAATTCTTAAAAAAACCGGAACGAAACTGGAGTTTGCCTGTCGCTTCAGAAATAATGAAGACGGCAGAAAATCCCAGGCCGAACATCGATACCGACAAGAGAAATTTTGAGTACACCATGGAAAACAGGAACAGGGCGAGCCAGAAGTAGACGAGGTGGAGTTGTTTGATCCGTGGCATAGTCGTTTCGTAAATGTAATCGGTATTTTAGAATGTTTATTGATTATAGTTTATTGTTTATTTGGATGATGGATGATGGATGATGGATGATGGATGATGGATGATGGATGATGGATGATGGATGATGGATGA
>JAWVZH010000153.1:0-6475 GCA_033722295.1 Saprospiraceae bacterium
CCATGAGATACAGTTCCTATCGATATGTCAGGTGCCAAATCGATCTGTCCTTCAATGTGAACAAGATCCTGGAGAATGATCTGATTATAGACTTGACCTGGTACGGAGAGAACAAAACTGAGGCAGAATAAGATATTTAGGAGACACTTGATCACAGTACGTAAAAGTACGATTCGGTCTGACTTTTCAAATCGATTCGTACTAGAACTTCTACCTATTCGTGAATTTGGAATGAGAAGACTATTGCTGTCTACCTGTTAGTTATTGATAAAATGATCAATCGGAAATGACCTTTACAATACTTGCTTGAATCACGTAAAGACATGGATAAATATTAAGTTTTTACAATATCAGAGGAAATAGGACAGATTAAAGATTCATTAAAACTCTAGCCCCTTTATGACCCGGTCATTCCATTCTCAAAATCCATTAATTATCATCTCGGGTAGGCCCTGGAAGCCTGCTCTAAAGATTATTCTCCCTGCTTTGACATCATAGTGAGGTGAAACCTAACTTACTGGAAGAATGTTTAGTGATAGTAATTCTTCACTAACTCATAACTCATGGACATGTTACTTACCTATGCCATTCTCATCGCCGTCGTCTCTCTTATGCTTTTCTTTGGATTTTTCTTCATTGTCAAGCAGCAGAATGCCGCTATTGTAGAGCGATTTGGTGAGTTCCAGAGTATCCGACAGGCGGGGTTGCAGGTCAAGATCCCACTTGTGGATCGGATAGCCGGAAGATTATCTCTTAAGATTCAGCAGTTGGACGTTATAGTCGAGACTAAAACTCGGGATGACGTATTCGTCAAACTGAAAGTCTCGGTTCAGTATGTCGTCATCAGGGAAAAGGTGTATGACGCTTTTTACAAACTCGAAAGGCCTCACGATCAGATCACTTCATACGTCTTCGATGTAGTAAGAGCTGAAGTGCCAAAAATGAAGCTTGATGATGTATTTGTGAAAAAGGATGACATCGCAATTGCCGTGAAAGCGGAACTTCAGGATGCCATGCTTGATTATGGTTACGATATCATCAAGACCCTCGTGACCGATATTGACCCTGATGCACAGGTAAAGGCGGCTATGAACCGGATCAATGCGTCCGAGAGGGAAAAGATCGCCGCACAGTTCGAAGGTGATGCGGCCAGAATACTGATCGTTGAAAAAGCCAAAGCCGAGGCGGAGAGTAAAAGATTGCAGGGACAGGGCATCGCAGATCAGAGGCGAGAGATCGCCAGAGGGCTTGAAGAGTCAGTCGAGGTGCTTAATAAGGTGGGAATAAACTCACAGGAGGCCTCTGCCCTGATCGTAGTCACCCAGCATTATGATACACTTCAGGCCATAGGAGAGGAGACCAACACAAATTTGATCCTGTTACCAAATAGTCCTCAGGCTGGCAGTGACATGCTCAATAATATGGTGGCCAGCTTTACGGCAAGCAACCAGATTGGTGAAGCCATGAAAGAACAGAACAAGAAAAAGGAGTGATGAGATTACCGGTTAAGGGTTTATTCAAAGAAACAATTACTGATTATATATTCATTTGATCAAATGCTAACTTGGTGCCATGACAATCAAAGATATTGCAGAACACATTGAGGGATACCGCAGACGAGGGCTGGAGATATTCGCAACGTCCTCCTTCCAAACCCACAGTATACCGATGTTGCATATACTGCACCGCATAGACAGGGATATTGATGTTCTTTTTATCAATACCGGTTTTCACTTTCCCGAAACGCTCAGTTTTCGCGACAAGATCGCTGAAGACTTTGGTTTGAATGTGATCGATGTGCGTCCGAGCATGCCTAAGAATCAGCAAATGGATGACGATGGAAACCTTTTTTTCGTTTCGGACCCGGATTACTGTTGTTATCTGAATAAGACTCAACCACTTGAGCCTTATTTAAAGAAGTATGATGTCTGGATCTCCGGAGTCAGAGCCAGTCAAAGCCAGGCAAGAAGCGGGATGAATATCGAAGAGAAGGCGCCCTTTGGTACGATCCGTTTCCACCCCATGTTGGACTGGACATCAAAAGAGATACATGATTACAGGAAGAAATACGAACTGCCGGAGCATCCCCTTGACAAATATGGCTATCAAAGCATTGGATGCGCACCCTGTACCAGGAAGTTTGACCCAGCAGATGAGCGGTCAGCGCGCTGGTTTGGACTGAACAAGGAGGAATGTGGATTACATACTGAACTCATATCCCGATAAAAGTGAATATTCTAATTACAGGAGGAGCAGGCTATATTGGTACTGAACTCGTATATGCCTTGAATGCATCCGATCAGGTAGATCAGATCGTCTTTTATGATAACCTGAGCAGGAATAACTACAATATTTTTCTGGGAAAATCCAAGTTAGACACTTCACGAGTCCGATTTGTCAAGGGAGATATTCTCGATTCCAGACGACTCAAGGCTGAAGTGGAACGTGCTGATGTGGTCTTTCACCTTGCTGCCAAGGTGACCACGCCTTTTGCAGACCACAATCCTCACGAGTTCGATCAGGTCAATAATTGGGGAACGGCCGAACTTGTATATCTTATCGAGAACTCGGACATTAAAAAATTCGTGTACGCCAGTAGCCTCTCGGTCTATGGGTCTTCAGAACAAGTCGCTAATGTGGATTCTGAGCTCAATCCCAAGACATTTTACGGAATTTCCAAGATGCACGGCGAGCAACATGTTGAGCGACTCATTGATAAAGCTACAGAGGTCTATATCCTGAGGCTGGGTAATGTTTATGGGTACAATAAGAGCATGCGTTTCGACTCGGTGATCAACAAATTCATGTTTGAGTCCAATTTCATGAATCGGATCAAAATATTTGGAGATGGCCATCAGACCAGATCATTTATCCATGTAGAAAGATTGAGCCATCTGTTAAAAAATGTGGCACTTCGAGACATAGAGCCTGGAACATACAATGTGGTCGAAAACACTTATTCTGTCAATGACATAGTCGACGCTCTTCAGAAGGTCTATCCGGATCTTGAAATGACATTTGTGAATCAGAACATGAAGATGAGAAGCCTGAATGTTGAAAGGGACGGGCGCATCGATGCGTTCAACGGGATGGAACCTGATGGATTGATCGACGATCTCATGGCCTTTAAGGAGAGGTTTACTTTCTAGTCAAACTTGGTCCATTTCAGGATCCTCGTCCTACCATCTCTCAATTTTATTTTTATCAGATACAATCCATCAGGTTCAGCGGACAGGTCATAATCTGTCCTTGGTGGCCTTTCCGAAATGACAGGTTTGCCATCCACAGAAAAGATCGCTACGCGCTCTATCAACTCCGATCCCAAAGGATGGATCGTGAAAGAGGACCCCGGATTAGGGAATATTTCAAGTTTATTAGGCTCCTTTTCTGAACTTGTTGAAGTTTCCAGTGGTACAACAAACCGGAATGCATATATACAGCCTGACCTTGTCAGGATCAGAAGATCATAGGTTCCGGCTTCGAGATCACTTATAGAAAGTTTCGTTTCGCCGTTACTCCAGGCGATGACCGAGATAGTCTCATTGGAGTTGATCATTACTGTGATACTACCATCACCATTGCCGCTGTCACCCTGGATGATGGTATCACTTATAGTGACCTGGCTGTTGACGACCTCGAAGCATTTCTCGATCACACAAGATGAATCTATAGGCTGACCGCTGATACAGTAGGTTCCGGCTCTTCGGACTGCAATGGAAGCGGAGGTGTCACCGGTTGACCACTCTCTGGAGATAGTGGAAACTGGTTCTTCGAGAATAATAGTATCACCGGAACATCTTGTGATCCTTTCGGCTGGTAGTGTTTCGACACTGTCGAAAAAGACGGTGAAACAACTGTCTGCCGTTCCACAGTCTCCCTTGATTTCCAGACAGACGAGACTTTCATCGCCTGACTTCCCGGACCAGTCTACCCGTATGCGGTTCGAGTCTCGGCTGTTGGCGGTGAGAATCTCACCCTGACCATCAGGAATTGACCACGAATACTCACAGATCCTGACTGAAGAGTCAACCTCATATACACCAAATCCCGCATCACAGACATAGGCCTCTCCATGTATCGCCGGCTTTTCAGGGAGAAGTGTTTCAGGAATATTGTAGCATTCCGGGAGTGTAACAATGCAATCCTGATCCCGATAACTACCTTGAATATTGACGCAATAAACACCCGGATCATCTACCTGTAAGCAATCGCTGCCGGCGGTTTCACCGAGAAAATCTCCACTCTCATTATACCATTCAAGTGTGATGCTCACCTGATCGTTAAATACGGGGCATGATGTCGCTAATTCAATGTTGGGACAAAGGATAAATTTCCCTCCACACGGAGCGCAAATGACCTCCCAGTTGCTCGAGTGATCGAAGCGCCCAATGGAAAGGAGGTATGAGGTATCACACCTTACAGTTCTCCCAGGGCATTCCGGGTGTGATCTGATCTTCCTGAAGGTCACGATCTCTTCACAGATCTCTCCGGTATACACTATATCGTTCTCATCGACGTAAGGCACTCCGTAATCACAGATAAAAGTATCCTTTCGACCGGTGTCGAGAGGGGCCAAGAGTATGATGGGCTTGACAGAGTCAATGCAAATGCCATTATCCAATCCAAAACGAGCTGTACAGGGCGGGTTGATACATGAAGATCGAATGATCTGTCCTCCCCATATATATGGCTGATCATCAGGGCAAACTACCGCACAACTACCTTGTTCGGTTCTGACCGAGTCCAACAAGGGATAAGACTTGCAAACAGTATCCTGATCACAAATGGCGCCAGGATTGTCGGGATTGCCCAGGGTCAGCACCATGCAAATATCCATGGAATCCCTGTTGCCGGCAACATTATTAATCTCAATGATCGTACAGGTATCCTTTGAGATCAACGAGTCTGCTATAAACCATTGGACAGTGGGATAGGTGCTCCCGAGATCCGGCATGCACACCTCAATTTCTCCGCAAGTTGACAATTGACCATTCACAGTAAAATCCGGAATATTGTCAGGAAGAGTCACGGAACCTGAGTTTCCATTAACAGATATATTGAAATCACAAACGTCGCCATTACATCCATCTACCCAAATGAAGTAGTTTCTGCCGCGGGTCGTTGCACCGGACAGAGTGAAAGTGCTGGTATTACAGCTAGCATTGCAGTCCCAGACGACACTACCATCACAACTGCCTTCAAATACACCCGCCTGTATACCAAATGGGAATACACAGCTATTCATGTCCAATTGAAAAGTTAGGTTCAGTGCGCCACCAGCACCAATAAAGCTCCACCAGGTCAAATTGTGAGGAGTGCCAACTCCGAAACAAAGACTGTTATTTGGAAACGTAGTGTTCGGATTCATCGGAGTGCTACATTCAAGTTCATGAAGTATCTCAACAGAACATAAAACTTCGGCACCTTCACAATCAAGGCTTCCCGGACATTGGGAGTAAGATTGTGTGTTCAAGGTAAGAGCGGCAAGCAAAAGAACGAAAAGGCGAGAAGTCATTATCATAGCATTTTATATATAAATAGAGCGTCTTTAAGGCGAAAACGCTGCCGGTTTTATAAAATTTCTTTTCGCTAATCCATCATGATTTCATTTGAAATTTGATTACAAGCTTAAGTATATTATTAGATGATTCTGTTCTTCTGAGATTCTTTACTCAGAGCTAAATATCAAAAATCAATTTATCATCATTGTCGAATGATCTTCCGCACCCAGGTTTTATCTCCGTGTTTAATTTTTAAAAATGAAATCGAATTTGAAATCTGGCTGATATCCAATTGAAATTCATGGCTATTTGGATAATATTTGAACAGCCTTTTTCCGAAACTGTCAAGAAGTCCAATTTCGATTTTTTCGGTGTCTAAAGCGTTATCCAGCCTGACATTGATCATTCTGTTAAATGGATTTGGAAAGATATCGATCCTTAAATGGTCGATGTCTTCAGTACTTACAGTACTTCCAATATGCAAAGGACTACGTGTCAGATCAAACTCGAATGAATCATTAGCGATGACACAGTGATATGTACCGTCATCCTCAGGGCCGTAATCCAGGATCCGGTACGTAGGATCATTGGCATCAGCAATAGGCAAGCTGTCTTTGAACCACTGGTAGCTTGAAAACATACCACGCGAACCACAGTCTATAAGAATATCCTCACCAGCATCTGGATTCAGGTTTTCTTCCTCCAGCAATGCATTTTGTGGTCCTAACTGTAATCGGCCAGGTCGTGACTCTTGAAGGCTGAGGCAAGTTTCCAGATGCTCAAATCCTATCTTATTATTTGTACAATAAAACCAGGTAGGTGTATGGTTGGCTTCGGAGAAGTCAGGCAAGCCGGTAATGTCATTATTCGAGATATTCCAACGGTAGACATTATGGACATCAAAAACGCCATCGGGTATATAGCCGGTAAAATTATTGCCCGCAATATTGAACCTGAACATCTCCGGCATATAG
>JAWVZH010000154.1:0-6454 GCA_033722295.1 Saprospiraceae bacterium
ATTCATAGTAAAAGTGATGCTGACTTTCGACAAAAAGATATAAATCGCGCCGATCACTACACCCATGGCCAGATGCAGGCCCATTCCGCCCCGCACCTTACGTCCTCCGACGGCTACGCCAATAATGGTCAGAATAAGTACGGTAAAGGGGTCTGCCGTTCTCCGGTGCTTTTCTACCTCATAGATGCGCTTGCCGCCTGCGCCCTTTTGTTCCTGTATCACAATAAACTCGTTGAGCTCCTTCGTCGTCATCATTTCCTTTTGATTGGTATAATAGACGAAGTCCTGGGGTGTAAAATTCAATGCAGTATCGATTGTTTCCCCTTTACCAAGGTAGAGTGTTTCATCATCTCCGGTAAACGTACGCATCTCGTAGTCCTTAAGGCGCCATCTGTCGGGTGGCCCCAGCCAGTCGATCGTGTTGGCCTTGAGCAGAACAGAAAGCTCACCGTCTTTGAACGCTTCGAGCCGGAAGTCTATACCGCTCGTATCCTTCTGACGATAATACCGGAGATATATCTTGGTGTCTGGTGAGGTGAAAAGATGGACATTCTTGTTCTTGCTCTTTACGTTCTTCTGAAAGATATAAGTGTTCTCAAACTCCTTGAGCACCTTGTTGCTGTTTGGTATAACTATATGGTTGCCCACAAGATGAACAGCAACGATGATAAGAGCAGACCCGACATATGGAAGGAGTATCCTCCTGAAGCTGACCCCCGCGCTCAACATAGCGATGAATTCCGAATTATTGGCCAGCCTGGACGTCACGAATACCACAGCGATCAACGCATAGATCGGAAACAATATGGAATTGATCCAGGGTATAAAGTTGATATAGTAGTCATAGATGATCTCCTGAACAGGGATCCCGTGCTCGATGAATTTTTCGACACGATCGCTGAAATCAAAAATGAGGGCGATCAATGTAAATAACAGGACAGTGAACAGGAATGCACCTAAATACTTCCTAATGATATAAATGTCAAGCTTCTTCATGCTTCCCTTTAAATGCCTGGTTGGCTTATAATCGCTTCTCCAGTTTTGGAACGACTTCCTTTTTCCAGTCTGAAAAGTTTCCCTCTAAGATATGCCTGCGGGCGGTCCTGACCAATTCCAGGTAAAACGACAGGTTATGAAAGGAGGCCATTTGCGGACCAAGATACTCACCGCTGTGAAACAAGTGTCTCAGGTAGGCTTTAGTGTGACGGCGGCTCATGGGGGAATTGCTTGTGCTGTCAACTGGTTCCAGGCTATTTTTCCACTTGGCATTTTTTATATTAATGGTTCCCTCCCAGGTATATATAAGTCCGTGACGGGCATTCCTGGTGGGCAGGACACAATCAAACATATCTATACCCCTGTCTATACACTCCAGAATATTGGCCGGCGTACCGACACCCATCAAATATCTTGGTTTTGAGGCAGGTAAAATCTCCGTGCAGACTTCTGTCATGGCGTACAGGTCCGGGTGAGGCTCGCCAACTGAAAGTCCCCCGATGGCATTGATCTCGAGTTCCTTTTTTGCTATATATTCTGAGGATTGTCGCCTGAGGTCGGAATATACACTTCCCTGAACTATACCTGCAAAATGCTGACTATGTCCATAAGGACCTGACGGCTCAAAAGCCTCGATACACCTGTCCAGCCATCGGTGTGTCCTGTGCATCGCCCTTTCTGCATAAGACTTCTCACAGGGATACGGCGTACACTCGTCAAAGGCCATGACAATATCCGCACCTATGGTTTTCTGGATCTCCATGACGTTTTCCGGGGTGAACAACAAATGCTTTCCATCGATGTGTGACTGGAACCTCACACCTTCTTCTTTTATCTTTCTTATGTCAGTCAGCGAATAAACCTGATATCCACCACTATCTGTCAGGATCGGTCTTTTCCAGTCCATAAAGGCGTGGAGCCCGCCTGATCGCTCCAGCACCTCCAGTCCCGGCTTGAGGTATAGATGATAGGTGTTACCCAAAATGATCTCTGCGTTTATCTGGTCCTCAAGATCCTGCTGTCTTATCGTCTTTACTGTACCCAGGGTGCCGACCGGCATAAAGATCGGTGTATGAATATCACCGTGGTCAGTTGATAAAACACCCGCTCGAGCCTTGCTTTGTGGAGCTGTGATTTCCAGCCTGAACATCAATATCTTGATTTTATCATGCGGAGAAATACGCCTATCATAAAAGAAAAGATCAACAGTGCCGTACCCCCTTTACTGATAAATGGCAGAGGAATACCTACCACCGGCACAAGGCCCATGGTCATGCCTATATTGACGAAGAAGTGGAAGAACAGCATACCGCCCAGTCCATAGCCAAAGTGCCTGATATATTTATTTTCCGATTGCTCGCCCAAATAAATGATACGCAATATCAAAGCTAGATAGAGAAGAATAACGGCAGCGCTTCCCAAAAAGCCCTGTTCTTCACCAATAGTACTGAATATGAAGTCTGTTGACTGTTCCGGAACGAAATTAAGCTTGGTCATCGAACCATCCAGAAAGCCTTTTCCAACTACACCTCCCGAGCCGATCGCCACCTTCGACTGAATGATGTTGTACAGCGCTCCCTGAGGGTCGCACTCGTCAGGTTGTAGCCAGACATTGATCCTGTCTTGCTGATGTGGTCTCAGCACATCATTATATAAATATCCTGATATGGCGGTCACGGCAACACCCAATAATATGATCATGGGAACCGCCAGTATCATCTGCCTTTGCCTCATGACCCAGATGAGGTAGACAAGAATGGCCAGAATACCGGTATTTATGATGATCAGCCATGCCATTGACAAGGTAAAGCCCAGGAGGTGAAGCACATTTACCAGGAGCAGGGCCCCTGCAAGTACAAGGGCAAAGATTCTCGGTCTGGCCGTCGATGCCAAAATGAGGCCCGCGCCTGAAGTGATGATCAGAACAACGGACTGCAGGGGAAAGATAAAACCCGCAATCAGACAAACGATCAAATAGATCCCCAGGGCAAAGTAACCTGCCGGAAATCCCTCTCTGAAAAACAATATTAAAAAGGCCGCGAAGACCATTGCGCTTCCCGCGTCAGGCTGTAATAGTATCAAAAATGCCGGTGCTGCGATGAGGCCAAGTGCCGTCAGTTGAGATCTCGGGTCTCTCAGCCTCATCTCATAATAACCAAGATATGTGCACAGAGCCAGCAGAGTGGCAAATTTGGCAAATTCTGATGGTTGGAATGAAAATCCGCCCAAAACGAGCCAGGATCTGGCCCCTTTGATCTCCGTGCCCACAAGCAGGACCGCGATCAATAACAGTATAGCCACAGTATAAATAGGATAGGCAAAGGTCCGCCAAAAACGGATGTCAATAAATTGCGCCAGGAGGAACGTGAAAAGTGCGAAACCGATCCAGATGGTCTGGCGCCCTATGCTGCTGTCCAACTGAAATTGACCCTGGTCCAATTCCGCATAACCAACGGCATAGAGCATGAACCATCCGGTTATGATCAGACTGAGGTAAATGGCTAGCGTGGTCCAGTCAAACTTGTCCCTTCTGCCTGCCACTTATTTCAAAGTTGTTCGTTCAATTCACTGTATTCGATACGATCTACGACAAGATATGCCTTTGGAAATCTTTCCTTGACTTCTTCTAATACAGGCAGAGCCTCCTGCTTTGTGCAATAGGCCCCCACCTGAACCTGGTAATATGGCGCCTTGTGAAACCATGAAGATTTGATATCCGGAAACTCCCTACGAAATTCGGCGCGCGTACTTTCCATGTGTCTACGGTCTGTAGTTGCCACTAGCTGAATTCGCCAGCCCTGAACATCTGTGACCTCCTTATTCTTCTCTATGTAAGCCCTCACCAGGTTTTGAACGGCCGGTGGTTCAATTATGGTAACCTGGGCATTTGTAGAAGCCCAGCCTGAAACCATCAAGAGAAGAATAAAAGTCGTTGATTTCATAGGTCAAATTTACCATTTAGCAGCTGAAGACGCACCGATGAGTTCGGCACCGATGTCAATAAGCTCTTGTGCCTGCTTTTCAGACCTTATGCCTCCTGATGCCTTCACGGGTATTTCCTCGTTGAGCATCCTGACCAGAAGCCTGAGTTGATCCGGCGTCACGACATGGTCCAAAATACCAGTATTCGTCTTAACGTAATCGGGAGCCGCCATCTTGCACAGATCTACGATTTGCTGTAATGTTTTTGACGGATAGGCGCCCAACTCGATGATCAGCTTGACTTCCAGGTCGCGCATCTTGGCCTTATGGACCACTGTCTCAATGTCATCTTTGACAAGATGCCATACGCCATTGATCGCGTTATTATAATTGATGACCACATCGACACCATCTGCTCCCTGGTCCGCAGCCTTTTTGATCGCTTCGGTTTTAGAGAAAGTATGGCTGTAGCCAAATGGAAAGTCTATAACCGTGATGACCTTTTTATCTGTCTCGGCCAGTCCTTGCCTGGCCCGTTTGACCAATGACGGTGGCACACAAACGCCACGAAAGTCATTTGAGATTGCCTCCTTACAGAGCCTGTCGATATCCTTGTTCAACGCTCCGGTAGAAAGCAATGTGTGTTCAATTCTCGTGTTTATGTTCATATTATTATCTGCCGTGACAATGCTTATACTTCTTTCCGCTACCACATGGACAGGGATCATTACGCCCAACTTTCTTCTCTGTTCGTTTGAACGTCTCTACCTTCTGTCGTCCTTGTCTGCCTGCGCTCGCTGCCGCCTGTCGCCGTGCATTATCTTCTGCTGCCCGGCTAGTCCTCGTTTTGCTCATGTCAGTGCGGACCTCCTGTGCTTCTTCCAGGTCCCGGCCATCGGCAAAGACCACTTTACCTTTGGAAAGGTAAGAAGTTACATCCAGATTGATCTTGTAAATCAGATGTTCAAATAAGTTATACGCCTCCATCTTGTAGATCACCAGGGGATCTTTTTGCTCAAAAGAGGCCGCCTGAACCGACTCTTTCAGTTCATCCATGGACCTGAGGTGTTCCTTCCAGTTGTCATCGATGAGCGCGAGGGCCACGGCTTTTTCAATATCCCGCATGATACTGCTGCCTTCCGTATCTACCGCCTTTTTCAGGTCAGCGGATATGGGCAGTGTCTGGCTTCTGCCATCTGTAAACGGTATGGAAATTCTCTTGTAGCGATGTCCTTCGTTGTCATAAACCGACTTGACAAGAGGATACAAACCGTCGTTGATCATTTCCGATTTTCTGCGGTAGTGTTCCAGAACTTCTTTTGTATAGGCCTCGGCAAGGTCGTTATCGGGAGCTTCCTGGAAAAATGCCGCCTCCATTTCCGGATCAAGGCCAAAGAGCTCTATGGATGCCTGTCTGAAAGTCTCGTGGTCGCCGGCTTCCTTATGTTCCAGAACGACATTCTCCGCTAAAGCGGTGAACATATTAAATATGTCCACCGACATTCTGTCCCCGGACAATGCATTGTTCCGCTTTTTGTAAATGGCTTCCCTCTGGATATTCATAACATCATCGTATTCCAGAAGTCGCTTCCTTATCCCGAAGTTGTTCTCTTCCACCTTCTTCTGAGCCCGTTCTATAGACTTACTGACCATACTGTGCTGGATCACCTCACCCTCCTTATGTCCCATTCTGTCCATCAACTTGGCTATGCGTTCGGAGTTGAACAGTCGCATGAGATTATCTTCCAGGGACACGTAAAACTGTGAGGATCCGGGATCTCCCTGTCTTCCCGACCGACCTCTCAACTGGCGGTCCACCCTCCTTGAATCATGACGCTCTGTACCGATGATCGCTAAACCACCCGCTTCCTTGACCTCCTTCGGCAACTTGATATCTGTTCCCCTACCTGCCATGTTCGTGGCTATGGTAACCTGACCTGGTCGTCCTGCTTCGGCAACGATCTCCGCCTCTCTTTGATGCTGCTTCGCGTTGAGAACATTATGGTTAATGCTCCTCAGCTTGAGCATCCGGCTCAGCTTTTCTGAGATATCCACAGAGGTGGTACCAACAAGGATAGGCCGTCCCTGATTGCTCAGGTCGACGATCTCTTCTATAACGGCATTGAATTTCTCTCTGGCCGTCTTGAAGACCAGGTCTTCCTTGTCATCCCGAACGATCGGTTTGTTGGTGGGGATCACTACGACATCCAATTCGTAGATCTCCCAAAATTCGCTTGCTTCCGTTTCTGCCGTACCGGTCATACCAGACAGCTTGTGGTACATCCTGAAATAGTTCTGAAGCGTTATCGTAGCATAGGTCTGGGTGATGTCCCCTACTTTGACGTCTTCTTTTGCCTCCAGCGCCTGGTGCAGTCCATCAGAATAACGCCGGCCTTCCATCATCCTTCCTGTCTGTTCATCAACGATCTTGACCTGGCCGTCGATGACAACATACTCTTCATCTTTTTCAAATAACGTATAAGCTTTGAGAAGTTGATTGACCGAATGTAGTCGCGTGGTCTTTGCCGCATAATCG
>JAWVZH010000155.1:0-6452 GCA_033722295.1 Saprospiraceae bacterium
AAAATACTACGAGATCAAACCAATGCTGCGTTTGACAAGATGAAGGAACACCGAAAGGTATTGGATGAAAAGTTTCGCGACGAATCAGCTCAGCTGGCTGAAAATATCAGCGACGAATTGGCGGAGATCGAAAAGAAGATCGAAAAAGGCCTCGGACTAAAGCCGCTTTTCGAGGATCTCAAGGACCTTCAAAGAAGATTCAAGGATACCAAGCTGATCCGTAAACACCGGAATAAGCTACGTAAGCAGATCGACAAGGCTTTTAAAGTGATAAAAGCCAAGCGTTTTGGGGAAAACGCCAACCGTTCGGACAACAAGTTGGGCAGATTACAAAGGCGTTATGATGGACTGGTCAAAGCCATCAGCAAGATGAAGTCTTCGATCGGCAGAGACAAAAAGGATGTCGAGTTTGAGGAAAGACGTATCTCATCTACAGATGGTCAACTTGAGGCCCAGATCCGCACAGCCAAATTGAAAATGATCAGGGAACGCATCGATTCCAAACAGGAAAAACTGGATGAGATGCTCAAGATCGAAAAGACTCTTGAAGAACAGATCGCCCGGGAAAAAGAAAAAGAGGAGAAAGCCAAAAAGATGTCTGAGGCCAAGGAAAAAACAAAGGATGAGATCGCCGGGAAGATAGAACAACAAAAAACAGAACTGGCTAAGGAAGCTGACAAACTCAAAAAACAGGCTGAAAAGATCACAACAGTAAAGAAGTCCAAAAAGTCGAAATCCAAGTCAAATGGTGATGATAATCTCGTAAGTGCCGTAAACAGCACCCTTGGAGAGTCCCTGGAAGATGTTGTGGACACCATCAAGGCGATCGCCGAGGTCGTTTCAGACCAACTGTCAGATCTGGGAGAGGAGGAATAGTTGCTTAATAGGGTATGGTGTATTGAGTATTAGGTATGGTGTATTGAAAATTACTTTTTCGGCATGTCCAACTAACCTATAACATACTGATTTTCAATCGTCATCTAACAATTTCAAAAAACTAATGCCACATTTAGAGTAACCTTGTCAAGTTATATCAAGTGGGTTCACGACACCCCATCCTCCTTCTTCGTACAACCTAGCCTTGGCGAAGTTGTAAAGAGGATTCGGAGGACACAGTCTTCCATCCTCCATCTTCCATCTTCCATCTTCCAAAAAAAAAGCACCTCCAGACAATTTTTGCCTGAAGATGCTTTTACCTTTTAGATCTTTCTTACTTCTAATTCTTAATGAAAGAGCGTGTAAACTGTCCGCTTTCCATTTGCACATTGAAGAAGTATGTACCAGTTGGCAGATCACTGATCTCTACTCTGATAACCTGGATGCCTTCATGAAGTCCGACTTCCATGTTTTTCAGTTGACGTCCGTCCTCAGAGACGATGAAGATCTGCGCCTCCTGAGGCGCCTTGGCCTTCATTCTCATCCTGATCTCATCAGTTGCAGGACTTGGATAAACGAAGGCCTTGAGGATCTCCTCCGGCAGGTCTTCTGAACTTACACCTATTTGAGGCTCAACAAGAGTTCCCTTTCCAGGTAGTTCGTCACATTCAACATCACCGTCATCAGATGTAACGCAAACTTCAGTTTTGTAGAAGAATAGGTTGAGATATTCTACGTCATCAACAACCCAACCAGCAGGAAGCGCTAGATTATTATCCTCATTACCACCTTCTTCCGTTCCAAAACGGAATCTTACCTGGACGTCTTCATCCTTAAACTCCGCGAGATCTATATAAGTATCAATGAAGCCACCACTGGTACCTGCAAATCCATCCAGATTGGGGATTGTAAATGTGCCATATGCCAACGCGGTATTATATCCGTTTCTGAGCATCTGGTCTGAACCGATAAACTGCCAGGATACACCATCTTTGGACATCTGAATAGTACCACCATCAATATTGGTCTCGGTCGATGTGCTGAAATCATGGAAAAACCTCATTCCTGGATTTTCAACGTCCAGGGTGATGGGATCGAATTGGTAGAGCAACTGATCACTATCCATATCACCGTTTTCTGTATAGAAGGCAACTTCACCACTGTTGGCGAACTGATCTTGTTGATACCATATGGTGAATCCTTCCCGAAGATCAAGATCCCAGTTGTCCTCACCGGATTCCATGTCATCCAGCCAAATGCTTTGAGATGCTCTATTATCCGCAGATCTTACTTTATAGGTGATCACTTCTGATTGGAGAGAGGCCATATCGGCCAGGTCAAAAATGATCTGCTCACCGTTAAAAGTAGGTTGATGAGAAGCAGAGCCATCTATATACTCACAAAATTCAGGTATAATGTCGGTCACTACCACTCCTGTCGTAGCAGTGGGTTTATTGTTCTCCACTGAGATCGTATACTCGATCTCCTCACCTGCCTTGATAGAAGTAGGCGCGTCCTTATTTATCCTAAGACTGTTTTGACACAGAGGTGCCACCTCGAAGTTCTCAACTCCATCAAAACGGTCATTGGAACTGCCCTGTTCAGCATAATACCCAAGTCCTCTCCGTGCAAATACCTCCCAGATCATACAGCCATTGACACCATCGTTATTGATCGTATCCGCCATCAAAATGGCATCTCGGCCATCTACAAAACCTGGATTACAGACTTGAAGTTTCATGCCGTCCATCACCAATTGAATGGCGATATTATTTCCGGCTGTCATATTGCTGTAATCAGCGTCCCAGCCATATTCATCCACAAATGCCCAATAGAGGTCCCATAACATAGTGCACCATACTGTACCTATCCCATGAGGTTGAGATATCTGAGCGGCATCCTTAATATGATCGTAGGTGAGCTCATTCACGCTAAAATCTGTTGTGTAAGGTCGCGGTCTGATACCTCCACCATCTACCGGTTGCCTCTGAGCATATGTACCGATCCCTCGTGGCGTTTCGCCGACGTCACCTTCATTTACAGTAGTGATGAGAGTAAAGTAGTCACTCCAGCCTTCACCCATCTGCTCTGCATTTCCAAGACATCCTGCAAGACTCGGTCCACCGGTCAACCGGTTGCTGATACCATGTCCATATTCATGAGCGATGATGCCGTTGTCAAAGTCTCCATCCAGTGCCACAAGATCTCCTTCTGGCGCTTTGAACTTGCCGATCAGACCACCACCGATGAAAGTCCTGATCTTGGCACAATCATCACTGCCGAGCATCACAACCGGGATCGTAGGCTCAGTTACAGTACCTGATGCCGCCATACCGATCGGGCTGGGAGCAAAATTGCATATGACAACGGCAATGGCACCGTTGTCTTCAGCATTTCTAACCTTGTAATCAAAAAAGCAACCTCCTCGGTCGATCAGAGCGATCTTACCTTCTATTTCAGACCCATTGATTATAGGATCACAACAATAGCTTGGATTATCCGGGTTATCATCGAATGCCTCGACTATCTCGCCTTCAATATCAACATTGTCGAAAGCGATATTAGGACCAAACTCTGCCTCCCCGGTTTCGTAACCTCCGGCAGCAGCCGGTGGAGCAAGGATCTGAAAAACCTCACCTCCCGAATTCCATATATACATCTGCATACGACCTGATGCACCATCTGGTGGGGTCGCAAAATTGGCATTATTTGTTCCCGATCCATCTTGCGCTTCAGATCTTACATAATCGTTACCCGCACCACCATTACCGAAATTGTTCTGCTGGAAATTACCAGCAGCTTCGTCAAAACCGAATAAATACGTAATGTCATGCATCATATTGGACGTGTAGAACAAATTGACTACAGCAGCGTCCAGTTGGTCGATCGGCTCAAGGGTATCGCTGTATGGGAAGTCGAACAGCAAAGCAGCGCCCCCATCCGGTTCGCCACCAGTGCTCATATCCGCATCGTTTAGATCAGGATAAGCATGCACATTATTTCCCCTGGTGATCGTATAATCCGGATTACCGTCTCCAGTATCGTCGTGCCATCCATTAATAGAGGCTTCAGGAATGTGTGGGTTGGTGACCAATACATGAGGCCCATGATTGGGGCTTTCAGCAGGCAATTCAAAGACCCGGTAAGTACCACTGGCAGCAGCAGTAACCGCACTTCCAACCGGTTGGAAACCTTCCCTCAGAAGATTGACTTGTTCACCACATTCACCGCTATGGGCATGGTCAAACTGACAATAAGTGGTGTAATTATTCTGATCCAGGATCTCACCGTTAGCGGCATCTACTCGTATGCTCCAGTAGTCATCGTTGCGCAGATCGTCAATTGCCATCTGGTAGGCCAATCTGACCTCATTCCCATCAAGAACATACATCTTCTCTACCTCGATATCAGTATGACTGATATTACTTCCCGCATATACCGTTTCTGCGCGGCCTTCCACCTGGTCATTCAGCGGAATGATGGCTGCATCATTAATACCGAGGTGATCTGCAGCATTTTCTAGCGCCACCGCTGGCGATATCACAGCCTGTGAAGAAGTCACCTTGCTCCTTAGAGCGGGAATAAATCTATGTCCCACTTCGCGGGCCACACCATTACGGTCGATATGAACGCCCACAATGGCATTATAAACAGGTATATTATCGATACTCTGTTGAAAGAAGATATGCGTTACACCGTTATGGCGCGTTTTATACATATCGCTGACGAGCATCTGATCAATATCTGAAGCTTCCAACCCCCAGTGGGGCGCTTTTTGCTCAACCAGTCTTAAAGCATTATCTACGGGTGTCTGATCTTGTGCTAATAACAAAAAAGGCAGGTAAAAAGCCAAAAGAGTCATGCACAACTTTGTACGTTTGAACATCATATTCTGCATTTTAAATTTTGTGGGGTGAAAATAATGAATAATTAATGTTTGAACCTCTATAGCACGACCAATCGTTTTATCAATGACAATAAAATCGCGCTGATGCCCAGTACAGAATTTGTTTATGGAAAAAATCCGGTTCTTGAAGCACTCAACAGCGGCCGGGATATAGAGAAGATATATATCGACAGGACTTTGAAGGGAGATGCGGAAATGGAAGTCAGGGCCAAAGCCAAAGAAAGGGAGATCCCGCTATCGAGGATCCCGGCCAACGCCTTCAGAAAATGGACCAAGCAACCTCATCAAGGACTTTTGGCCGTAATGTCAGTGGTTGAATACAAGGATGTCAGTGTCCTTCGGACTAAGCTACTCGAAGAGGTTGTCGATGCGGTTCTTATCCTGGATCACGTCAAGGATGTCCGTAATATGGGTGCGATCATCCGGTCTGCCCTGTGCTTCGGCGTAAGGGACATTGTGATACCCGCCAAGAACTCTGCCGAGATCAATAATATTACGGTCAAGGCCAGCGCGGGAGCTGTGCTCAAATGCAATCTGTACCGTGTAACCAATCTTCCGAAAACCATGCTCGATCTGAAAGATACAGGCGCACAGGTGATAAGCCTTGATAAAAAGTCGGGACAGTCTCTGACAACTTTTTCGCCTCAAAGGCCTTATATCTTGGTGATCGGTTCAGAAGGCCACGGCGTGACCAAAGAACTGTTGAACAAGAGCGATGTAAAATTGGCCATCGATCATAAAACCGAGTTTGACTCGTTGAATGTGAGTGTTGCTACAGGGATTGCCCTTTTTCATCTCACCATGCAGGAGTCATGACTCCAATAGAAATGTGGTATCCCATTTTATCAATTAGGTCCGAACTAGCTTAAGTTAATAGATAAATGAACTTTAAATATTCAAGGTATTTTGGAACAAACTGGCTGATCGCCTTCATGTTTCTGGGGTTTCTCGCCCTCGGCACTGCATGTAAGACAAGTCAGAATCTCAGCGACAATTACAAACCTTGGCCTAACGCACTGCTTTGGGAGATATCTGGGAATGACCTCGATCAGCCCTCTTACGTCTATGGTACCATTCACCTGATAGATAAAAGTGACTTTTTCTATCCAGAGAAACTTAGACCCAAGCTCTATGCATCGGAAGAGATCGTTTTCGAGATCGACATCGAGGATATGATGGATCTGTCGGCACAAATGGGTATGCTGTCCAAGGCTTTCATGAAAGACAATCTGACGATCAGGGACCTTTTGAGTGATGAAGAATACAGTGAGTTAAAGGCTTATTTTGATAAACTCGGCCTTCCGCTCTTTTTCTTTGAAAGACTCAAGCCCATGTTCCTCACCATACTTACCTCAATGGATGGAGACCTTGAAAATCTCAAAAATGAAACAACGTCTTATGAGTTTGAACTCCTGGCGCTCGCCAAGGAACAGGATAAAGAAGTGGATGGCCTGGAGACTATGGATTTTCAGATCGGCCTGTTTGACAGTATTCCGTACAAAGAACAGGCGGACATGCTCATGGAAAGTATCCGAACTCAAACGGGCGCCAACAACCAGTTGGAGGAGTTGACCCAAATATATGTAGATCAGGATATCGAAGCGATGGTTTCAACCATTGGAGACGATGATCAACTTGGTAAATATGAAAAATTGCTGGTTAACAAGCG
>JAWVZH010000156.1:0-6447 GCA_033722295.1 Saprospiraceae bacterium
CTCCAGAAATGAGGTGATGTGTGCGACCTTCATCGCTTCAAACCTCTCCAATCGGCCTTCCAGATCTGGAGGTGCAGGAGGTGCAGGAGGGGTTGGTGGCGCCGGGGGATTGGGAGGTGTTGGGGGCACAGGTGGATCTTCCTGCCCTGCAGCGCTGAGTGTCAGCGTCATAAATATGCCTAGGAAAAACAAGATTTGTTTCATGATAATTTATTTTAAAATGTTCAATGAATTTCTTTCGCGATATCCTCATCCAGGATGTTTTCAGTAAGGATCCAATGCTCCAGAGTATCTATAGGCACGTCGGATACATCCATCCAAAGGTCGTATAAGGAAATTTCTGGCTCCATCTGAATGTAGTAATACGCCAATTCCTCACTTGACATTTCCTGAATGATATCCGTGGGTTGGGTATTGGGGCCTCGCCATACAAGTAGTAGTAGAACCACAGCGGCAACCTGCCAGGTTATTGTCATTACTCTTTCAAAACGTTTTGATAAAGACTTTCTACGCTTCCATCTGTCAATGACCGAGGCCTCCATCTCCCTGAAATAGCCTTCGGGAATATCCAGGGCCTCATCATCTCTTTTGTTTTCAAGCCACTTTTCCCAATTGTCATTCATTTCAGTCCTTTTTTATCAAGGTAGTTTTTGATCTTCTTCACTGCGTGATGATAGTTTGATTTTAATCCGCCCTCTGACAAACCCATGATGGCGGACATTTCCTTATAGCTCATATCCTCATAATATCGCACGATAAATACCGCACGTTGTTGAGGTGGGAGCCTGGCGATAGCATTACGGAAATGCTTTATCCATCGGTCGTAATCCATATCCTGCTGGCCTACTCTTACGTCCGGCGTCAATTCTGAATGACGATGTTTCTTCTCGCGGGCGGTAACTCTCAGAGCCTCATTGATGCCGATGCGACAGATCCATGTCGACAAACTCGACTTCCATTTGAAGGACCTGATATTTTCAAAGACCTTGATGTAGACGTCTTGCATAATATCATCGGTGAGCATATGATCACCTGTGATCCTGCGGATTATGCCGTAAAGTTGTTTTTGAGTCGTCCGGATAATGATTCGGAAAGCTTCCTCTTCAGAATTCCCAGTCGACAACATCCGTCTTATGATCACCTCATCTTCTGCCATCTGGTAGTTAGAGTTCATTTTAACCGAAAGGTTTAATCCGGAGTGATTAATTTTATCTAATAACAGGAAATTGACAGTGAATCTTATTCAATTACACCTGAAGACATGCAATTCATAAGTCGGTTGTTGTTAAGGTTATGGGGTTGGCGTATTGAGGGTGCGCAGCGAATAAGGCGATTGCCTAAAACATTGATCGCTGTAGTACCTCATACATCAAATTGGGATTTTCTGCTGGGTCTTCTAGTAAGAAGTGCGGCAGGATTGGATACATATTATCTGGGCAAAAAAAGCCTCTTCCGACCTCCGTTTGGTTTCCTTTTTCGATGGTTGGGTGGATATCCTGTGGACCGGAGCAAGCACAAGAACCAGGTCGACGCCATCGTGTCACTTTTCAATTCCAGGCAACGGTTCTCCGTTGCGATCGCTCCTGAAGGCACTCGTAAGAAGGTTGACCAACTCCGTTCCGGCTTTTACTTCATCGCCCTGAAAGCAGGTATACCTATTATACTCACCACTTTTGATGGCGAGAATCGTTTGGTCACATTTTCTGAACCCTTTTATCCGACGGGAGAGTTTGAGGAAGACATGAGAACTATTGAGAAACATTTTAGCGGAATCAAGGGTATTGTCCCGGAGAATAGTTTTGTTTCCAAACAATGATCTTATCTCATCGGTTACAGTTAAGTCGATTTTCTCTTGATACTTTTAAATACCACACATGAAAAGACAACTACTCTTTCTTTTTGCCACATTGACCTTTGGATACTTTCTTCTGACCAGCAGTAGCGGAGGCAGGGCTGCATCTGCCAATGAAGGCAACACGGGAGCACCGGGTGACAACAGCCGTACATGCGTGAACTGTCACAATGGAGGGCCGATCAGCGTAGATCTGGACCTGGAAGTCCTCGATCTCGATGATAATGTTGTTACTGAGTATGAACCCGGAGAAAATTATCGCATTCGGGTAACAATTAGAAATACTGGAAATACAAATCCGAGCGCCCATGGGTTTCAGATGGTAGCTTTGGATGCGCCATTGAATGTGGATGGAGAGGACATCAACAACTGGGTAGACACCATAGCCAATAATTATATGATCGCTTCTGCCAGGGGACGCTCATATGTAGAGCATGATGGTCCCTCAACGAGTAATGAATTCCTGGTGGAGTGGCAGGCGCCTACCACTTCCTCAGGAACGATCTCTTTTTATGCTGCCGGTAATGGTGTCAACCGCAACGGCAGGAATACCGGAGACGGGGCTGCCGTGGACAGATTGGAGATCATTGAAAAATCCCCGACGAGCAGCAAGGATGAGATATCACAAATCGATATAAAATTATGGCCTAACCCGGCGAGCGACATTCTGAACATAGAAATACCGGAAGCAGACAAGATCAGTGTGGAACTAATGGATCTTCGGGGAACGACGATTTTCCAGATCAATGAGATCGTTGGCAAACAGGTTTCGATTCCAGTTCGGGAGCTTTCTTTAATTGAGGGTCTGTACATTGTACGTGCGAGAAACGCAGAGGGAGGAACAACTGTCAGGCGTGTCCTGATCAGCCAATAAAATGTTTAAAACACCCATACATTTCTATATTGCGGTGTAATTAAGTCCTGGCATGGTATCCAATAAATCTGAGAAGGAGATCTACGAAAGGTCAAAGGAGCTCCTGAACGCTCCGGTGGAAGAGTCTGTCGATTATGTAAGAGACCTGGGAGAGATACTGAGATACCATGAATGGAAGTACTATATAGACAACGACCCAATCATTTCGGATTACGAGTACGACCAGCTATTCAAAATGCTCGAATCTGTAGAAAAGGATCATCCGGAGTGGATATTCCCGGATTCTCCGACACAGCGTGTCTCCTCAGACCTGACTTCAGAGTTCAAGAGCGTCAAGCATCTCGTCCCGATGCTTTCTCTGGACAATTCATACAATGAAACGGACCTTAGAAAATTCGATGATCAGGTCAAGAAGCTTACGGGCAAACAGAAAGAAGACAAGATCAAGTACACTGTAGAAGCCAAGTTTGATGGTGGCAGTATTGCAGTGATCTATGAGGATAATATAATGGTACGTGCCGCAACACGGGGCAATGGGGAGGAGGGTGAGGACATAACTCCCAATGCCCGGCATATTCCCACCTTGCCATTGAGAGCAGATCTTAAAAGTAAAGGCATCTCCAGAGCTGAACTCAGAGGAGAGGCAGTGATCGATAAAACCCGGTTTGCCGAGATCAATAAGCAAAGAGGGGATGAGGGCAAAACACTGTTCGCAAATCCCAGGAATACGGTAACAGGAGGATTGAGAACCAAGGACCCAATGGAAACAAGAGAGCGCGGCACGGAAGTATTTATTTTTCAGGTCGCTTTTGCTGAGGACGAAAATGGAAATTCGGTACTTGAAAAACTCGATGGACACCACAACAGTATGGAGACCTTGATCGAGCTGGGATTCAATGTGGATAGCGATGTCAGAAAACTATGTGAAGGAATCGATGAGGTAGTAGAGCACTGTCGCTACTGGGAAGATAAGAGAGACTCCTATCCTTATGAGATCGATGGCATGGTAGTCAAGGTAGATGACTATGAGCTACAGAAGCAGTGTGGGAGTACGAGCCATCACCCCCGATGGGCCATGGCATTTAAATTCAAAGCCAAACAGGCCACCACAACATTGGAAAGGGTAGAATTCCAGGTGGGAAAGGTGGGATCGGTGACACCGGTTGCCAAGGTTACTCCGGTAGCGCTGGCAGGAGTAACGGTCAGTTCGATCAGCCTTCATAATGAAGATTTTATCACCAGCAGAGATCTCAGGATCGGCGACAAGATCGTTATTGAAAGGGCGGGCGATGTTATTCCATATGTGGTCAAGAGTTTGCAAGATGTCCGGTCTGGCGATGAAGAGAAAATCGATTTTCCCAAAACCTGCCCTTCCTGTGGTACAGAACTGGAAAGGCCTGAGGGCGAAGCGGCCTGGCGATGTCCGAACACACCGGACTGTCCCGCCCAGTTCCTACAGAGGATGATCCACCATGTGTCTAAGGACGCTATGGATATCGACGGTTTCGGCCGTTCATATATCGAGCGGTTTCATGAGCTGGGGTGGCTCGATTCCCTGGCTGATATATATCGATTGGACTATGACAAGATCGCAGGACTGGAAGGCTTTGGCAGGAAATCTGCTGAGAACCTGAAAAAGTCCATTGAAGCTGCCAAATCAAACCCTATTTACAGGCTTCTGAATGGCTTGAGCATCCATCATTTGGGTAAAAAAGTTTCGAAAGTCCTCGCCGCTCGTGTAGATCATGTGCTTGACCTGGTGGATTGGACCCTGGAGGATTATACGTCTATCGATGAGATAGGTCCAGTGTTGGCAAAGAATGTCAGGGATTACTTCAATCAGCAAAAGCATATAGACCTGTTAAAAGAAATGGAATCCTTAGGTGTTAATCTCAGTCAAACAGAGGCGGACCGCCCGGTTGAGGTGGCTGAGGATGCACCGCTCTCAGGAAAGAAGATCTTGTTTACTGGTAGTTTGCAATCCATGACCAGAAAAGAGGCGCAAACACTGGCTGAAGAGAACGGCGCCCAGAATATCAGCGCGGTAAGTTCCAATCTGGATATACTCGTGGTTGGAGAGAATGCGGGATCAAAATTGAAGAAAGCACGCGATATCGGTAGTGTGGAGATTCTTACTGAAGAGGAGTTCCTTGAACGTATTGGCTCATGAGAACTGCTTGGTTCTACATATTTCTACTGTATGTTCTTACATCATGCGGCAACGATGGTCAGCCGGGAGGATCTCTTGATCACTGGAATATCCGTAATGAATATGACAGTCTTGGTCGCGAGGCTCTTGAGCGGGATACAGGACAATGGACGGAGATATTGGAGGAGGAAGGCAGCATAGTGATTGACATGCCTTACGCTTCAATGGATAATTTTACCGGAAAGCAACTCTATCCGTGCGCGCGCTGTTTTTTGAGGACCGATGCTGCGGAGGCTTTCTATAAAGGCGTGCATGCCCTCAATGAAAAGGGATTTGTAGTCAAGGTTCTGGATTGCTACAGACCCCGGAGGGTCCAGAATTTACTTCATGAAGCCTTACCCGATGCGTATTATTTTGCAGGTCCAATGAAAACAGAATTTCATAACAACGGCCTTTCTGTCGATCTTACATTGATGGACGCCCGCGGACGACGGCTGGACATGGGATCGGACTACAACCACTTCGGTCCTGCCTCCTTCCATGAATACCAGGAGGTTTCTGATGAGGCAAAACAGAGAAGGGCACTTATAATGAGCACTTTACGTCCTCTCGGCTTCCAGGCCATGAAGTCTAGATGGTGGCAATACAATTTTAGATGGACCAACGCACCTTCCGAAGATATTATCTGGTATTGCCAGTGAGATTAGGGGCTGTCGGTCATGTATGGGCCGCTGTTCTGGTCTGAATGTTCAATATACATTGATGTATCGGGAAAACATCGAACCAGCCCACACCGTTACTAAGGTGTTATTTTCTATTTTTGTCGACTACAAAATAAATATGTTGGAACAACCTACTTCACAAAAAGGAACGGACGTAGCGGCTGTAGACCAGTTGGCGAAATCATATAATGCACTATCTACTGAGATCGCGAAGGTCATCGTAGGACAGGATGAAGTTGTCAAGGCGGTGATCATGTCGCTTTTCAGTAATGGTCACAGCCTCCTGGTTGGAGTGCCCGGCCTGGCTAAGACCTTGCTGATCAGCACCATTGCCGAGGTTCTCGACCTGGAATTCAAAAGGATACAATTTACTCCGGATCTCATGCCTTCGGATATCACAGGATCCGAGATCCTGGGAGAGAACAGGTCTTTTACTTTTAATAAAGGCCCGGTCTTTGCCAACATCGTACTGGCTGATGAGATCAACCGTACGCCCCCCAAGACCCAGGCAGCATTGTTGGAGGCCATGCAGGAGAAGGTCGTAACATCAGGAGGACGACGATATGAATTACCAAACCCGTTCTTTGTGTTGGCAACGCAAAATCCGATCGAGCAGGAAGGCACCTATCCCTTGCCTGAAGCCCAGCTCGACAGGTTCATGTTCAATATTCCGCTGGATTATCCTTCATATGAAGAGGAGATAGAGGTCGTACGTACCACAACAGGCAATATCACCCAGGACCTGAAACATATTCTTTCCGCAAAAGATATTCTGGACTACCAGCAGCTCATCAGAAAGATCCCTATTTCTGATAATGTGCTGGAATATGCCGTGAAACTGGCTTCTAAA
>JAWVZH010000157.1:0-6363 GCA_033722295.1 Saprospiraceae bacterium
GATCAAATGTGTATCAGTAAATAGTGTAGTTGAAGTGAAGGTGATAGATACAAGAAATGGCAACAGTTGTTGGTCAAATATCCTGGTAGAGGATAAACTGCCACCGGAGGTCACCTGTCTTAATGATACATTTCCATGTTACGTCGACCCTTTCAGTGTTGACTATAGCATATATGCTACTGCGAGCGAGAACTGTGACGATTCGGTAGCTCTTGATCACGCCTTTTTCTTTAGGGAATTAGGTTGTGCGAGTAATGAATTCGTTTCCTATGTCGAACTCAGGTGGACAGCCGAAGACGATCAGGGATTGACAGATCAATGTGTCAGTCTGATATTTTTTGAAAGAGTGTCAATAGATAGTACTGAATTTCCCTTGGACACAACTATCTCCTGTCCCCTTTCTGACACATTTGACTTTGGTGAACCATTGATAGATAGCCTTCCTGTCAGCCCTCTGTGTGATCTGGTGTCTTTCTTTGAGGACGACACTATAGCTGGACGATGCTCTGGCGAATTTGAGATCAGAAGAGAATGGACAGTGATGGATATCTGTGCCAATCGCACAATTCTGGATACTCAGATAATTACAGTTATCGACACAGTACCTCCTGACCTGATCTGTGCAGATAGCGTTACCATCGGAACGGAATCGGCGACATGTACGGCCTTATACGTTGTTCCTCCAGTTGCAGCAAGCGATGAATGTGGGGAAGATAGTCAGATCACATTCATGATACGCATAGAAGGCCAGGGCATGGTAAATGTAGGAGATACTGTGGAGCTTGATACGGGCAGTTATGACGTGATGATCTATGCCGAAGACGACTGTGGCAATATTGATTCATGCGATCAGGTACTTACTGTCGTGGATGATGTGGCCCCTGTGTTGATATGTATACCTGATTTGGAGATATATCTGGACTCAATGGGAAATGCTCCTGATCTGTGTCTGGCAGACCTGGATCACATGAACTTCTATTTTGATAATTGTGGGATAGATTCCCTCTTTATTGCCAAAATGGTGGATTTCTGTGATACTACAAGAAACAACCAATTCGGAACCTGTGTCGAGTTTTGTTGCGCAGACGTCGGCAACGAAGTGATGGTCATCATTAAAGCCCAGGATGCCGCAGGTAATATGAATTTCTGTATGATCAATACGATGGTACTGGATACTATTGCTCCGGTGATCACCAGTTCGCCTCCGGATACCATGATATCCTGCACTGTAGATTATACCGACACATCAAATACTGGTGGCGGTATCACAGTCATGGACAATTGCGCTGAGGAATTGACTATAAAAATAACTGACTCTGTTGACCTGGACGCCTGTGAAGAGGGTACGGTAACGCGGACTTTTATCGCCTGTGATCCATCTGGAAATGCAGATACGGCAGTGCAGATAATTACGATCTTCAATGATTTCAGGTTTGACAGTTCACTGGTATTCTGGGCTCAGGATACCTGCGTGGAGTCATGTCCGCCAGATTCACTGCCCGAAACGATCGGCAGTCAGACATATGTTATGGGAGATTCATGCGGGGTGGTTGAAGTGACCTACACAGATGTAGATATTACGGATACCACAGATGCCTGCCAGGTCATTGAAAGGACCTGGAGAGTCCAAACGGAATGTGGTGATACTGTAGACATTGACTCTGTACAGATTGTGACTATCAAAAATTTTCGGCCGCCTGTCCTGAGTGGCCCTCCAATAGATACTACCATTGAATCTGATCCTGACTCGTGCGGGGCCTTTGTGGCCTTACCGAGACTCGTGGCGACGGATTGTAGTACGGGGCTAATGGTGACCAATGACTGTACGAATACCGGCGATTCTATTGCGATGTTCTTCCCCGTTGGTGAAAAGACAATAACATTTACAGCCACAGATGCTTGTGGCAATACTTCAACATATCAAACCACAATACGTGTGGTCGATAATGCGGGCCCATCCCTGACGTGTCCACCAGATACTACGGTCAACTGTAATACGCCGACAGATACGAGCGTAACCGGTGTACCGATCGTCTCCGACAACTGTGACAGTACTGGTGGTTCTTTATCACTCGTTTTCATGGACAGTATAGTTGGCGGAGCCTGTACTCAGGAAATGACCATTTTCAGAACATGGACAGCTGAAGACAGCAGCGGCAATGTGAGTACCTGTACTCAAATGATAGAAGTACAGGATACGACACCACCTGTCATCACTTGCCCACCAGATGTTACCGTGTCATGTGAAGAATCGACAAATTCGAATAACACGGGTATGCCCAGCGCCACAGATAATTGCGATATGACCCTCAATAATTTTATGGAGAGTGATAGTATCGGAGCTGGGAACTGTGCCTCTGAAAGTACTATTTTCAGAACCTGGACTATCATGGATGACTGTGGCAACATGTCCTCGTGCGTACAGCGGATCACGGTGGTAGACACCATTCCACCCATGATCGACTGCCCGGATGACATAACCGTAGAATGTACGGATCAGACCGATCCGATGACTACCGGTTTTCCGACGATCAGTGATAATTGCGATCCCAACCCTACTTCTGTTTTTGAAGATTCTATAGTTGACGGGCAGGGACAGATCATACGTACGATATTCAGAACGTGGACAGCGACTGACCTATGTGGAAATGAAGCGAGCTGCACACAGGAGATCGTCGTTCAGGATACGGTACCACCAACTTTAGTGTGTCCGGATGATGTGACCATTGGATGTGATTCAATGTTCATGGATCTTTCCGAATTCGGTGAGCCGGATACGTCTGATAATTGTCTGGGCATCATTTTGACTAAGGATACGATCTATGACCTCAATCTCTGTAATGTCGGTACTATAACCCGAAAATTTATTGCGAGGGACAGCGCTGGGAATGTTGATTCCTGCGAGCAGGTCATAACTATAGAGATGACCGACTCTTTGGAAGAGAGAGACATCATATGGCCCGACAGTGCCATACAGGTGGATGCCTGCGACGGTGTCAATCCTGACAGTATTCCAAGGGGAAGACCAGAGATCGACAGCTCGATGGCGGCTTGTTTCAAAGTAAGCATCACCTTCGAGGATTCTGTGGACTATAATTGTCGGCCGGGTGGGATATGCAGCACCCTGGTCAGGAAGTGGACAGTGATCGACAGTTGCCAGCTTGATACGCTCGGTAATGGTATCTTCTGTTTTGAGCAGAATATTGAAGTCATCGATACTACCCCACCTGTTATCACCGGGATAATGTCAGATACGGTCTACTTGCATCCTGATTCGATGTGTAGTGCCTTCTTCAGGATCGTGGCAGATGCCGAAGATTGCAGCGGTATAAAGTCGATAACGAATAACAGTCCTTTTGGTGTGGACACTCTACGGAATGCGAGTGGTCGATATCCAAGAGGTCTTACCCCCGTCACATTTATCGCAGAAGACTCTTGTTGTAATGCGGATACCCAATTGATATTCATCGTTGTTCTGGATACTATACCGCCTGTAATTACTTGCAGGGACGTCATACTGAGGATTCGGGGTGAAATGCCCAACGAGTCTGCGGAAATATGTATAAGTGAACTTATCATTTCAGCTACGGACAACTGTGATCCCAGGATCGACCTGAGAGCGAGTTTTGATCCTAACGATCCGACTGACACTTGCAGAGTCTATAACTGTGACTCCCTGGGTGGTCAGAAATCCATTATGAGAAACCTGACGATCTACATTCAGGACAACCGGGGCAATACTTCGACATGTGTCTCAAAGGTAACTGTAGAGGACGACCTCGAAATATGTGATGGGGCGAGTATAATCAGCGGTCAGATATACAATATTAACAATACGGGAATAGAGAATGCCGAAGTCAACCTGATGAATATGGGTATGACGGAAATGACAGACAACGGTGGCAACTACAGTTTTCCCGAAATGGACAATGGCCAGTCCTATCTTTTGAGAGTCGAGAGATCTGACGATCCGCTCAATGGTGTCAGTATCAAGGACATCATATTGATACAGCGACATTTGCTGGGCATTTCAGAATTTGATTCCCCCTATCAATATCTTGCAGCGGATCTTAATGCATCCAATTCCATCGAAGTCAGTGATATAGTCAGGCTGAGGCAATTGATCCTCGGTCGCATCAGATCCTTCCCGCAGGTTCCTGATTGGTATTTTGTCTTCCAGGGCTACAAGTTCAATGACATTACGCATCCACTACTTGAAACCGAAGCCTTCTCCTATTATATCGATACGCTATCCACAAATATGGATCTTGACTTCGTGGGCATTAAGCCTGGAGATATAGACGGTACTGCGAAAGTGACGAGTTTGATGGATAACATGTCAAGGTCGGTTAATCGCATCGGCATAGATCTGGAATGGCAGAATGGATTTGCTGAGATGACCATTCCGCAGGGCAATGATCTTGAAGGCGTTTATCTTAATATGACCTGGGACGACCCTCAGATAGAGATCACAGATCTGGTTTTAGTCTCAGAGCAATTGAGAACAGCAGAGGCCAGTTGGGATAATGACATCCAACAGTTAAGATTCCTATGGGTCAGCAATACAGAAAGCAACCTTGATGAGGAAGCCGTGATACGCTTACATCTGAATAAAAAGCCTGATGATGTGAGTACCACATTTGAGTTATGTCAGGATAACGGCGGCTCCGAAGCCTATGACGGCGATCTGACACGATATGAATTGTGCTGGGCCGATCACCTCCATTCTGGAAATAATCTTTTGGAGAGATTGCAAGTTGAACAAAATCGACCGAATCCATTCGATCAGTCCACAATCATAACTTATTATGTGCCTGATGCGGATAATGTGCGGTTGCAGGTGTGGGAGGCTTCGGGAAGACTGGTAATGTCGAAATACCTTGAAGTGGGTCCCGGATGGCATGAAATAGAACTGAATCGAACAGAACTTGGAAATGGTGGTATATACCATTATTTGCTGGTTGGCAATACTGGTCAGGCCGGCCGGAGAATGATAATTATGGAATAATCTAGTTTTCCTTATAGACCTCGATCTTCACCGGTGTGGTGCCGGTGAAGATTTTTTATATTAAATATTTTTATAATTTAAAAAAAGTTATATACATTAGCTTCAAGAATGAGATAATAGACATATGGCACACATAGAACCTAACGTCATATGTAATATGTTAAATAAAAAAAGTTTACAAATAACTTTTTTCTTTAATATATAAAACTATATCTTTGACCTGTCGTCTAACCAGCGGCAGAACCTAACCTACCTTCCTGGCTGATAATAGCAATCTTACAAGTCTGACCTGAAATTTTAATAGATCCTCGTATGTGTCGTTGACGCATACACTGAAGAATCGAGCAATCACGCGTAGGAAACTCTGAACTACCGGAAGAGTCCGGTATTCCTAGTGCCCATATGCCAAATTTCGAATAGCAAATTTCAAAAATGGAGGATCTCATGAGGAAAACGAATTTTACCCATGATCGGAAAAATGTATTTTCCAACTGGTCAAGCCTGGTGCTTATCAGTATCATTACCCTGTTTGGATTACAGGAAGTACAAGCTCAGTGTGCCCTGGCTTGTAATGGCAACACACAAGTTTCACTAGACGAAAACTGTGAGGCAGAAATAACTCCCGCAATGATATTGAATGCGGATACCACGATTTGCCCACGTGGTGTTTTTGAGGTCACCGTCTCCTATCATGGCGTTCCGATCCCGACTTCACCGGTCGTGACTTGTGATTACAAGGACCTGACGCTTCAGGTGATGGTGAGGGACACCAATTCTGGCAACACTTGCTGGGGAAATATTTTCATAGAGGATAAATTACCACCAAGAATAGAGTGTGGCATGGATACCATCTATTGTTATCAGATGCCAAAGTACACAGGGCCTCATATTACGGATAACTGCAGAAAGGCGGCGCTAATAACAGAAATTGATCTCACGTCAGCAAATGATGCCATGAATGAAGCATTCGGGGAGGGGAACTGGGATTCGCTTCAATATTCCACCTTATCTCCGGAAGATTTGCTTACGTGCAAGTATGACGTTATTTATTTAGATGGATGGGGGCCGAATTCAACCAGTTTGTCTAATTTCCTGGCGAGTCATAGAAGTAAGCTTGAAGCCTGGGTCGATCAGGGAGGAAGTTTATTGATCAACTCAGAGCTTACTGGTACTGGTACAAGCATAGGTTTCGGTGGGGTTTCGATTGTTCCGGGTCCACTGAGTGATACTGCATTTGTGAATGACCCTGATCATCCAATATTCAATGGCCCCTTCTGCCCTGTGATAGAGGAATCGATTACGAGATCAATATTCACCGTCCCTTTCCCCGTCTCTTTTAACATTGTATGCCCTCC
>JAWVZH010000158.1:0-6346 GCA_033722295.1 Saprospiraceae bacterium
GACAGTTACTACACCGGCGAAAACCTTGGGCCTGAGGCAATCTTCACTTACTACCTTAAGGAAGATCTTGAAACCAAGGAGAAGGAACGTCAAAAGAAAGAAGCGGAGGAACAGAAAGAGGGAAAGGATAACAAGTATCCTGATTACGAGACTTATAAAGCAGAAGTGGATGAATTTAAGCCGTCGTCCTTCCTGGTGGTAAGGAACGCCGAGGGAGATGTGATCAGAAAGATCAAGGGATCCACAAAATCGGGTCTACACCGGGTAAAATGGGATTTGCGCTATGCACCCAAGGATCCGATCAGACTCAGTAAGCCAAACTTTTACAATCCGTTCTCGGGCAAGGATGAAGGAACTCTGGTCAAGCCCGGCAAATATGAAGTTTCTCTGGTCCTCTACGACGAAGGGGAGTTCACGCACTCCGCCGGACCCGTCGAATTTGAAGTTGTCCCTCTGAACAATACCGTACTTCCAGCGGAGAACAGAGAGGAGAAAGTAGAGTTTCAGCGTGAAGTGGCAGACCTGGCCCGAAGCATTGAAGGTGCTCAGCATTTGCTCCGAGAAATGAGAAACAAGCTTCGTCACATGAGAGTGGCCATTGTCAGGGTAGAGGAGCCCATGGATACTATGAGTGCCCTGGCAAACAAGATCGAGCTGGAATTGAAATTGTTGAACAGGAAGCTCAATGGTGACCGTGTAAAATCGAAGTTGGATATAGACCAACCCATGGCTCCGGCAACAAGGGTAGGATGGGTTGTGTATGAGCAGAAATACAGCACTTCAGAGCCCACAGAAACCCATCGGCACAGTATAGAGATTGCTAAAGAGGAATTCGAGCCCATCCTGGAAGGATTGAGAAAGGTGGCAAATGGTGATATTCCGGCGTTGGAGAATATGCTCGAAGAAGCGGATGCTCCCTATACTCCGGGAAGAGCTATAAGAATGATGCAGATGGAGTAGATCTATCAGTAGCGACCTATGCAAGTGATGAAAGGCTTTTGTATAGAAGTGATCTATAGAGCTAAAGGGTTTACAATTTTATATGGGTCAATGTTGAGGGTGCATGGTTTATTCATTAAACATCACTACCTTCACACCCGACCTGGTATTCCCTCCTGGGGAATTTAAAAGGGAATCCGGTGAAAATCCGGAGCAGTCTCCGCTGCTGTAAGTTCTGATAGAATTCAGTATATGGCCACTGGTAAATTTACTTGCCGGGAAGGCGCTGAATAAGAACGAGCCAGAAGACCTGCCTTGTCAATAATCGTTTATACTTCCGGAGCAGAGGTCGGCGATCTTACCAAAGACTTTCCTTATATCCGCTGAGAGTGGATGAGTTTTGTCGTACGGATAGATCCCGGTTGCCGGATTCAACAGGACGACGTGCTCTATAGGTTACAGATCATATGGCTGATTATTATAGCTCCCTTGCAGGACCTCATTGGGCAGGCCGATTCCGTCATCTTATTACCACAAGTAACTGTTGTGCCCGGTGCTTCGCTCACGACATCTACCGGCAGCATTATGGAGACCAGGGTGGACACCGGTATTTTAGATCAAATGCCGACATCTCTTGATCAGTGGTTGAGTGATGACGGACTGACCTATATTAAGAGTTACGGTCTTGGAAGTATTGCCACACTATCACTCCGAGGTGGAGCTGCGCAGCATACAGCCATACTTTGGAATGGGTTGCCGCTGACAAATCCAATGCTGGGTCAGATGGACCTTTCTCTGCTTCCTCTTGGACTTACTGACAGAGCTCAACTGGTGAAAGGCGGTGTCGCGTCACACTGGGGTAGTGGTGCAGTGGATGGCGCGATCAGGATGGACAACATGATTGGATTTGGAAAAGGCCTTAAATACAGATTAACCGGAAACCTTGGTAGTTGGAAAAGGTCCGAAGGGTCATCAGAGATACATTGGAGTCAGGAAAAATTGTCGACGACGACACGCTTGTTCTATAGATCAGCAAAGAATAATTTTAAATATACTCCTGGTCCCGGTCTTCCTGAGGAGCAACTTGAAAATGCACAAATAGAAAATTTCGGTGTGCTGCAGAGCCTGGGCTTAAAATTTGATGACAAGAACATTCTATCGGCATATGTATGGTGGCAGGATAGTGACAGGGGGATACCCGCTACGCTCCGACAGGATCAAAGCATGGCCACTCAGAAGGACAACGCGTTCCGAACAATGATGGAATTCAGATCTTATTGGGATAATAATGTAAGTCAGTTGAAATTGGGGCATTTTAGAGAGTCATTGGACTACAGGGACCCACTCATCAACCTGAGCTCAAGAAGTAATTTTAATACTACGCTAGTTCAACTCACTCAACAGTTCAATTATCCGGGACCATGGCAATTCGGTGTGGATTTCAGGTTTCGTCATACCTCTGCATATATTGAAAATTATGGCCGGGATGTCAATGAAATTCAGTGGACCGCATCAGGCCATGTAACCTACCATAATGAAAATTTGAGATCTGAAATAAGAGCAAGACAAGGTTTTTTCGAGAATAGAATAATACCGATCATGCCATCTTTAGGGCTTGAGTTCGAAGTGAACGATTGGCTGGAATTAAGATCTCGAATATCCAGAAATTACAGGGTCCCGACGTTGAATGACAGATACTGGCAACCTGGCGGCAACCAGGATCTGTTGCCCGAGGAGGGTTGGTCGGAGGAGATAAGTGTCATAATGAACTGGAATGCCATTGATATGTCGTCAAATGTTGAGGTCTCCTTATTCAATAAGAATCTTGAAAACTGGATAGTGTGGACACCCATAACTGGTCGACCTTACTGGGGTGCTTCCAACCTGGCTCGAGTATGGAGCAGGGGGGTAGAATCGTCTGTATCATTTAGAAAAAGATGGGTCGACCTTGTAACTGAAGTTAAGGGTAATCTAAACTACATCAGATCAACGAATCAAGAGCGGATCGATCAACCTATAATTGAGGAAGGGCAACGACTTTTCTACGTACCTGAGTGGACAGGAAATCTGTCTGCAAAAATTATTTACGATGAATTTGAATTTGAATATCAGCACAATTGGACGGATGAGGTGCTTGGTATTAATCAACGCGTCAGCAGCTTTCAGGTGGGCTGTGTCAGATCGGGCTACTGTATGAAGTTTGAAGATCTGTCATTCACTGTCTTTGGTGAAGTTGATAATGTATGGAATGCAGATTATTTCATAGTAGAGGGCAGGCCGATGCCTGGCAGAAATTTTCAAATAGGAGTATCAATTAAAAATTAAAATTATGATAAGGTATATATTTTTTCTGTTGATCGTATCGCAAAGTTTTGTTAGTGCTCAGACTGTGGCAGATTTTGAAAGCTTCGACCTTGAAAGAGATACATTCCTCAATGGTTCTGAAGGACAGGACTTCTACCGAAGTGGCAATGTTGCACTCAAAGTCGACTTTGATGACGAATTCAATTTGTGGTCAGGATTTTCCATTTCAACAATGACAGATACGATGACCCCGGGATTTACAAACCAATATTCATGCATCAGTGGATCCGGAGTGAATGAAAGTAAAACCTATTCTACCGCTTTCATCTTTGACAATGCGATTTTACTGACTGAGGGTGAAGCTGCTGGTAAACCTGTCCTGGGCTGCTATATCAACAATGCGACCTATCCGTATCTGAGTATGCGCGACGGCGATCAATTCGCCAAAAAGTTCGGTGGGCCAACAGGTGATGACCCTGATTTTTTTAGAATAAAAATTCAAAAATATTACAACGGGAGGTTGCATGACGACAGTGTTGTTGTATATCTGGCCGACTTTAGATTTGATAATAATGAGGAGGACTTCATATTGGACGAATGGAGATTTGTCGATCTGAAATCACTGGGGCCGGTGGACAGCTTGAGTTTTACACTCGCCTCTTCTGACGTAGGTGCATTTGGAATAAACACACCGACATATTTTTGCATAGACAATATTATTACATCCGATATGACCAGCCCTGTGGATCAGACAATGGCAGACCATTTAAGTGTCGGGCCTAATCCATTCATAGACCATTTACGGATAGAAGGACTCAGAGTAGAAACGAATTACCGTCTTTATGATCTGCAAGGTCGTATGGTCTCTTACGGCACTATCAGTCCTGAAAATGATCTTATTTTTCCTCATAAATTGAATAATGGAATATTCAGACTCTCTTTGGAGAATGAGTACGGCAAGTTTTTCTACAGCATCCTAAGGATGGCCAATTAGAAGATGTAAAATAGGATGCCGCTTACGATAAGGGCAATCCCGGATATGATGCCAGAATTGTGTTCTATTTTATGCCAATTGGTCTTCAGGAGCCCTCTGTAGACAATTATTATCCACACCGACATGCCAAGTATGGTAAGGCAGGCGTAAATAAGGGAAATTAGTAGTATCAAAGACCAGCCATAGACGCCTGCAGCGAAGTACAACGAAGTTATTTCAAGGCATGGTGAAAAGAACATGGCCAGTACAAGCAAACCGATTATTCTGGATGTGGACATCCCTTTTTTTATTCCTGGATGAATGTGAAAGTGTTTATGGCGATGATGTTGCCAAATAAACCAGGCACCCATAAAGATCAGAACAACGGGTGCTATGATATTCATCAGTTTTCCTGTTGTCTGGTCGAGGGTATAACCCAGAAGACCGAGAGCTATGCCGATACCCACTGTTGAGATTACATGAGCAAGTGCCGCCCAGAATGTGGTGATAAGTGTTTTGGGAAGTCCCCATTTCTCCTTAGTGCTGATCGCCAGTATCGGTAACCAATGGTTTGGTATTATAGCATGAAAGAGACTGATCACAATACTGCTGACGAGAATGGTATTCATAGTACGGAATAAGAGGTAAAGGTCGTCAATTTCTTGATCCCGGGATTTTTAATCAAGGGAAAGTTTTTAAGAATGGCAAAGGAAACGACCAGAACTGGTGATGTCGAAAATTTTGGACAGGATCATTTTCATGGGGTTGGGAGTATCCCGACAAGTAATGCCGGGACGCCCGTATGCCCCTTGAGTCGGGATGACAGGATTTGAACCTGCGACCGCACGGCCCCCAGCCGTGTGCGCTACCGGACTGCGCTACATCCCGAATTGTGCTAATTTTTCAAGGGAGGCAAATATACCAAAATTGTACATGTTAGTTTTATACCCGGAGCCTGCTAATGGCAAAGAACACGCCATCCCATCTCTTTGAGGACACTCAGATCCATAGGTATATCCACACATAGACCGCGCCACAGGAATATTAATCCCAAAATGGCCAACGAAACAGGGATGAGTTTTTGAAGATGAGGTCTTATATCAAATATTTTTCTGCTTTGAATGAATGCCAGTAGGACGAATATCGGCACAGTACCAAGTCCAAATGCCATCATATATAACATACTGTCCATGACGGTAGGACGTCCGAGTGCGGCAGCCATGGCCATGTAGACCATACCACATGGAATGAGCCCGTTCAATATGCCGAGGGATACAAGGCGAGTTCGGCTCTCGGCACGGATCGCATTGTAGAACAAATTCTGAATACGCAATGAGATCTGATCAAACACTGGAATACGAATGCTGAGATGATTTCTCAGGGACAGAACACAGGCAATGAGGAATATTATTCCGACCAAAACAGAGATCCACTGCTGTGCCATGGTGATCTGCAATCCAGCACCTAAAACCCCGGGGATCAGGCCAAGGAAACCATAAGCGAGAATACGTGAGGTATGATATGTGCTTATATTCATTACAGTGCTGACAGCTCTGTTACTTTGCATAGGAATAGCAGTGACCAGTGGCCCACACATGCCCAGGCAATGGAGGCTACCCAAAAAGCCCAAAGTCAATGCTGTCCACAATGGAATCATATCATAATGGAGTTTTCCATGTAAAAAGGCACGCCATCTCCTTTCCAGGTGAGTTGTATCTTCCATCTTCCGGGCTTTAATCCCTGAGTGGAGATTTTCATAACCCCTTTTGAAAGGTCTATTTCATAGGACCTATCTGCATATTTATCGCTTGGACGATACATTTTGACAGTGCCGTCGACCTGTTTCCAATTGTTATTGAAATCAATGTTTATGGTTTGGCTTTTATTGTAAACCTGGATGCTCGGAGGTGTTGATAATTTTTCAGCATTAGCCCGGCTTTGCCTGAAAGATTCATAGGCAATATCTGCGTCGTAATACTGCTCTTGAACAAGGTCAACACCCATAATGCTGGATTTTACAACAGCCGCTACCATGATCACGACAAACAAACTATAGAAGATCGCTATGCCCCATCCCCAGTTCAGTTTAAACATCTCTTATTGGTTTGGTCCTAAAAATGTCGTTTTTGC
>JAWVZH010000159.1:0-6317 GCA_033722295.1 Saprospiraceae bacterium
ACAGGGACCCTCCAAGGGTACAGGGACCCTCCAAGGGTACAGGGACCCTCCAAGGGTATATTTCTCAGTGCATACGATCACCTCGCGGTTTAAGCCCTCTCATGATCTCGGCTTCAGCTTTCAGTATCTCTCGCCATCTTGACATAACCTCTTCTTCATCACCATAATACTTTGCAAGAGAAAGAAATAACTTATAGTGTCCCGCTTCAGATACCATGAAGTGATGATAGAATTCTCGCAACTCTTCAGAGTCAAGGTTTTGAGAGAGCAATCTGAATCTTTCGCAACTTCTAGCTTCGATCAAGGCACAGATCAGCAATCTTTCTATCATTTGATCCGTACGCGACCCTCCTTTCTTTTTTACATTCATTAGCGCATTCACGTATTCATCCTTCCGCTGTCGACCCAAATGGAGACCATGATCTTTCAGTTTTTGAAGGACAAGTCTGAAGTGTCCCCACTCTTCGGTGACCACAGGCGCTAGGGCTTCGACCATTTCTTCTCTTTCGGGATAGGCCTGGATCAGGGATATACAGGAAATAGCTGCCTTCTGTTCGCAATAGGCGTGATCCGTGAGGATCTCCTCCAGGTTCATCGATGCCAGATCCGTCCATCGAGGATCAGTAGGTAATTTTAGCCCTAAGGTGGTCAGATGTGTTTTGTCAGACATTCGTACTGGTCTTTTATTAAATCAACGTTGTAGATCGGGTAATCCTCAAAGCCGGAATTCCAGAGCAGGCCGATCTTATCCACGTTTCCCTCTAGTAGCGTCCGTTCATCATCTTTTCCGATCTTGCAGAGGATAATATGATCTATACCTACATCGGCAGATCTTACCTCGGTATTTATTGTCTCAAGAAATGCCCGATCTCCATTCAAAAGCTCGACTCTTACAGGGCTACCCAATTCGATCATACCGTACATGTCTGCTATCTTGTGATTCATCATATTCACTCTCAGGACAAGATAATTCTGATCTTTGATACGGGCTGTACTTGAATAACACATCAGCAGCTCGCGGTCGTTCAAGTACTCTTTCAGGGCTTCAGCAGTATGCGTGAATAATAGAGACTCTCTCACCTGAACCTTTTTAAATCCCTCATTGTCTGTTCCATTCACAGCCAGCCCACACGTGTAAGGGCCTTCAATGTTTGCACCATTGAGCAACACAGCGAGTAATATTAACCATTGATACGTCATACCTGTTTTTAGCAACTACAAAGGTATTTAATTAAAAAATGAAGGATAACGCCTCAAACTACCAGTGAGGTATTAATTCTCATATTTGTCCGGGGACATATTACAATTCTTTACATTACATTTGAAGCAGAAGTAATGAGCGAATTATTGTTTATACTGCAAGTCACAGGTGCAAATCCCGAAATAGGTTTTTGGGACGTGATTGATTTTGCGATCGCGGCCTACCTTGTCTATCTGCTTTATAGGCTCTTGAAGGGGACAGCGGCATTCAACATCTTTATTGGAGTGTTGCTATTGTATATTCTGTGGTGGACGGTTGGCGCTATGGATATGCACATCCTGTCCACCATACTGGATCAATTTGTGAGTGTTGGGGTCATAGTGCTAGTGATCATTTTTCAACCTGAGATTAGAAGATTTCTCTTGATGGTGGGTAGCTCTACGTTGAAGAACAGATTGGAGCAGATCCAGGGATTTTTTAAACATGGTTTTAAATACGAACCCAAAACTCCAGACTGGTTCGTGAAGTTGAGGACATCGATCATAGCATTACAGGAAAATAATCTGTCGGCTCTATTGGTTATTACTGATAATTTGAATCATGAGAGCTTTGTCAGTTCAGGTGTCAGACTAAATGCAGACCTTAATAAAGAGATCTGCACGAGTATCGCTCTACCTGATTCTCCATTGAATGATGGTGCCATGATAGTTCAAAACGGAAAACTAATAACCGCAGGGTGTTCATTGCCGGTCGCTCCCAAAGAAAAGACACGCAGATCCCTGGCGGAGAGATCAGCTCTTGGGATATCCCAACAATCCAATGCAATGGCTATCCTGGTAGGACCGAAAAAAGGATTGAGATTTGCTATTTCCGGTGAGATCCGTTCAGCAGATGATACAGAAGATCTGATGAACAATGTGGAAAGCCATTTGACGACTACCTTTGCCCTATGAAATTTGAAGCAATACCGGCTTACAAATTGACCAAAAAGAAATCAACTCAGATAGCGAGGCTCCTGTCTGATGCATTCACATCATATCCAAAGGATCAGACCTTCTATAAACAGATGCCGTGCTTCCATATACTGGCATGGGAGGAGGGCAATTTGGTAGGACATGCTTCTGTTCATCATAAGATCGTTTATGTCAATTCAGAGGGCTACAGGATATTTGGCATTTCTGATGTCTGCGTTGCCAGAAGCAATCAGAAAAAAGGTGTTGGCAGTGCACTCATTGACGAATTATCCAGGATTGGTAAAAAAGGTGGTGCACAATTTCTCGTTCTTATTACCGATGAAGGTAAGTTCTATAAAAAGAACGGTTTCAAAAAGGTTAATTCTCGAGCTCGCTGGGTCATCCTGAGTGGGAACGAAATGTTGGGTATACAAGAGCGGAAATTCGATAACAGCCTTTTTGTCAAGCCGCTGACTGACGTAAAATGGCCCAGGGGAACCATCGATTTCATGGGCCCTCTTTTTTAAGACAGACTCAGAACTCGGACAGTTTTACGGGTATGTTATCTTTGGAACTCTTTAATATACAGTTATGGAAAAATTACAAGCTTATATCGATAATAATAAGGACAGGTTCCTAAATGAGCTCTTTGAGTTCATCAAGATTCCGTCCATAAGTGCAGACACCAAGTACAAGGATGATGTGAGGCAGGCTGCAGAATTTGTAAAGCAATCCTTGTTGGATGCTGGGGCAGATAAGGCAGAGGTCTTTTCTACAGAAGGCCATCCGATCGTTTATGGAGAAAAGATCGTCAATTCTGATTATCCGACGGTTTTGGTTTATGGGCATTATGACGTTCAACCGCCGGATCCTCTGGACCTGTGGGAGTCGCCACCATTCGAACCTGTTATTCGTAAAACCAAGAAACACCCTGATGGCGCCATATTCGCTAGAGGGGCCTGCGATGACAAGGGGCAGCTATTCATGCATGTGAAGGCGTTGGAAGCTATGCTCGAAACAGGTAACCTGACCTGTAATATAAAATTCATGATCGAAGGCGAAGAGGAAGTCGGATCGGCTAACCTTGGTAAATTTTGCGAGAACAATCAGGACCTTCTGGAGTGTGACATGATCCTCATTTCAGATACTTCAATTATAGATAATGAGATCCCTTCAATAACAGTTGGGCTCAGAGGCCTTTCTTATTTAGAGGTAAAAGTAACGGGTCCCAATAGGGATCTGCATTCAGGTATATACGGAGGAGCCGTTGGTAATCCAATAAATATTCTGTGTGAAATGATCGCAAGTCTCAGGGATGAAAATAATCACATTACTATCCCGGGATTTTATGATAAGGTGGAGGTCGTTAGTCAGGAAGAACGTGCGGCCATGAATCAGGCGCCCTTCGATCTGGATGAGTATAAGAAGGATCTGGACATAGACGACGTATATGGTGAAAAGGGATATACGGTACTCGAACAAACCACTATTCGACCCTCTCTTGATGTTAACGGCATCTGGGGCGGGTATACAGGGGAAGGAGCGAAGACTGTGCTGCCATCCGAGGCGTATGCCAAGATCAGTATGAGATTGGTGCCTAACCAGGATCCCGAGGAGGTCGATCGCTTGTTCGCAGATCATTTCAAGAAAATTGCGCCGGATGCTGTGAAGGTCGAAGTCACAACACACCATGGCGGTGATGCCTATGTAACTCCAACAGATACTCCTGAATATCAAGCTGCCCGACAGGCGATGACGGATACTTTTGGCCAGACACCTATACCCTTGAGAAGCGGAGGCAGTATTCCTATCGTGGCACTATTTGAGCGCGTCCTTGGAGTAAAGACGGTATTGATGGGATTCGGACTGGATTCTGATGCTATTCATTCTCCCAATGAACATTTTGGACTCTTCAACTTTTACAAGGGCATTCAAACCATACCATATTTTTATAAACACTATTCTAAATTGAAAAATCATTCATAATGATGAGATTAACTCTATACGTTCTGATATTCTTTGTGAGCACGGAAGCATGGTCACAGAAGACAGATACCGTGCAGGTAGATACAATAGCCTACGGGCTGGGTATGATGCAGGCTTTGGATCTGAAAAAGCAAGGGTTCGATTCGCTAAACCTCGATGACTATATATCAGGATTCGAAGCTGTGATGGTGGATGAAAATGAGGCCATCATGAAATTGGGAGAAGCTCGTACCAAAATTAAAGAGTATATAGAATCCAGGAAGGCGGAGTTAAGTAAAAGAAACCTGGAAGAAGGACAGGCATTTCTTGAAGAGAATGCCAAGAGAGAAGAGATCACAGTCACTGAAAGTGGCTTGCAGTACGAAGTGTTAAAGGAAGGAGAAGGACCTGTACCTGATGCGGCGAGCAAGGTGACCACTCATTATACAGGTAAATTGATCGACGGCACTGTATTTGACAGTTCCGTGGAACGAGGTGAACCTATCAGTTTTCCGGTCGGTGGAGTGATCAAAGGATGGCAGGAAGCACTCCAGTTGATGCCTCAGGGATCGAAATGGAAATTATATATACCTTACGAACTGGCCTACGGGGCGAGAGGTGCCGGCGGCGGCAGAATTCCTCCTTATTCGACCTTGATTTTTGAGATTGAACTCATCGATGTGGAATGACCATTGATATCCTGACGATGCACCCGCCTCTTCTTGAAGGCCCTTTTAGCCACAGTATACTAAAGCGGGCCTCTGAGAGGGGTATTCTTGAGGTCAATGTGATAGATCTCAAGGCATTCGGTATCGGTAAATTTCATCAGGTCGATGATTATCAATACGGAGGAGGTGCCGGAATGGTTATTATGATGAAACCCCTTGTGGATGCCTACGAGCATCTTTCCTCAAAGCAGAGTTATGACGAAGTGATCTACATGACACCGGATGGTGAGCGTTTGGATCAGAATACGTGTAATGGTCTGAGTCTGAAGGAGCGATTATTAATTGTATGCGGTCATTATAAAGGTATCGATCAGCGTTTCCGGGACCATTATGTTACAAAAGAGATCAGTATAGGAGATTATGTGCTAAGTGGTGGAGAGCTGCCTGCAGCCGTTCTTGTGGACAGTATTGGTCGCCTTATTCCCGGAGTGCTTAATGATGAGTCTTCCGCCCTAACAGATTCCTTCCAGGACGGATTACTAGCGCCGCCCGTTTATACCAGACCTTCGGATTTTAAGGGCATGAAGGTGCCTGACGTTCTACTTTCGGGTCATGATGCCAGGATCGAAGACTGGCGTAATGAACAATCGATGAAAAGAACACAACAGAGGAGACCGGACCTCCTCGAGGACGAGTAAGGGCATATTGCTATAGATACTCCAGGATCGATATCATAAGGAAGTACAAGACCATGCTGCCATCCAATAGTCCGGAATAATAAAAGTCGTGTCTTTCGATATCACTTTTTGATATCATGGCTAAAACAAGAATATAGGTAATGCCGGTTGCCATAATGTACGTATTGGATGCGAAAGAAAAATAATACAGATACAGTACTATTGAGAATGCCATAATTAAAGATGCGCTTGCGATCCATTTAGACATCCGTACACCAATAGTGCGGGGGATGGTCAAGGTAGATTCGATCTCGTCCACTTCAATGTCCCTGATATCGAAGGGCAAAGTAATGGCAACGATAAATAAGAATCTTTCAAAAGTATAGAGCCAGAGGTCCGAGGAGGCTATATCTGACTCATATAATGGGACATAGGCGGTAACCCAGGCCCAGATAAGACCAACGAGAACTATTTTGATATAAGCGAAATCTCGTAATCTCCTGTTATCGGGAAAGATAGGGATTATGTAGAGTGCGCTTATGATAGCAGCAGGAAGGAGTGATAATATGAAGGACACACTGAAATTATAGAATAAGATAAATGCCGCGATCAGCAAACTCCCGAAGCCATAAAATAAGAGGTGTGATCGGTATTTGATGATAATATGGAATCGGCCAGACCTCAGGTTCTCCTGAACTCTTTTGATACCCAGATATCTGTGAAAAGCATATAAGGAAAGAGTGCCCATGAAAATACACCATTCATAAGCCACTGGTATAACTTCATGACCGGGATAAAACCGACGTGACACTACGACCATGCATACCGCACAGATCGCTATAAAAATGTTGGA
>JAWVZH010000160.1:0-6313 GCA_033722295.1 Saprospiraceae bacterium
AACTTGTTGTTCACACTCCAGAGCAGGTATGCCGAACTTATGGCGATGCCTGCCCAGTTCATGGACTTGCGCCATATGTTTCCCCTTGGTATCAGGGAAGCAACGATAAGAAAGGTCAGGAAGGGAACTGTATAAGCCGGATCGACTACTGAAACGTTATTGAAAGCCACCCGGTAATCCCAGAAAGGTTGGAAAAGCTGAGTGCCATAAGTAGTGCATGAATCCAGCAGGGGATGTGTGAAAACCGCCCAGAAGTGAAGCTTGACCCAGTCCATATAACTCACTCCGGAACCATTGATCACTCCCTTTTTCTGCCTTTGATAGACTCGGTAGAAAAACAAAGTGCCCAGGATAACCGTCATGGCAATGACGTAGTAGTTGATCTCCCCCTGAATGGTACTGACAATAAAATTGAAAACAAGCCCGATGATTCCGAATATCAGTATGCCAATAGAAAGCCCAAGCCATCGAAACCAGGGTTTTCTATAAATGTCTGATCTATAGACATTGTGAGTGAACCAACCGATGATCCACGGGTATAATGCTGCAAAAAAGAAGGAATGTGACAATCCGCGATGAACAGCTAAAGCTTCGATCTCTTCCATGAACGCGTAGGCCACGATATCCAGGTCGGGAATCGTACCGGAAACTGCACCCCAGACCATTGCCCGATTGCCGAGTTTGCGTCCCATGACGACCTCTCCAACTGCCGCACCAAGAACGATCTGAGTGAGTGAATCCATTTTCTACTACGCGTTATGATATTTTATGTAAACAGTTGGTGAAAATATTATTTTGATTCCCTCCAGCCTGTTCGATAAAAGCCAATTCCTGGTTTGCTTTGAAGGCCGATCCTGCGCGGTGTGTCCAAAGTTCCGAATCTTCAACGCATCGTTCAGGATCATGTTTACCGATCATTATTATTTTATTCTTGTGGTCAGTAATGTAGAGAGACTGGCGATATTACGTACAACACCAAAGTATCACTTTACCTTGATCTGGAGTCGGTTGATGGCGGCCTTGGAGGCTGCCTGTTCAGCACTTTTCTTATTGAAATCCTCAGCAGTTGAAAGTTCTTTACCTTCGATGTATACGCCGACCTTGAATCTGTCGCGCTTATCGAAACGGTACTTATCCAGCAACTTGAAATCCACTTCTTTACCCTGTTTTTGTCCCCATTCCAGGAGTCGGCTTTTGTAGTTGTCGTCCTTTTTTTCAAGGTTCCTGAAATCCAGATATTCCCTTAGCATCTTGTTGACCACAAAATTACGTGTCTCCTCATAACCCCGTTCAAGATAAAGCGCTCCGATTAGGGCTTCAAGGGCATTACCCAGCATGGACTGGCTGATCTTCGTGCTATTGAATTCTGACATGATCATATCAATGCCCATCCTGTCGGCCAGCTCATTAAGACTTTTACGCTTGACGATCTTGGACCTCATCTTTGTCAGGAACCCTTCATTGCTGTTGGGATACTTTTTAAACAGATATTCTGCGACGATCGTACTCAGTATGGCATCCCCCAGGTATTCCAGGCGCTCGTTGTTTTGCTTAAATCCAGAAGGATTCTCTATCGCCGATTTATGATAAAAAGCGATCTTGAAGATATTGACCTGAGATGGTGTGAAACCCAGAATTCCTTTCAATCGGCGGACGAACAATTTATCTTTTGAAAAATAGAGATAATATTGCCGTCGTATAATGCCCACCGTCTAAAATTTTCTGAATATGATGGACGTGTTATGTCCGCCAAAACCAAACGTATTGCTCATGGCGACCTGCACGTCCTTGTCCTGAGCTTTATTGAGGGTTAGATTGAGTTTGGGGTCGATCTGCGGATCTGCTGTTTCGTGATTAATGGTCGGAGGCACCTTGTTATTTACAATAGCAGCTATGCAGGCAATACCTTCGATCGCACCCGCCGCTCCCAGCAAGTGACCCGTCATGGATTTCGTGCTGCTGATATTGAGATCATAGGCGGCATCTCCAAAAACAGATTGAATAGCTTTTATCTCAGCGACATCGCCCAGAGGCGTTGAAGTACCGTGCACATTGATATAGTCAAGATCGGAGGCGTCGATACCGGAATCCTTCAATGCCAGCTTCATCACATTGGCAGCTCCCAGCCCTTCAGGATGAGGTGCCGTAATATGGTAAGCGTCAGCCGTCATACCTCCGCCCAGCACTTCTGCGTATATATTGGCGCCCCTGGCTTTGGCATGTTCGAGTTCCTCGAAGATCAGAGCACCTGCCCCTTCTCCGAGCACAAAACCGTCCCTGTCCTTATCGAACGGCCTGGAAGCGCTTTTTGGATCGTCGTTTCTCTGTGATAAGGCCTTCATAGAACTGAATCCTCCTATTCCGGCACCAACTACAGCAGCCTCTGAACCACCAGTGATGAACATATCAGCTTTATTCAGGCGGATATAGTCCACAGCATTGATCATGGCATGAGAACTCGACGCACAGGCCGAAACTGTGGCATAATTGATCCCACGCAGGCCGTATTTTATGGAAATGTGGCCCGGAGCGATGTCTGCTATCAGTTTTGGAATGAGAAAAGGACTGTATCTGGGTGTGTCTCCGAATGAAGCGGCTTCCGTAATGTCATGCTCAATGGTATAAAAACCACCGATACCACTTCCCCAGATCACCCCTGATCTGTCAAGGTCAAGTTTGCTGAAGTCCAATTTGGCATCCTGCACCGCCTCTTCAGCCGCGACTAGCGCGTATTGTACAAACGGGTCCAGTCTTCTGACCTCCCTCCTGTCAAGGTGATCTTCCGGATTAAAGTCCTTCACCTCACAGGCAAACTGTGTCTTGAAGTTGGAAGCGTCGAAGTGAGTGATCTTGTTGGCGCCGCTTTTGCCTTCAAAAAGGGCATTGATGTAGGCATCCCGATCATTACCGATAGGTGTGATTGCTCCTATACCCGTAATAACTACCCTACGCATAACTCTTTTTGATTTGTACTAAGATCTGTTGTAAAAAAGATATCCACAAATATCGGCAAGCAATATTCGTGGATATCTTTGTTATTGGAGATGATATGACTATTTGGATTCCTTTTCCAGATACTCGACAGCTTGTCCCACTGTCTGAATATTCTCTGCTTGTTCATCAGGAATGGAAAGATCAAATTCCTTCTCGAATTCCATGATAAGCTCAACCGTATCTAGAGAATCAGCACCAAGGTCGTTAGTGAAACTTGCGTCGTTGGTAACTTCTGATTCATCAACTCCCAATTTGTCAATGATTATTTGTTTTACTCTAGTAGCAATGTCTGACATAAGACTGTTTTTTAAAAATGAAGTGCAAAATAAATGAATCGGACAGGGATTCACAAATTTAATCACAAAATTGAAATACGCCGGAATCAACTGCTGTTGTGGTGTTCAGGTTCCGGAATTCCGTATTTTTTACGTATAAATAATGCAATCAACAGTGAGTTCTGCTGTATCTTTCAAAATTTGCGTGAGATTTAGCAACTCATTGTAAAGTTGTCATATACTATCCAAAGATAGACAGATCATGAAATTCAATACAAACCAAAATACCAAGATTGTTGCAACTGTCGGGCCTGCATCAAGCAGCTACAGTCAATTGCTGGACCTCGTAAAGGCGGGAGTTGATGTGTTCAGGCTTAATTTGTCACACGGCTCTCACGATGAACACCAGGAGGTGATCAACCATGTCTTGTACATCAACGAGACTTATAAACTCCATATAGGTCTGTTGGCCGACCTGCAGGGGCCAAAGCTCAGGATAGGAAAGGTGAAGGACGATGGTATAAACCTGAAACCAGGCGATGAGATCGATTTCGTCAATGAAGATTGCCTGGGAGATGCCGATCGGGTGTTTATGAGTTATCAGGATTTTGCCAAGGACGTGGCCAAGGGCGAGAAGATCCTTGTGGATGATGGGAAAATAGTATTTAAGGTCGTCAAGACCAACGGAAAGGACAAGGTCAGACTTAAAACCCTCTATGGCGGAGTACTCAAGAGTAACAAGGGTGTCAACCTGCCAGACACTAGTATTTCACTGCCCTCGATGACGGAGAAGGATCACAGGGATCTGAAATTCCTACTTTCCACACCTGTCAACTGGATCGCTCTTTCTTTTGTGAGGAAAGCCGAAGACATAGAGGAGGTCAAAGACATCCTACTCCAGAATGACCATCCCGCTAAGGTGATCGCCAAGATCGAAAAACCTGAAGCGGTAAAGAATATCAAGAAGATCATCAAGGCTTCCAACGGTATCATGATCGCCAGAGGGGATCTCGGAGTGGAAATGCCGGTGGAAAAGCTACCCGCCATACAAAAGGATATCATTCGCAGATGTATACAAAGGGCAAGGCCGGTCATAGTGGCCACTCAGATGATGGACAGTATGATCGAAAACCCGAGTCCGACAAGGGCTGAGGTAACAGATGTGGCAAACGCTGTTCTCGATGGAACCGATGCTGTCATGTTGAGTGGTGAGACTAGCGTTGGTAGGCACCCGGTCATCGTCGTTGAGGCTATGAACAAGATCATTACGGAAGCCGAACGTGAATACTCTATGACAGGTAAAAAGCCAAAACCCAGCCCCAAGTCCAGTACTTTTTATTCTGACGTGGTCTGCCTCAATGCCGCCAAAGTGGCTAATGAGGTGAAAGCCAAGGCCATCGTGGGTATGACGATTTCTGGTTACACGGCCTTCAAGATTTCAAGTTATCGACCCAACTCCAAGATATTTATCTTCTCCGAACGGCAGTCCATTTTGGCGACGCTCAATCTGGTCTGGGGAGTCCGGTGTTATTACTATGACAAGCTCACCACAACGGACGAAACAATTGACGATGTAGTCAGAATTCTCAAGGCCGAGAAAAAAGTCAGACCGGGCCAGATCATTATCAATACCGGAACAATGCCGCTGAAAGACAAGGGACGGACCAATATGCTGAAGGTGACCAAAGTGGATTAGACCATAAACCATCAGGGATATGAAACGTGATATACTATTTTTACGTTCATAACATGATGACGAAGATTATTACACTTATAATGCTGATGTCACTGGGACTTTGTGCCTTTGGTCAGGAAGAAGAGATCACTGACAAAAATCTCGAGTTACAAGCTTTGTTGATAGACGGGAATAAATTTTTTATACTCGAACAATATGACAAGGCTGCGGAGAAGTTCCAGGACCTCATTCTAATGGATCAAACGAATTCTGCGGCCTATTACGGTCTATCGAGGGTGTCGTCAGCCAAGAAGAACTATACGCAGGCTGTGCGTCAGATCAGAGAAGCCCTGGAATATGAACCTGAAAATACCTACTACCTTGATCATCTGGTGACCAATCTCAGATATCTGAAGGATGATAAAGCGCTCGTTGAAGCCTACAAAAGACTTATTAGCCTTGAACCTGAAGAAAAGAAACACCTCTACGAACTCAGTAAGTGTTATGAAAGAATGAAAGATTATAAGTCGGCCATCGATGTGCTCGAAGAGATGGAAGAGGGATCCAATCCTGCGGTGGCATACAGAATGGCGGACATCTATACCAAGATGGGTAAGGAGAAGAAAGCTCTGACCATCTATGAGGATATGGTAAGTGCGCATCCTGGCCAAACCCGATATATGCATATGCTCGCTAACCACTACCGGGAGATAGGTGAGAATGATGAGGCTCTAGAGGTCTATAAAAAAATTCTTGATCTGGATCCTGAGGACAGCCGGGCAGGACTCGCTATAGCGAATAGTCAACGAAATACGGGCTCAGATGTACTTTACCTGCAGTCTATCAAAAAGATCATTACAGGAGAATCGATCAATGCCGAGATCAAGGTCAGGGAATTGATCCCTTTCGTGCAAAAAATGTCAGTAAATCCAAACGACGCTTTACTGGACAAGCTGCAAGAGTACGCTGATATCCTGATCGAGTTACATCCCGAAGAGGCTGCAGTTTACGCTCTTGCGGCTGACCTGTATCACATAAAAGATAACTCTAAGGCTGCCCTGGAGCACTATGGAAAATCATTGGAACGGCGTAAGGACGTCTATACAGTTTGGGAGCAATTTCTGTTGCTGACCTCGGAAAAAAAGGATTGGGAGGCTCTTCGAGAAAGAAGTAATGAAGCTCTGGACTTTTTTCCGAACAGACCAAAGGTTAATATGATGCACGGCCTGGCCTTATACAAGACCGGTAATCCTGCTGCTGCAAGATCGGTTTTGATGCAGGCCAGGATGATGTCGGCGAATAATGCCATTCTGATATTTGAGATAAATGCACTTCTGGGTGAAGTATTGTATGAGCTTGGAGATTATAA
>JAWVZH010000161.1:0-6263 GCA_033722295.1 Saprospiraceae bacterium
CTGGTGTTCCAGAGCTGTTTTAATTTGAGTTTCATTCAGATCATCATCCTCATCGCTTTTCACCAGAACAACCTTTATTGCCACTGGTCGTTGATCCTTGATCTTATAAATAATGGTACTCAATTTTGTATTGATCTGTTTTTTATCATGAATTGGAATTACCAGAGCACTTAGGTTGGCAACAGGTTCTAACTTCAAAATAAACTCGAAATCTTCCTCCTCTATGACCTGCCGGATCTGGTCTTTTACCTCAGTACCGAATATGAGCTCATTATCAAAATTAGCAGCCGCCTCCTGCAATTCCTGAATAATATCCTCCATCTTCTCTTTCCCTTTTTCGGTAAACTCTTCTTTCGATTGCTCCGATTCACTTTGTTCAGGTGTCTCCAGGTATCCGAGTAATAACATTCTCGATATCGGGATGGCCTTCAACATTTCTTTGGGCAGATCTTTTTTAGGCTCGCTTATGTCCACAGGAATGAGTACGGAAGGATTTAGAATATTCAAATTCAAATGAGGAGGATCATGAATTTCAAGTTTGATGTTCTTTTTGCGTAATCTAAAAAGATAATATGCCACTATAAGTAATACTATACCTACGCTAATCAGGATGGACGTACTTCGCATGAAAAGTATCAGGACGAGGCAGCTGAAGCCTCCTATTCCTGAAACATATTTGGCAGCTTTGAGACGAAATGTCGGTATGTACCAGAAGGGTGGGTTTCTTCTGTACCGGAGTACGGAAAAACAAATACCAGCGTATATAATGAGGTGAAGGATAGAAGCCACTTCTGCGAAAACTTCCAGACGATCCCTCAATAAGATCAGAGCAACGGGCACGGCAACGAATATCAGGGCGATGTGTGGCGTTCCGAACCTGGAATTGATCCTGCTGGCAGTATCTGGTATGATGACGTCCTTGCTCAAAGCAAAGACACTCCGGGAGGCGCTTATGATCGACGCATTGGCACTGGATAAGGCTGCCAGAATAGCTGCGAAAACAACGGCCAGGGCGCCCGGCCTACCCAATAACTTTCGAGCCGTTTCGATCGTGGCATTTTCTCCGAGCTCATTCAGTTCTTCGTACGGAACAGTCGCTATACAGACCCACATCACAAAGACATAAAGTGTGGTCGCTATGAGCACACTGCCTATCAGCGAAAGGGGCAGGTTCTTACTTGGCTTTTTTATTTCAGCTCCTATATTCGCTATCTGCACGAAGCCGAGATAGGAGGTAAATATCAGGGCCGTAGTAGTGAAAACAGACAAGGGGCTTTTAGGAATGATCTCGGAATAGGCGGTTGGTTTATTCTCAACACCGAGAAAGTCGATCACGCCATATGAAAAGATAAGAACCAGGACAGTGGTCAGTGATATGACCATGATGTTCTGGAACCATCCCACTTTTCTTGTGCCCAATATGTTAATGATCAAAAGGATAAACGTAAAGATGAAAGAGAACAACTTCCTGCTAGTTGTCCATTCTATGTCCATTTCTGCCAGAAAGGATGTGGCATATTCCCCGAAGCTCAGAAGGTAGAAAGCAGAGGCGAATATTAAACCCATCCATTGCGAGATGCCTGCTACGGTCCCGAAGAAGGGACCAAATGCTCTTGAAACATAGAAGTAGCCACCTCCGCTTTGCGGCATGGCCGTGGCCAACTCAGCGGTGCACAGGGCTACCAGTAGAGCGACCACACCACCGATCAAAAATGAGAATATGGCTCCAAATCCCGCATCTCCTCCAGCCAGTCCGGGAAAAACAAAGATCCCGGCGCCAAGCATGGCTCCAAGTCCTATAGAAGTCGCCGCTGTCAGGCCTATGGTTCGTTTTAATTTATCCCCCTTCAACTCAAATGGGTTTTCATTCTTTACTATAGTGCTGACCCAAAAATATCCGAATTCATCAAAAAGTAGATGTAATATCTAGACAATCCCGAATCCGATATGGATCTCATTCGCATTTTACAAGGATGTGTGTCATTATGTGAAGGTCTTCAATATATCAAGTCATTTTGGCTTGAAGGAACATCTGAGATATTGTTACCCAATCGGGGAGCCAAAGCTTTTTAACCATAAGACAAAAAAGGTCATAATTTATGAAAGCGATATAGCCAACATGACGGAGGAGCAGTTCCTCTATTTCATAAAATATGGAACTTATAAAGGTAGGGAAGGAGGCAGACCTTTACTGCCACCGATGCCCTGGCAGCATTACAAGAATTTTACCGATAATGATCTGAAGTCCATATTTGCATATCTGCGAAGTCTGGAACCTGTGGCGAACATCGTGCCAGCGCCTATTCAACCGGGAGGGTAGAGACAGGATTGTCCGAAGGGCTCGCAACTATCACCATTTTAGAAACCTTAAGCCTGGCTTTATTCCGCGTCTATTGATCGGTGATTTTCCTGTGACATATTATAATTTGAACTTATGGCACAGATCGGTCTATCTCTAGGCTTTTTTGGGGTCACAATTACCAAGTGTTAGTCCATTAAGCCTTTTAATTTCAAATTCGATGTCAACAGCCTGCCGGTTATCCATCCAATGATCGGTCCTCCACTCAGGAGAATGGCCAGGTTTGTGAAAAATCCAAACCATCGGTTATGCCAGATCAAATCGGTAAATCGCATCCCATAGACCAGGAGGCCTATGAGAATCCAGGCCAGGAGGGAAGCGGTAATCCATTGGGATGTTGTAACTCCGTAGGACTTAAGGATTTTGGATTGCAGGTAGGCTGCTAAAAGTCCTCCAGCGATAATTCCCACCTGAAGATCTTCAATCAAACTCTCTATACCGATAATTCCAAGTATGTCTGCAATTAGAAAAGGAATGCCGAGACCTACAACTGTGAACAAGATCCATCGGCCGCCTATATCGTTCAGTTTTCGTAGTACCATCCATTGTGCAAGTCCAACACCTGCTCCTATGCCCGCACCAAGAAAGAATTGCAAATTGTGTATTCCCAAAGCGTCAAACGTCGAGGCGATGACCAGTATGAATATAAAACCAAGAAGCCAACCTATAGAATTGTAAATCAACCACTTTCGAAAGGGGAAGGTGTTTTGTCGAATAGTAGCAATACTCATGACCTTAAGTTTTAGTCAGAGGGGCTCAGAATGCGACATTGAGCACATTAAGCGAAGCTGCTCGTGCTGAATAAATATACGGATTATTTATTGAGGGAGCACTTATTATTTAAGGGATATGTGATCGACAAGTAGATCAAACTGCTCGGGCTTTTTATTGCCAATCAGAATCCCGACCTCTTCTATATATTCATGATCGAAATTAGGGAGATCCAGGTCGCGCCCGCGAAAAGTGGGATACATTTCCTCTAATTTTATCTCTATGTCCTCCCATTCGCCAGAGGTGTTGAAATAGGCAACATAGGAATGACGATCAGTACGGGATCTTTTGATCCTGAACTGGTACTTTTTGCCATCCCCTTTGACCTTCAGGATGACCTTTGAATGTGCCTTTGTACTGATCTTATTAAAATAATAACGTACGGAGCAAAAGCCACCGTTATTTTCGAGCGATACACGGCCCTTAAAAAGGCCATACCCTTCTGGTGTGAGGGTCATTGTACTTGTGGAGATTCCACCCATGACATCGTCATTCACCTCTTGCCATTGAGAGATATCGGTATCCTTGTTGAAGTCGAAAATAACCTTAGCATAATGGATGGCTGAAATAAGAATGATGTATATGAGAAAGCTCATTTGAAAACTTTATTACTGATCTGCAATTACAATCGGATAAACCGGCTCAATACAATGATTCAAGATTGATAGCCTGGCAAGCTAATGATCAAATAAATATTTACAAGACTTGTTCACAGATTGTTATATAAATTGATCAAATAAAGGGACTGGTTAATGGGCTCTCCTGTGTTGTACTGATCTTGAGGTGTGGATCACATAGTTATATCTACGGAGTCGATTCGGTCATCCACAGGCTCCAGACCTTGCATGATTTTAAATTCAGTATAGCTCTATTCCTGGGGCAAGGATAAATTTAAAAACTAGAATCAAAACAAATAATGTTAGGACCAAGGGAGGAGAAGGTCTTCCAGCACTCGAATCACTTGACAGTTCAATGTGTTCAATGGTATCGGCATTCTGCCAGGGAAAGATGAAAACAAAACCGCTCATGACAGGATATATTATACTTATCAAGGCGACTGGGGGGAGATATAAAATGGTCATGACAACGGATCCTAAAACCCATGGCAGAATGATCGTATGGAAGTTGAAGTTTTTCCTGGAGGGTCCATCATTCACCCACTCTCTTTTGTAGCTAAACTCCAAGAATGGCTTTGTCATTCTATAGGCTATGTAGAGCAATAAAGCTGCTCCTGTAACTGCGAATAAAATTTGATATACCAAGGGCAGATTGACCAGGGCGTAAAACTTGCCGACATCTCCCATTTGGAAAATGGGGCCGGTCATAAGATATCCCAGGAAGTTATTAAAGCCCAGGACTGAGAGCCAGATCAAAAAGAGGTGTAGAAGACCAGATCTCGATGATCGTAAGAAGGCCCGACCTGCAATAATTCCCTGTGTAAGACTGATCAGGGGTCCAGCGAGAGCGATGGCGCATAATTGTATTGTGGGTAATCCTTGTTTGGAAAAATGTTCTACATAGTTGTGATGTAGGACCGGGTCACTTCCAAAGTAAAGCCCGACGATCGCGTGAGCTCCCTCATGAACCATAGTCGTGATGAGAAAGGCGATCAGATAAAGGATCGTCGAGTTAAGAGCGATATATGCTTTTTCGTTCATTGATCAAATAGACTAGTTCTATACATTCATATAGATCAATCTGCAATTTGCATGAAACCTCCGACGACATGCAGTAGGAAGTGATTTATCCATGTACATATTAGGAAGCGAGGACTAGCTTTCTCCTGTCCAATAAAAGGTCGATCGTGGAAGAAGGCTGTTCATTTTTGAGTTGTTTGGGAGCGCTATTATGTGATCTACTGGTACCGATAGGCAACAGCATTTATATTCATCCCTGCTCCTACCGAAGCGAGAAGGATGAGATCACCTTCCTTAAGTTCGTGTTTTTCATCACTGGTACCTCTTCGGATCTGATCGAGTAATGTAGGAACGGTGGCCACTGAGCTATTGCCCAGTTTATGTATGCTCATGGGCATGATGCCTTCCGGAATTTCTCGTTCGCGGTAAAGGCGAAAGAGGCGCTTGACGATCTCCTGATCCATTTTTTCATTGGCCTGGTGAATGAGGATCTTCTTTACGTCATGAATATCTGCTCCAGCTTGATCAAGACACGTCTTCATTGCCTGTGGTACTTTCGTCAGTGCAAACTCATAGATTTTACGGCCCAACATCTTGATGTACCGGATATTGGGATCCGCATCCCTGGTGTTTCCTTTTCCAAAATGGAGATAATACGCTTCGGTTTCGGCCCAGGTTCCAGAGACCATGCCTATAATTCCTTTTTCCTCGTTTCCTTCTTTTGCCTCCAGTACGCAAGCTCCGGCACCATCGGCAAAGATCATGGAGTCGCGGTCATGGATATCCACTACCCTCGAAAGTGTTTCAGTCGCAATGACAAGGCATTTTTTGGCCATACCTGCTTTGATAAATGCAGCAGCCTGAATGACACCCTGCAGCCAACCCGGACAACCAAACACGACATCATATGCCACGCAGGCTGGATTTTTAATGCCCAGGTGGTGTTTTATGCGGGAGGCCAGGCTTGGTAATAGATCAGTCTGGATAGTGTTTGACTTCACATCTCCGAAATTATGTGCAACAATGAGCTGGTCGAGCGACTCTTTGTCTATTCCTGCATCCTCAATGGCCTGTTGTCCTACACGCACGCCCATATCTGAGGCAGTCATATCCTTGTCCGCATATCGCCGTTCCCTGATACCCGTGATCGCTTCGAATTTCTGCGCGATCTCATCGTGAGACTGGTCATAGGGTTGACCCTCCGCATCGAAGAATTTATTTTCTGCAAAATCCTGATTAGTGACAATATTTTCAGGAACAAAACTTCCCGTTCCCGTGATCAATATGTTGGTGAGTTTCATAATATTTCACCTTTCTGATGATTCAAGAAAGCAGGAAGATAGAAAATTATCGTCAGGGAGGTGATTTGGCTGCACAGTATCGTCAAAACACGAACTGATACTATGCTCAGATAATGCGTACAATTTCAAGGTTGAACAGTCACACTAACCCTTTTTAATAAGTTAGCTGCCACCGAGAGGTGTGCCGAAGATCCC
>JAWVZH010000162.1:0-6237 GCA_033722295.1 Saprospiraceae bacterium
GGTCCACTTCAGGTCTTCAAGCTCAATTGATTGCAGTAGATATAGCGGGACTCAAAATAAACGGTGTCAATTGTTGAGGATGTCGACCACCACATCAGCCAACAAGTCAGCAGCCTCGGGCTCCTCGCGAAACCATAGTTCCGGTTCTATGAGTTCCAACTCCCCCAACAGAGGCTGTCCATCGTCATCCCACATGAGGTCGACACGGGCATAAACCGGTTTGAAAGGACAGGCTTCCACTATCTGCAAAGCCATTTCGATCTCTCTTGGCGAGGGCGTATAAGGATGAACTGTTCCTCCAAAGTCATCCTGAACACGAAAGTCACCATGCTTCGCCTTCTTCAAAATGGCATGCGTATACTGACCTCCAATGATCATGATCGATATTTCGCCTTCGGTCATGATCGTCGGCTGAAACTCCTGAAGCATATAGTCCTCTTCATCGATCAGCCGACTGAACAGGAAATCATGGCGACCGATATTATGTGCATCGACCACATAGGTATGCCTTGCAGCCCCCGAGATGGTAGGTTTGAGCACTGCTTTTTTCCAGTTGGTCAGCCCGAATATCGAAGACAATTTGGCAGGCTCGGACCTTTTTATAAAAACGGTTGGAGGTATAGGGGCACCAGCAAGCTGAAGATCTCTGAGGTAATGTTTGTCCAGGTTCCACTTGATGGTGGCGTAGTTATTGATCATTTTGGTTTGCTTTGAAACCCTTTCCAGCCAGAGTGAAAACTCTTTATAACGATCAAAGTAATCCCACGTGGTCCGAAATAAGATGTAGTGCGAATCACCCCAGTGGAAGTTGGGATCATCCCAGGCTTTCCTTGTTATTGAAAGTCCTCGTGATCTCAGAGCGTCCATGACGAGTTCATCTTCTGTGAGCACGTTCTGGACATAGTCATTTATTGCCTCGGGCTTGATATATCGCTTGTCGGTGAGAACTGTGACGTCATATTTCATTTCAACTCGATATCTGATTGAGGAGCTCAATATGAAAAGCCGGTTGTTGGGCCAAAATGAATTGAAAAGACATGACGAAAAGGATCAAAGGGCACCGAAGACATGGAACAGCAACTTGTTGGTCACATTGCCGAGTTGAACAGCTATTGTGATCAGCAAGACCACCGGGGTTATGGCGATCATGCCTTTCTCATAGATCGACTCGAACTGTTTTTCCCGGGCCTCTTTTATTTTTTTGAGGTTCTTGTTATAGTTGATCAACCAATATCTAAGGTTTTCCTTGGACTTGGCAATGACGTCAATATCATCTTCTTTAACCTTGAGCTCGGCAAATATCCTGGCATCCAGTTTTTCCTGCCAGTCGGAATGGTCATCCTCGTCAGGCCAGCGATCCTCGACCTCTGAATTGATCCGCTTGACAGTTTCCATGAATTCCTTCATTTGTTCCATATGCTCCTTTCTACCTTCTATTCTTATGGGCTTGTCATTGATCACAGCAATGTTGGACGGTTCTACATCGAAAATGTGCTCATCGATCTTGAGGCTGCCTCTGAAATTATCCTTATAGCTTTCAAGATTACGCTCCAGACTGCCAACATAAGACCTTTTGGCGGCTCGGCGCGCAATGATGATGGCGTCAACAAGAGTGACAAAAATGAACATGTACCAGAAGTAATCACCCAGATACCAGTAGAAGGATCCATAGCTGTAAAAAGCCAGAACCTGAAAACAGATGGCCAGTATGATGAAGGCAAGAAAGAATTTTCTTACATCATAAAGGCGCCCTATGTCCTTCAATACATCCGCCATGGTCAATTGGGCGTGAGAATTTGGCCTCTCACGGTCCAACGAAAATACTCAATAGCGGAAACTTCTGAAAGTGTCACCGATATGTAGACCTCCATTGGTTATTCCATACTTGTGCCTATCCTACCGCTCTGACGTACCAGCGACCGCTTAATGCATGGAACAAAAAGCTTATTGTCGTTTGAAAAGTAGACCTGTTCACTGTATAGGTATGCTGAAAAAGAGCATCGTTGAGTTGCCTGACCTCGGCTTGAGGGTTGATGGTAAGGTTGAACTTATCTTTCAATATTTTCAGAATGTCAGCCGGACCGCCGTCGAAGGTTGTGATGCCCGCCAGTTCTGAAGTTATTTCCAGTATTTCTAATTGCTGTTTCATGATGCTATTCCTTTAATAGACGACCAGAAATACATTTAGTTACAGATTCGATAGATCTATTTCCGATTTGGGCGTTTGGTAGCAGCCGGAGCCCCCTGGAGCTGATCAGTCTCCCATAACCATAATCTTTGTTCCATACTCCATCTTCCCTAAACCTTTCAGCCACCTAACATCGTTATAATAATGTGTGTAACTTTGCCTATTCATGAGTGACCAGATCAAACACGAGTGCGGCGTTGCTTTTGTTCGCCTGCTGAAACCACTGGAATATTACCAGGAGAAATACGGAACGGCCTTTTACGGTCTTGACAAACTGCAGATCCTGATGCAGAAGCAACGTAATCGCGGACAGGATGGCGCTGGAGTGGCAACGATAAAAATGGATATCGAACCCGGCCATCGATATATCTCGAGAAAGCGCATGAAAGGCCCTGATCATCTGAGTCAGCTTTTCACTCATATATTCAGTCATTTCGATGAATTGAAGCCAGAACAGTATAACGATGCTCAGTGGCTCAAGAATAACAAGCCTTATATCGGTGAGCTTTATCTCGGACATCTGAGGTACGGCACATTCGGACTCAATACCGTAGAAAGCGTACAGCCGTTTCTGAGACTGAATAACTGGATCACGCGTAATCTGGTCCTCGCTGGTAATTTCAATTTAACCAATGTGAATTACCTCTTTGATCGCCTTGTGTCCTACGGACAGTTTCCTAAGGAAAAATCAGACACGGTAACTGTTCTGGAGAAAATAGGTCACTTCCTAGATGAAGAGGTAGATCACCTTTTCAACTGGTTCAAACCAGAGGGTTATTCCAAGCAGGAGATAAACCCACTCATATATCACCACCTTGATGTTAACCGCATCTTGCAGAGAGCCTGCCGCAAGTTCGATGGTGGATTTTCCATGGTTGGCTTGATCGGACATGGTGATGCGTTCATGTTGAGGGATCCTTCAGGGATCAGGCCTGCATTTTATTATCACGATGATGAGATCGTAGTAGGCGCTTCAGAAAGACCAGCGATCCAGACAGCTCTTGGTGTTCGTTGGCATGAGATCAACGAACTTCAACCCGGACATTCACTCATCGTCAAGTATGACGGAAGGGTCGACGAGAAACCCTGCCTTGACGCCAATGAAAAACGCTCGTGTTCATTCGAAAGGATATACTTTTCGCGAGGCAATGATCGTGATATCTACCTGGAGCGAAAGGACCTTGGACGTCAGCTGGTCAAACCGTTGCTGGAGGAAATAGAGAATGACTTTGACAATACGGTATTCTCCTTTATTCCAAATACTGCGGAAACGTCCTTCTACGGCTTGATGGAAGGCCTGACAGATGCTTTTGACCTGATGAAGACGGAGCAGATAGCGAAGGCCGATGGAGATACGGAAAAGATCAAATCCATCATTCAGAAAAAACCGAGATACGAGAAACTGGTAGTGAAGGACGCTAAAATGAGAACCTTCATAACGGATGAGGCCAACCGCGGCAACCTCGTTTCCCATGTCTACGACGTGACTTATGGCGTGGTGAGAGACGGAGAGGATACGATCGTTCTGATCGATGATTCGATAGTTCGCGGCACGACCTTGAGAGACAGTATTGTCAGAATAGTCAGCCGACTGAGACCTAAGAAGATCGTGGTCCTATCCTCGGCTCCACAGATACGTTACCCTGACTGCTATGGGATCGATATGTCGAGAATGAGGGACTTTGTTGCTTTCCAGGCTTTGATATCGCTCCTTGAGGAAGATAGTGCCGAACATCTTCTGGATGAGACGTATGCAAGGTGTAAAGACAGTGAATTACTGGATATAGAGGATGTCAGGAATGAGGTTAAGGAATTGTATGACCGGTACGATTATGAAATTGTATCAAGAAGGATCGCCGAGCTCCTGACACCTGAAGATCTTGACTGCGAGCTTCACATCATTTTCCAGTCACTGGAAGGACTGAGCAAGGCATGTCCCCATCACACTGGAGACTGGTACTTTTCAGGCAACTATCCAACGCCGGGAGGAAATAGGGTAGTCAACCGTGCCTTTATCAATTATATGGAAAAAAGCGACAGAAGGGCTTATGCCTGAACCTAACCGGTTTCGGGATGGCCTCAGCTAGTCCTTCTGCCGTAACTTTTGGATTATCTTAGCCGTATCAAACTTCCTGGATTAAGATCCTGGTCCCATCCGGAGTTGAGCTCTATCAGTTTTTCGAAAGATATCTTCTTTCTTCTGGCTATAGCCAGAAGGCTTTCGCGTTTTTTCAATCGATACCATACTGCGTCCTCTTCCGTTCTACCCATCAATTCTATTTCAGGGACCTCATGTCCTTCGTTATGGAAGAGATCCTGGTTCATCGGAACAGGAAGTCTTTCCAGTACTTCGACCTGGGGCCTGAGCAGGTGTAGATCCGAAGGGCTGATAAGCTTGTCATTCAGCCATCCGTCCTGCACGGTCTCTGTTTCAGAATCGGGTATATACAGGTGATTCAGGAGCAGCGTTGCGGCATAGCTCGGCAGCATAACGTAAGACCCGTTCTCATTAGCAGGTATATACTGCCTAAGATAACATGGGTTCAATTTTCGCAATATTCCGACCTCTACTCCTGTGATCTCCGAGATCTCCCTGAAATTCATCGTCTCATACAGGGTGATGTTAGAGACATTCAAGTAATCCGGGTGTTCCAATACAGGTTGTATGTCATGCAAATAGTAATAATTCATGACATAATTGACAGCTATAAAGGCCGGCACGTATCTTCTGGTTTCGGAAGGCAGATACCTCTTGATCTTCCAGAAATCCCTGGAATCAGCCCTTGAAATAGCCTTTCTGACCCGACCGGGTCCAGCATTATAAGCAGCCAGTACCAGCGTCCAGTCCTCGAACTCTTCATATAGTAACTGAAGGTAATCCGCTGCGGCTTCAGTACTTCTGTACGGATTGCGCCTTTCATCTACCACGGAATTGATCCTCAGTCCCATCATTCGGCCTGTACTTCTCATAAATTGCCACAGGCCGGCGGCACCAACTCTTGATATGGCATTTGGGTTCAGTGCTGATTCTACGATCGGAAGATATTTAAGGTCGGTCGGGACATCTTTTTTAGCCAGAACATCCTCAAAGAGAGGAAAAAAGACCATCTGGCGACCGAGTATAGTGGATGTACCCTCTTTATAGCCGAGGTAATCCTTGATATAGGACATAACTTCGGGGGTGTGCCTCATTTCAAAAAGGCCATCCATATTACTGATCCTGTCCTTGATCTCCGCTTCGGCCTTCATGTCAAACTCATTGACACAGACCTCCAGTGTGACCTTGTTATCGCCCGCTTGAAGCGATAAAGGCACAATATGGGCGAGAAAACCCAAGAGCAGGTACAGCCCTGCAGTTTTTAAAATCGACATGTTCATGGTTCACTAATTTGGCATTAGGACATACAATACTGAAAATCAGATTAATAAATATTAAAAATATTCCTAATATGATTTAGTGGACAGCAAAGATATTTCCTTTTGCCGCGCAAAGCAAGTAAACGAATAACAAAAAATGTTAAAGTTTAACTGCCTCACAATAAAAGTTTTGGAATAACAATCCTCTATTCGGGCTTGAATTCCGACAACTATCAACGAAAATTCGCGCGAAGTTAGCATACAATTTGCCAAACTTGCTTCAACATTAACACATGTTTAACCTCCTCGTTGTTCGCCGTGGTATCAAGTACGGGAAACCTTTTCTGTCCCTCCAACACCTCCATTTCCCGTGGATCGAATTCCAGATTCAACCCCCTATAAACGGTTGAAATGAAATAAGTTTTTCAAACAACCCTAAATGATTTGTTAATTGCGATTACTGCCATGGCAGACAGTGCCATGTTGAAGGAATGGGATCCATCTGACCTATATGCATATACCATGCCAATAAATTAGAATTATACTTAATATGTTATTGGGGAGAGGGGTAATATTGAAGAATGACTAATTATTTTCCTTCAAGGAACTCTTACATTCAATAAAAAATAATCTTTACACGCTACACGCTACACGCTACACGCTACACGCTACACGCTACACGCTACACGCTA
>JAWVZH010000163.1:0-6169 GCA_033722295.1 Saprospiraceae bacterium
AGCAATAGCAACACCTATCTCCAAAATCATACTCATATCTATAATTCAAGACAAGCTACCACCGTTTGTCTTAACAAGAATTTGCGAAAGAAGAGATGCCGGTGCCCTACTAGACCTTCAGTGGTTGGTGGCTTAACAAACTATTTTTTACTCCTCAGCCATCCAAATTAACTACATATTAAAAGACCACTTCTACTATTACCGCCTGAAGTATTTAATTTCCTCAAGATCCCACTCTATCACCATGCCCTTTGCCAACTGTTCCGCTACCTGCTTACCATATAACAGCTCACATAGATAGAGTGCCGGCTCAAAAGATCGGGCTCCTCCGGCACCAGTGATGAATCGGCCATCATGGACAAAGAGAACATCCCGATGCACATCCAAATTAGAAAAACGATGTTCAAATTCATCGATATCACCTGGAAAGGTTGTCACATGTGTACCTTTCGGCAGGCCAGCGGCGGCCAGTAAAAAAGCTCCGTCACACAATGTCAGGACATAATCAGCTTGCTTCATAACCGAACCGATGTAGGACAGAAGTCGTTCGTTCTTGAGATCCTTCCCCAAATGTCCTTCTGCCGCCGGAATAACAAGGATATCCAATTCAGGTGCTGAATCGAAATCGTGGTCAGACAGCAACTCAATGCCTTCAAATGTAGTGACCGTCCCTCCATCTTCACTGACCAGAAAAACTTCCATAGGCTTTACTCCTTCTCTGAATAGCGTATGATGAAAAATATCATATGGAGCCGTCAATTCGGTATTGTAAACGCCATCCATAACAAGAATACCAACCTGATAGTCATCCTCATTCTGACCCCACAAGTTGCTGACGAAAAGCAGCATAGTAAGCCCGGAACCAATATATTTTAACATGAAGTTCCTATTTCCATAATGTAATCGCCACTTACAGCCCAGGTCATTCCTCGAGTAAGACTTTCACCGCTTCCTCGATCTGTTGATCGCGGCCTTCGGCCATCTCACCCGGTTCATTTCTGACTCTGATGTCCGGCTCCAACTGATTATTTTCAAGGAATGACTCATCACCAATGGGTTTCCATCCTCCCATAGGAATTCCAAAAAACAAAGTTGGGTCAATCTGCGTCTCCCACCATACGAATGTTCCTGTGCCCGGCACAGGCATTCCCAGGGTCTGACCCACTTCTTTTATCTTATAGGCAACAGGAAAAAGATGCGCATCTGAATAATTGCTTTCACCCATGACAACAATGGAAGGCTTGACCCATTTCATCCATGGCTCAGAACCTATGTATTGCCCATGCGGAATGACATCCATGTATTTCTTGCCGTTGAGAAAGTCCGAAAGGACATCATGGAGATTTCCACCACCATTAAATCTCGTATCTACGATCAGGGCTTCGTCAGTTATATGCTGTCCCAGAGCTTCTTCGACAACCACACGCATACTGCGATCATTCATACTCCGTACATGTACATATCCCAGGCGTCCATCGGAGAGACTATCTACAAGATCGCGTCTCGATTCTACCCACCTTTGATATAGCAATTGACCTTCCTGACCGAGTGATATGGGCTGGACTACTTCATCCCAATTTTTATCATTGACAGGGTCCATAATGGCGACCAACACCCTGTCTCCCCTCTTTCGATTGAGAAACTGATAAAAATCAACATTCGCATCGATCTTGTTTCCGTCTATCGCTTGAATAATATGACCTGCCTTAACCTTGCTTTCGGCATTGTCAAAAGGACCTTCCTGTAGAACTGCAGCTACCTTCAATCCGGGTCCCTCGTAATCCTGATCATATAAAAGTCCAAGAGAAGCTGTTTGATCTCCTTTGGGATCACTCTCGCGATAACCACTACCTGTGTGCGACGCATTGAGTTCTCCAAGCATTTCGCTGAGCATTTCTGCGAAATCCCTGTTATTGTTGATATGCTCTAAAAAAGGCTTATAGGCTTCATAGTAGAAATCCCAGTCCACTCCATGCAAATCGGGCACATAGAATTTTTCTTTGACCAGTCGCCAGGCATGATCAAAGATATACGCCCTCTCTGCTGCGCGCTTGAGCACCATCTCTCCCTTGGTTGGAATACCCTTTACCTCTCCATCGTCAATAGATACTTTTTTCAGTTTCCCATCTGAAAGTATCAGAAGGAATTTTCCGTCCTCGGATAATTCCAACGTGGCACTTTGCGCACCCAACTTGGCAAGCTTCTTAGTCTTTTTGGTTCGGAGTTCTGTTTCCCACAGATCGTTCTTGCCTTCAAATCGAGTCAGATAAAACAGTTTTTCACCGTCCTTTGAAAGAACCCAGCCCCCCAGATTAGAAGTGTTGACTGTCAACCGTCTCTGACGATCCGACATATTCTCCCAATCAAATTCCAGAGGTTCAACCTTTTCATCCTCATCTTCATCTTCTTTTTCTTTCTTTTTCTTCTTGCCTTTATTATCTGATTCTTCGTTATCATCCTCCTCCTTCTCTTTTTCCTCCTTCTCCTTCAACAGGCCCCATTCTTCTTCATCCAATTTAGACCGATCCCAGGCTTCCTGCGTAAAATACATGGCATATACATCGGCATTGCTCATCCATCCACTCTCGGAACGGGTTCCCTCCCTGGTACTCGCCCATATCATCATGGTGCCATCATTTGACCATTTGGGGCCATAATCAGAATATCCACTTCGAGTCAGATTTCGCAATTCACCCTCGCCACTGGCTTCGATCAATCCGACCTCGCGCCAAAAGACCCTCTCCCGGGGACCAAAGCTGACCAAAAACCATTTGCTGTCAGGTGACCACTGATACCACTGATCACCATCGGCATAGGAATAATTGTGTTTGGCGGGCATTATCAATCTTGTTTCTCGGCTCTCCAGATTGATCACCTTCAGCACAGTGCGATCTTCCAGGTACGCCACCTCCTTGCCATCAGGTGAATAGGATGGTTGAAATTCTTCAGCTTTGGTAGCCAGAAGTGTGTCGAGTTCGAGAAGCGTCGAGGCAAAGAAATAAGGCTCTTCTTCCCTGACAATACTGGTTTGATACAGACCCCAGTTATTATCCCTCTCCGCCGCGTACACCAGAGTGCGTCCATCAGGACTGAAATCTACACCTCTTTCTTGCCACGGGGTATTGGTTATTCTTTTGGTCGTACCATTGTCCAGACTGCTTACAAAGATCTCTCCCCTGAAAATATATGCGACCTCTTTGCCCGAAGGTGAGAGTGTGGCTTCCGTGAATTTTTCATTGACCGAAACGATCTCTTCGAGGTTCTGACGTCCATCATAGCTGATTTCAATTTTCACCTTCTGTGGTGTACCTTCCGGTTCCATTTTATATATCTCGCCGTGATAGCTAAAACAGAGAACATCATTATCTGAAATTGTAAGAAAACGAACAGGATGATCCTCAAAACTGGTCAAAGCATTGTTAGTTTCAGGATCTGACAGGGAAGACTGATATATATTGAAATCACCACTTTCTTCGGATAAATAATAATATGTGTCATCATCTGACGCGAACACAGGGTTGCGATCCTCTCCTTCAAAGTCAGATAACTGACTGTAATCGGATGTAGTCAGATCATAAACCCATATATCCCGTGTCACCGCAGAGGTATGATGCTTCCTCCAATCATTTTCATATCCTTTTACGTCATGATAGATGATCTTATCACCCGTTGAGCTATACCTCGCATCTATCGCTGGTGAGGTCAGGACGAGATCGACCTGTCCACCTTCGACCGGAACTGTATATAACTCTGACATGATCCCCGATGGGAACTGTACATTGTCCTGATGATCTTGCCTCAGGCCTGTGAAGAGAATGCTTTTATTATCCGGGCTGAAATCACTGGGAATTTCAGACCTGGAATGGAAGGTCAATCGCATCGCTTCTCCTCCCATCGCCGGCATGACAAAAACATCCATATTTCCGTAACGATCGGAAGCAAAGGCAATTCTTTCACCGTCATGACTCCATACAGCACTATATTCATAACTTTCGCTTAGGGTCAGTGGTACGGCGGCACCTCCTTGGGATGATACCTTAAATATATCACCTTTATAATTGAAAACGATCTCTTGTCCATCCGGTGAGATCGCAGGATATCGCAACCACAGGGCACTATCCTGGCATAGGCTCATTGAGCTGTACGACAACAATATCATTAAAACAACATGGAGTTTGCTCATACTTGGGAAAGTAATATTTTGAATTAGACGATTATGTAATGTACCGAAGATAAAAAATGACTGCATTAGGGAACTGCAAAACGTCCGACAATTCAACGGTCGCCGCATCAAACTATTTTGGGATATACTGGAAAATACATAACCCGCATCACCAAAATGGCCCATAAGCTAGTGGCACAATGCCTGCCATCATGAATATCTTTCAATATCTTCGCTTTTTAATCATTGTGATCATGCGAAAAATATTCCTTTTTATTAGTCTCTTCCTAGTTGTTTCAGCTTTACAGGCACAAAAGGAAATCACACTAGAAGACATTTGGAAAAACGGCACCTTCCGAACCATGGGGGTGCCCGGATTTAATTTCCTGGCCGACGGCAAACACTACGCCGCCCTGGAAGAAAATAGAATTGTCAAGTACGACCTCACCACCGGGGAATTGGTTGAAGTTATTCTGGATGCCAGAAGCATTAATGATGATTATAACATAGAGGCCTATGAGTTTGCCGTTGATGAGAAATTTATCGTCCTTCGATCAAATACGCAACGCATCTATCGCCGTTCATACACCGCAGAATACATTATTTACGACCGCTCTACGGCTCAAACCATACCTGTAGATGACATGAATCAGGTTTCTTATGCAACTCTCGATCCAACTGGTAAAAAAGTCGCTTTTGTAAAAGATAATAATCTTTACTATCAACACCTGCCCTCCGGTGTTGTACTTGCAGTAACAGAGGACGGAGAAAAGAACAGGATCATCAATGGCCATACGGACTGGGTCTATGAGGAGGAGTTTGCCTTCGTCAAGGCTTTCGAATGGTCAACAGAAGGTAATCACCTGGCCTATATTAGGTTTGATGAAACAGAGGTACCTGAATTTACAATGACCCTTCACCATAATCAGTCCTACCCTGTTTATGAGACATTTAAATACCCCAAGGTGGGAGAAACAAACTCCTCCGTGTCTGTTCACATACACCATATTAAGAACGGGACTACCACCACAGCAGATATCGGCGATCTCGAAGATATTTACATACCGCGCATTAAGTGGTCTGCGAATGACGATGAGGTTTGCATTTTCAAGTTGAACCGCCACCAAAATCATCTTCAGATCTTCAGAACCGATGCCCAAACCGGTCAGTCCGTCATTATGCTCAATGAGACAAGTGAATATTATATCGACATCCATGATAATCTCACCTTCATAAATGATGGTAGTGAGTTCATTTGGACCAGTGAAAACAACGGATTCAACCACATCTATCTTTTTGACACTTCAGGGCGACAACAAGCACAAGTGACGCAGGGCAACTGGGAAGTGACGAATTTTTATGGGTACGATCCCGAAAACAAGGAAGTTTATTATCAGTCTACAGAACCGGGCTCTACACAGCGCAATATTTACTCCAGCACAATAGACGGCAGGCAAAAGCGCCATGTTGCCGTTGATGAAGGTTATAACAGTGCACAATTCTCTTCTACTTTTGACTACTACGTACTAAACCATTCAACCATATCACAACCTCCAACATATAATGTATATGATCGTCAGGGCTCTGTCATTCGCCCCCTGGAAGACAACACCCAATTGGCAGCTAGAAAGGCGGAATATGGGGTAGCACCTGTAGAACTTTTGAGCATAGAAGTAGAAGATGGTGTAAAACTCAATGCCGCTATGATCAAACCTCCTGATTTTGATCCAGAGAAAAAATACCCACTCTTTATGTTTCTCTACGGAGGCCCAGGGAGCCAGGAAGTGATGAACCGTTGGAACAGTTTCGGCAATTACTGGTGGTTTCAAATGTTGGCTCAAAAGGGTTATATCATCGCGGTTGTCGATAACCGCGGAACAGGAGGAAAAGGAGAGGAATTCAAAAAAATGACCTATCTGACTCTCGGCAAGTATGAGACCATAGACCAGATCAATGCTGCCAGATATCTAGGTAATATGGATTTCATAGACGCAGATCGAATAGGTA
>JAWVZH010000164.1:0-6071 GCA_033722295.1 Saprospiraceae bacterium
AGATCGGGCCTTGATTTATATCCCAGTTCACGTACCATAAAATCGATATTTTCCTCAAAATCGATCTTGAGGTTCTTGAACTTACGCTGAAGGGCCTCTTTACCCAGTTCTCCCTGTTTTCGTTTCTCTTCTTTCATCGCCGACCTGATCTTTGACCTGGCCTTTCCAGTAACCACCATTTTCAACCAACTCTCGTTAGGCTTTTGATTTTTTCCGGTGATGACTTTCAGTTGATCACCACTTCTCAGCCGATAACCCATGGGAACAAGCTTATTGTTGACCTTGATGGCTGTAGCGTGATATCCTATATCTGAGTGTATGTCAAAAGCAAAATCCAGGGCAGTAGCTCCTTTAGGCAAAATTCGCATATCACCTTGTGGTGTGTAGACGTAGACCTCTTCATTGAACAGATTGGCTTTGAAGTCATTGATGAACTCGATCGCATCATTATGTGGTGTCTCGAGTATATCCCTGATGTTGTCAAACCAGGACTCGAAAATATTATCGTTGTTGGTGATCCCTTTATACTTCCAATGGGCAGCAAATCCTCTTTCAGCGATCTCATCCATTCTCTCCGTTCGGATCTGGACTTCAACGTATTGACCCTTTGGGCCGATCACCGTCGTATGTAACGATTCGTATCCATTACTCTTCGGTGTTGTCACCCAATCTTTAAGTCTCTCGGGGATCGGCTTGTAAACATCAGTTATGACAGAATATACCTGCCAACAAGCTGTTTTTTCCTTGTCCTTAGGCGCATCAATGATCACTCTGATCGCAAATAGGTCATAGATCTCCTCAAAAGGGACCCTTTTGGTCTTTATTTTGTCATAGATCGAAGAGATCGACTTGGGTCTGCCCACTATCCTGTACTCAAAGCCGAGATCCTCCAAATTGCTCTTTAGGGGTCTTATAATATTCTTGATGTAATTGGACCGCTCTTTCTGAGTGACCTGAAGTTTCTCTTTTATATCACCATAAACCTCAGGCTCATTGATCATTAGGCAGATGTCGTTGAATTCCGTGCGTAGATTGTACAGACCTAGTCTATGGGCCAGTGGAGCATAGATATAGGACGTTTCCGCGGCGATCTTCAACTGTTTGTGTCGAGGCATGGGACTTATTGTCCTCAGGTTGTGAAGCCTGTCACTCATTTTTATGAGGACTACTCTCACATCCTCCACCAATGTGCTGAGCACCTTTTTATAATTCTCTGCCTGTGGGCTTTCAACATTGTAAAGTCCGTCCAGTTTGGTCAGTCCATCCACGATCTGACCGATTTTGGGACCAAAAGCGTTGATAATGTCCTGAAGCTCCAATGGGGTATCCTCAACGACGTCGTGTAAAAGAGCGCATATGATAGCAGTAGGGCCCAGGCCAATCTCGACATGTGCGATCCTGGCCACCTCTATTGGGTGGATGATGTAAGGTTCTCCGGATTTCCTTCTCTGACTGACATGTGCATCAGTTGCGATCTTGAAAGCCTTTTGGATATTGTCCTTGTCTTCTTCAGGAAAATCCATCCTGAAAGACCTGACCAGCCTCCTGTAAGCATTCCTTATCAGTCGTTTGTCATCTGCCGTATATGTTACTACATCGGTATGCATAGAGAATTTCTCAACAGGGTTATACAAATCTAACAAAAAAGAGGTTCAAGAGATTCCAATAACCTTGATACTTGAATCACCCCCATGGCGAAAGAGCGGGAGACAGATATCGCGCATCGAGGACAGGTATATTAATAGAACTTACACATCTGATAGAATGAAACATAGTGATTGGTGAACACGTTGTAAAATATTCTGTTCACTGCGAAGATTCAATACTTATTTTATCTTTGCACTCTCTTTTGAAAAAATGAGCGGGTGTGGCGGAATTGGCAGACGCGCTAGACTTAGGATCTAGTGCCGCAAGGCGTGGGGGTTCGAGTCCCTCCACCCGCACACTTCTGACCCCATCTGATCGCAGTTCCACTCTAAAACATATTGCATGTTGATCGAAAGAAAAGATATCGACGGATTAAATATTCAGCTTAATATCAAACTGGAGCCGGAAGACTATAAAGCGACCTTTGAGAAAGAACTTCAAAGGCAGGGCGGGAAGGTTCAACTAAAAGGTTTTCGAAAAGGCAAGGTTCCAAATTCGTACTTGAAAAAAGCTTTCGGGAAACAGGTATTGGCCGATGTGGTTTTTTCTGAGGCATCCAAGGTGCTGTCTGACTACCTTAAGGAACATGAGCTCAAGACCCTTGGTCGTCCACTTCCCTCTGATGATCAGAGCGCAATGAGTTTCGATCCATCTACGCTTCAAACCTATAATTTCTCTTTCGACATTGGTCTGGAGCCAGAATTTGAGGTTAAAGGAGTGAGTGAGGAAGACAAGTATAAACGATTGAAGGTTAAGGTACAGGACGAGGAAGTTGATGAAGAGTTGGATCGTGCACGAAAGCGGATGGGCAATGAGGTCGAAGCCGAGGGGGATATAGAAGAGAATGATCGGTTGGTATTAGAGGCTAAAGAAGTAACCGATGATGATTCTGGTCTTGAAGCTAACTTTCAGGTACTTGTGGATATGATCGGAGATGATAAGGTGAAAAAGCGTATCAAGTCGATCAAGGTAGGTGACACTTTCGAGTTTAATCCATTCACTCTTGAAAAGAATGCCAAGGAAAGCTATGTGAGAAAGCATATGCTTGGTATTGAGGATGAAGAGGTGGAGATCGGCACCAAATGGGAGGCGAAGGTCCAGGCAATCAAGAGGATAGAGAAGGCGGATATGGATGAGAGCTTCTACAAGTCATTTCTCGGTGAGGACGTAGAGACGGAGGACCAGGCGCGTGAGAAGGTGAGGGAAGAGCTTGAGAGATTTTACCAGAAGCAGACTGAAGCATTGCTTTTCAGATCATTTCAGGATGCACTATTAGAAAAGAATGACTTCGAACTGCCGAAAGACTTTTTAAAGCGATGGCTGGAGTCTGAGAAGGCTAATGAAAATGCTGAATCAGAAGAGAAGGTGTCTACAGAAGTTGATCAAGAGGAGTTTGACAACTTCCTCAAGGGGCTTAAGTGGACTATCATCAGGGACAGGATCGCTGATGATGGAAAAGTAGAAGTGACCGAGACCGAGATCAGGCAATACTTCATCAACAGTGTCAGGCAGTATCTGGGAGCTTACGGAGCTGATGAAAATCTGCTTCTCCACAGCGCGGAAAGACTCATGCAGGACTCCGGACAGGTTAGAAAGGCTTATGAAACCTTGAAGGATGACAAGGTTTTCAATTACATTGTGTCACAGGTGGAAATTGAGGATAAGGAGATCGACAAGGATGAGCTTGAGAATCAGATAGAGGCGGCCAAAGCCTAAAAACATAACGTTCAGTGCAGCGTTAATGTCTTAGTTGAGATATAAAATGCAAACTACAAATGGACTACAAAGAATTCAGAAAATACGCCGTTAAGCATAAGGGGATGTCCGGAATGCATCTGGACAGTTACGCCGACAGGGTGGCGGTGCCCAATATTCATGATTTCACTCCTCAAGTGATCGAGGAAAGGCAACTTAATGTTGTTGGCATGGATGTTTTTAGCCGACTTATGATGGATCGTATAATCTTTATGGGAGTGCCCGTCAATGATTATGTGGCTAATGTCATTCAGGCGCAGCTGCTATTTCTTGAATCCACAGATCCAAAGCGTGATATCCAAATGTTTATCAACAGCCCTGGCGGTTCGGTTATAGCTGGATTGGGGATCTATGATACCATGCAGTATGTTTCTCCCGATGTAGCGACCATTTGTACGGGACTTGCTGCTTCAATGGGCGCTGTTCTCCTTTGCGCCGGTAAGGATGCCAAGCGTTCTTGCCTTGGCCACAGCAGGATAATGATACACCAGCCGAGTGGTGGTATGCAAGGACAGTTTGCTGATATGGAGATCTCTTACAATCTGATCAAGCAGATGAAAAATGAGCTGTATCAGATAATGGCTGATCATACAGATAAGACCTTCAAGCAGATAGAAAAGGATTGTGACAGGGATTACTGGATGACCGCTCAGGAAGCAAAAGACTACGGTGTTGTGGATGAGGTGCTGACACGAAAGCCAGGAAAGCCAGAAAAGCCTGGAAAGTCTGAGGAGTAAAATGCTCTGAAAAAAGTAACTTGTAAAGATTATGAAAAGCAGTAAGGACAATTACAGGTGTTCGTTTTGTGGCAAGGACAAGAATGAAGCGCTCATACTGATCGCGGGTATTGAAGGACACATTTGCGAATCCTGCGTCGAGCAGGCCCACGATATCGTAGAGGAAGAAGTCCATCACCGTAAATCTTCTGCAACTGATGAGCAATTTACCCTCCCGGAGCATTTAACTCCCAGGGATATCAAGACATACCTTGATCAATATGTGATCGGACAGAATGAGGCCAAGAAATATCTTTCTGTTGCGGTCTACAATCACTATAAGCGGTTGAATCAGGAATTGGGAGGAGAGGTTGAGATCGAGAAAAGCAATATTCTGTTCGTCGGACAAACCGGGACAGGGAAGACTTTATTGGCTAAAACAATTGCCAGGTTTCTGAATGTGCCATTCACTATAGTTGATGCCACTGTTTTTACAGAGGCCGGTTATGTAGGAGAGGATGTAGAAAGTATGTTGAGTCGCCTGCTTCAATCATGTGATTATGATATAGAGGCCGCTCAAAAAGGCATCGTTTATATAGATGAACTGGACAAGATCGCACGAAAGAACGACAACCCTTCCATTACACGGGATGTCAGCGGCGAGGGTGTTCAGCAGGCCATGCTCAAGATGCTGGAAGGAACTGAGGTCAACGTGCCGCCACAGGGAGGCAGAAAACATCCCGAGCAAAAGCTCATAAAAGTTGACACCAGCAATATCCTTTTTATTTGTGGCGGGGCTTTCGATGGATTGGAAAAAGTGATTGCACGACGTATGAACACACAGGTCATCGGGTTTGCCAAAGACGAACGGGATAAGATCGATATGGACAATCTGTTGCAGTATGTCAATCATCAGGACCTGAAGTCCTATGGTCTTATACCAGAACTCATCGGTCGTCTTCCAGTATTGACCTACCTCGATCCTCTGGATAAGGAAGCGCTCACAAGGATCCTTACAGAACCTAAGAACGCACTGATCAAGCAATATCAGCGGATATTTGAGATGGAGAGCATCAAACTGGAAGTCACACAAGGCGCCATAGGGTATATAGCAGGAAAGGCACTTGAATACAAGTTGGGAGCTCGTGGTCTTCGCAGTATTTGCGAGGCAGTCATGACCGATGCCATGTTTGACCTTCCTTCCCAAAAAGATGTGAATGAATTCATCATTGACGAAAAATACGCTTCATCCAAGCTGACCCACTCAAAGCTCAGCAAATTGCGGGCAGCGTAACCCAGAACACCTTTGGCTTAAATATGATTTTGTTTTATATAAATATTTTATATATTTAAAATCGACGAATTATATTTCTTCGAACAACGAACAAACAAAATCATGAATGGATTACTGAAACTTGGTAGGTACCTATTTGCAATTCCAATGGCCGTCTTTGGAATCAATCATTTGACGGATGCAGGAACAATGGCGGGTTATGCTCCCTTTGGTGGGGAGGTGATAATTTACATAACAGGAATAGCTCTCATATTAGCAGCTATTAGCCTGATTATAGGTAAATATGACAAGCTGGCTGCTTTCCTTCTCGGTATTTTTCTACTGCTCACTGCCTTAACAGTATGGCTGCCCGCAGTTATGGGAGGTGCAATGGAGCAAATGCCCAATATACTTAAAGATCTGGCTTTGGCCGGTGGAGCTTGGGGTTTTGCGCTTCATGCCAAGGATGATTCTGTAATTGGATAAAACATTTAAAGAAACTACCTTTCTGACCGCTTGGGATTATCTCAGGCGGTTTTTTTATGCCAAGATTTAAACTAACGATATCATACAAGGGAACCGAATTTTCGGGTTGGCAGGTACAGCCTGAACAGCGAACTGTGCAGGGGGAACTACAAAGGGCATTAGCGCGAATCTCCGGGACTGAAGTGGATGTCGTC
>JAWVZH010000165.1:0-6066 GCA_033722295.1 Saprospiraceae bacterium
CGCTGGCAATGAAACCATTTCCACGTACTCGGATAAAGAATTCAAAGAGTTAGAGGACCTCTACTCCTCATCATTCAATCAGATAGATGATTATGAAGTCGTAACTGGTAAGGTAACCGCCATTAACGAAGGTGATGTAGTACTGGACCTTAACTTCAAGTCAGACGGGCTTTTGCCACTATCAGAGTTCCGTGACCTGCCGGATCTGGAAGTGGGCGACGAGGTTGATGTATACGTAGAGCAGCGTGAAAACGAAAAGGGCCATCTCGTCTTATCGAGAAGAAAGGCCAAGTTACTAAAGGCATGGAACGACATCGTCGATTCCTACAACAATGGTACTATTATAAAGGGTACCATCATCAGCAAGACCAAGGGTGGTCTTATTGTTGATTGCCAGGGACTGGAGACCTTCCTGCCCGGATCTCAGATAGACATCAAGCCGATCATCGACTATGATTCTTACGTAGGAAAAACAATGGAATTCAAAGTTGTCAAGATCAACGAGACCATTAAGAATGCGGTTGTCTCTCATAAAGCTCTTATTGAGAGTGATCTTGCCGAGCAGCGTGAGGCCATTATATCATCACTTGAAAAAGGTCAGGTACTTGAAGGTATTGTGAAGAATATCACAGACTTCGGTGCCTTTATGGACCTTGGTGGTGTTGACGGACTGTTGTACATCACGGATATATCCTGGGGACGTATCAATCATCCTGAAGAAGTTCTCGAACTCAATCAAAAGCTCAACGTCGTTGTGCTTGATTTTGACGAGAACAAGAAAAGAATATCTCTCGGTCTCAAGCAACTTCAACCACATCCATGGGATACACTCGACGAGAGTATCAAGGAAGGAGCGGTTGTTAAGGGCAAGATCGTGAATATCGAGGATTATGGTGCATTCCTGGAAATTGAACCTGGAGTGGAAGGCCTCATACACGTTTCTGAGGTAAGTTGGAGCAATCAGCCCGTTAATGCACGTGAGTTTTTCTCCCTGAATCAGGAATATGAGGCGAAGATCGTTACCATCGATCGAGAAGAGAGAAAGATGTCTCTCAGCCTGAAACAGCTACTGAAAGATCCATGGAGCGATATCGAAGCCAACTTCCCCGTTGGTTCCAAGCATACCGGTGAGGTCAAGAACCTGACACCGTACGGTGTATTTGTGGAGCTCGAAGAAGGTATAGGAGGTATGGTACACGTATCAGACCTTTCCTGGACCAAGCGATTCTCACATCCATCGGAGTTTACCAAGGTCGGTGAAGATCTGGAGGTTGTTATCCTCGAGATCGACAAGGAGAACAGGAAACTGTCCCTCGGCCACAAACAGCTTGAAGAGAATCCATGGGATACCTTTGAAAATGTATTCCCCGTTGGTTCTTATCATGAAGCAACCGTCATCAGGAAGGAAGACAGGGGTGCTATCGTACAGTTACCTTATGGTCTCGAAGCCTTCTGCCCTACCAAACACTTGAAAAAGGAGGACGGCAGTCAGGCTCAGGTTGACGAAAGTTTGACTTTCAAGGTGATCGAATTCAACCGTGATGACAAACGCATCCTGGTCTCTCATTCGCGTTACCTTGAGGATATCAACAGAGAAGCTTCTGACAGCGTAAGGGAGGAAAAGCGCAAGGAGAGAAAAGACACGCGCAAGACGATCAAGAAGAAAGCTTCTAAGGTGGAACGTACCACATTGGGTGATATGGATGTCTTTAGTCAGCTCAAGGAACAATTGGAAACGACTGAAGAAGCTGACAAGAAAGAAAAGGCTAAGAGCAAATCAACCAAGGAGAAGCCTGAAGCCCCTGTAGATGAGAAAACGAAGGACGAGGTCAAGGAAAAAGCCGAGGCAAAGAAGGCAAAGTCCAAGAAGACCACGTCCAAAAAGAAGTCTGATAAAGGTGATGATCTTAAAAAGATCGAAGGCATTGGACCCAAGATCGCCGAGATCCTTACCAGCGCGGGTATATCAGATTATGCTACACTTGCAGATTCCGATGCGGACAAACTTCGCGAGGTACTGCTCGAGGCGGGTAGCCGATACAAGATGTTTGATCCTACTACATGGCCGCAACAGGCAAAACTGGCTGCGGAAGACAAGTGGGAAGAGCTTGAGAAATTACAGGATGAATTGAAAGGCGGCAAAGCCTCTTAATTGATCCATAAGCTTTAAATTTAAAAGGTCTGGTTCTTATGAATCAGGCCTTTTTTATTGCTTTGAATTACACGGGTTAAACCAAGCTACCCACTTCTTGTTTAACATCCATCTCTATGGAAAAAAAACACATCACCGTCATTGGAGCCGGTTTCGCAGGAATCTCGGCAGCCGCTTACCTGGCTAAGGCGGGTCATAATGTGACCGTAGTTGAGAAAAATGAAGGCCCCGGAGGCAGGGCCCGGATTTTCGAGTCTGAAGGATATAGATTTGATATGGGACCGAGTTGGTATTGGATGCCGGACACCTTTGACCGGTTCTTCAATGACTTCGGCTTTGAAACTTCGGAGTTCTATGAATTGAAGAGATTGGATCCCTCCTACCGTGTATATTTTTCAGAATCGGAAAAAATAGATCTGCCTGCTGGCGAGTCGAGGGTTATTCAATTGTTCGATGAACTGGACCCCGGCAGCGGGAACAGGCTAAAAAAGTTTCTTGACGAAGCTGAATACAAATACGAAGTTGGTATCAGGGAATTTGTCGAAAAACCAGGTCACTCATTATTTGAGTTTGCCGATCTGAGAGTTTTGAACAGCCTGTGGAGGTTAGATATGTTGTCCTCTATAGCGAAAAATGTAAAAAAGGTTACTTCTGATCCCCGATTAAGACAGATCCTGGAATTTCCTGTTCTTTTCCTCGGAGCCAAGCCATCCAAAACACCTGCGCTATACAGTTTGATGAATTATGCAGATATAAGTTTGGGCACATGGTACCCGATGGGTGGAATGTACGAGATCGTAAAGGCGATGACCCGCGTGGCCGAAGCGCAAGGTGTTCATTTTAAATACAACACTACAGTAGAAAAAGTGATCGTAGATGGCGACACCGCCAACCGGGTAGAAGGAAATGACTGGCACATTTCTACAGATGGCGTTATTGCTGCCTGTGATTACAACCACTTCGAGCAAGAAATATTGACTCCTGAGTACCGGCGTTATTCCAAAGATTACTGGAATAAGCAAACGCTCGCTCCCTCATGTTTGCTCTATTATGTAGGTGTGGACAAAAAGATCCCTGAATTGAAGCATCACAATCTATTTTTTGATGCTGATTTTTCTAGACATGCAAGAGAGATATACGATCATCCTTCCTGGCCATCGGATCCATTGTTTTACATATGCAGTCCTTCACAAACAGATAATACTGTTGCGCCCGATGGCCATGAAAATTTGTTTATTCTGATCCCTGTTGCACCTGGACTGGATGACACAGATGAGATCAGAGATAAGTATTTTAATGTTGTCATGGATCGAACAGAACGTACACTGAGAACGAAGATAAGACCCCATATCGATCATTACAGGGCGTTCGGTACGTCTAACTTTATCGAGGATTACTATTCATTCAAGGGTAACGCATATGGTCTGGCCAACACGTTGCGGCAGACGGCATTCCTAAAACCCAAGATGAAGGCAAAAGAGATCAGCAATTTGATGTACGCGGGGCAATTGACCACGCCGGGACCAGGCGTACCTCCGGCTATCATCAGCGGGCGGGTAAGTGCGCGCGAATTGAGTAAAGCTTTAAATTAATACTATGTACCAATTACACGATCACACAAGCTTTAAATGCAGCGAGATCATCACAAAGTCTTATAGCACTTCCTTTTCACTGGGAATAAGGATGCTTGGTAAAAAAATGCGCACTCCGATCTACAATATCTATGGTTTTGTGAGATTGGCTGACGAGATCGTGGATACCTTTCATGAACACGACAAGGCTCAATTAATTAATGAATTCGAAAAATCGACCTACGAATCAATTGAAAAAGGATTGAGCACCAATCCGGTACTTCATGCCTTTCAACATACTGTCAATGAGTATCAGATCGACCTTGATTTGATCAGAGCTTTTTTGGAGAGCATGAAAATGGACCTTCACAGAACTGTCTATGAAGATGCAGATTATAAAAAATACATCTATGGCTCGGCAGAAGTTGTTGGCCTCATGTGCCTCAGAGTCTTCTGTCATGAAAGCCCGGGACTGTATGACGAACTTGTGCCTCACGCCAAAAGCCTGGGGTCGGCTTTTCAGAAGATCAACTTTCTTCGTGATATGCAGAGCGACCTGGAGGAGAGGGGTCGAGTGTATTTTCCTGATATCGACTTTGTCCGATTTAGCGACGAGGACAAGAAAAGGATCGAAGTTGATATCAAGTCTGATTTTGATCATGCGTACAAAGGCATACTAAAACTGCCCAGAGCAGCAAGATTCGGAGTATACCTGGCCTATGTGTATTATACGCAATTGTTCAAGAAGATCAGCGATAGCTCATCAGTTGCTGTGAAAAGCTCCAGGATACGAGTGCCAGATACCAAGAAAGCTTACCTATTATTGAGCTCGGCTGTCAGACATAATCTGAATTTATTGTAAAAGGATCTGTGCTTTCTCATTACATTTATATCCCCTACGCATGAAATTCATTCTGATGACCTAAGCTCGAATAGAGCTAATCAGGTTTGATCAATCCTGATCCTGTCATACTCTCAGGAATCTCAAGACCCATCATTTGAAGCAATGTTGGCGCTACGTCAGCTAGAATCCCATCTTCCAGTTCGATAGCATCCATACCCATTGCAATACAAGGTACGGGGTTCATGGTATGCGCTGTGTTGGGAGTACCATCATCGTTGACCATATAATCTGCATTACCGTGATCTGCAATAATCAAAATTCTGTATTTCCGTTCCAGGGCCACACGGGTTAATTGTCTGAGGCAGTGATCAACAGCCTCACAGGCCTTGACAGCAGCCTCAAAAGAGCCTGTATGGCCAACCATATCCGCATTAGCGTAATTTATTATAATCGCTTCAGGCTCTTTGAGTTCGACATGCCCAATAACTGCTTCGGTCAGTTCAGAGGCACTCATTTCCGGTTTCATGTCATAAGTCGCTACCTTCGGTGAGTCTATCAAAATACGTTCTTCATTATCAAAGGCTTCCTCCTTGCCACCGTTGAAGAAATAAGTGACATGTGGATACTTCTCCGTTTCTGCAGCACGTAACTGCTTCATGCCCAATTCACTTAAGTACTCCCCGAAAGTGCCCTTGAGGACCTCCTTTTGGAACATAACCTTGACATTCTTGAAATGCTTGTCATATTCAGTCATAGTATAAAAACGTAGGCTCAGAGGCTCCATATCATATCTAGGATGAGCCTCCTGGGTCAACACTTCGGTTAGTTGTCTCGGTCGATCCGTTCTGTAATTAAAAAACAGGACGCAATCGCCATCCTGAATGACCGGCTTTTGGCCCGAAGCTGTCAGACGATATGCCGGACGCATAAACTCATCGGTTATACCTTCATCATATTTATTCCTGACATAATGTTCGAAGTCTTCTACTTCTTCTCCTTCGCCCTTAACCAGAAGGTCGTAAGCCTTTTTTATGCGATCCCATCTCTGATCACGATCCATGGCATAATAACGGCCTATCACAGATACTAGTTGCGCTGAACTCTGCGTGATGTGACTTTCAACGTCCTGGATAAATTTGACACCACTCTTTGGATCGGTGTCCCTTCCGTCCAGAAATCCATGTATATAAACGTGATTGAGATTCTCATTCTCAAAAAGATCGAGTAAGGCGTATAGGTGATCCATATGGGCATGAACGCCACCATCAGACAGCAATCCCAGAATATGCAATTTCCTATCTTTCTTCTTTACAGTAGAAATTAGATCCTGCAGTCTGGGATTTTCAATTATACTGCCCGTATCGATGGCTTCGTTTATAAGTGCCAGATCCTGGTATACAATACGACCTGCGCCAATGTTCAGATGCCCGACCTCTGAATTTCCCATCTGTCCTTCCGGCAATCCCACATTTTTTCCATGTGTAAGCAGTTGACTACGC
>JAWVZH010000166.1:0-6057 GCA_033722295.1 Saprospiraceae bacterium
ACCGTTCTTCAGGAGGATGACGAGATCACGGAGAGCGGCGAAGGAGCAGAACTCAACACAGCTCAATTGACGTTGTTGCGATCCATGCCGTACTCTACGAATTTTCGGATCGAAGCGGATTGTAGTGAAAGGAATGCAATGACCGGATCACTCGAAGACTATCACCTTGTTTATTATATGACCCTAACTCCTGAAAATGGGGCCTCTTATGTTGATGGCCCGGAAGCACTCATCTCATATTTGAAAGAAGCCAGTACAAATACCGCTTTGTCTATCGATGAGAACGACCTGGAGCCGGGAAGGGTCAACTTTACTGTAACACGGAAAGGTGAGCTCAAGGACATTGAGCTAGAGAGTACGTCCGGCTATGAGACTGTCGATCGAAAGATGGTTGAGCTGATTTCAAGGACTTCAGGAAAATGGAAGCCGGCCACCAATGGTCAGGGAGAAATGGTAGATCAAAAGTTGGTATTGTTTTTTGGTAAGCGGGGGTGCTGAGCGGTTCGCTCTCATCCCGGATGTTGTTCTACTGTGTAATAAGCCCCGTATTTTGACTACGATATTTTTGTAAAAAAGAAGTTTCGTCATTTGACGAAGCTTCTTTTAAGATTGATATCGTACTTTCAAACATTATTCCAGAGATTTCCGGAAACCCTATTCTTATAAACCATTGTCTCCATTAATTAATGGATTTTCAAGATTTACCCAAAGTCGAGCTGCACCTCCACCTGGACTGCACCCTGAGCTACGAGGCACTGCAAAAATTAAAGCCGGGCACAAACTACCAGGACTATGTTGACAACTACATGATACCAGTAAAGTGCCCGAGCCTTGAAAAATACATAGAAAGGACGCACCGGGCACTCCCTCTCATGCAGAATCCTGAGCAAATCCGATTGATCGTCGATGACCTCTTCCGTCAATTGAGTGAGGACAATGTCATCTACGCCGAGATCCGTTATGCCCCTCACCTTCATCTTCAGGAAGGGATGACACCATTTGAGGTTGTCAAGACTGTCAATGACGCTGTAGAGGAAGGAATAAGGGAATTCGAGCTGGGGATGCGTGTGATACTTTGTACGTTGAGAAACTATTCTGAATCCAGGAGTCTGGAGGTGGCAAGGCTTGTCGAGGAGTTCAAAGGCACCAATGTGGCCGGTATGGACATTGCGGGTCCGGAGATCGGTTATGATATACAAGAGCACGTCGAGGCCTTTCGTCAGGTGAAAGCAGCCGGCATTCCCTGTACGGCTCATGCCGGTGAGAGCCGTGGGGCGGAGAGCGTTTGGGAAACCCTGAAGCACTTAAGACCCGACAGGGTCGGACATGGCGTCCGGAGTGCCGAAGATCGCGACTTGATGTTACATCTAAGAGATGAGGACATCCATCTTGAGATCTGTCCGACCAGTAATGTACAAACCAGTGTTATAGAGACTATAAAGGACCATCCGATCATGACCTTGTTAACCAATGAAATCTCTATTGGGATCAATACGGATGCCAGGTCCATTACTGGCACTACATTGACCAGTGAATATGCCCTGTTGAACGAATTTTTCGGATGGCAGAAGAAGGATTTTCTCAAGGCCAACCTCGAAGCGGTCAGGCACGCCTTTGTGGATAATGAGACCAAAGAGAGATTGCGTGAAAGGCTGATAGGAGCCTATGGCATATCCTGATGGGAGCAGATCTTATTTAATCGAGTGGGAATGATGTTCAAATGAGATCTAACTAGAAAATTTCGTACCTTAAATACTATGAGAACTTTCCCTTACATCACGCCTTGTCTTCTGATTGCCTTTTTCCTGACGTCTTTCCACCTTCGCGCCCAGTATAGGGTCATCCCGGATACTCTTTTTGAGGAAGCATTGATCGAGCTCGGAATTGATTCAGATAGCACCATCAATGGGAGGGTGCTGAATGATGACATAGTGGACGTCATTGAGTTGGATGTGAGAGAAAAAGGAATTATTGATCTCACGGGAATTGAGGGATTTGAAAAGCTAAGGGTGCTGAATGGGGAAAGGAATAAAATTAAGAACTTAGACCTCAGTGCGAATAAGGACCTGGCGGAACTGTATTGTTCCAGTAATCCATTAAGTAATATTGATCTGACCCAAAACTGTAAGCTCAGAATACTGCATTTCGGTGGGACTGAATTTGACTCCCTAGATCTAACCGGAAATCAGATGCTGCAGGAAATGAAATTGAGTCGATCCAGTGAGCTGGTTCATGTGGACCTCTCCAATCAAAAGTCTCTGAAGTTCATTTGGTTACGTGGTGTAGATAATCTTGACAGTCTGGATTTTTCTAGTTGCGACAGTCTGGAGACGTTGTTTTTTTTGGGTGACTATATGGACACCTTCAGTGTAAGCCAAAACAGGTTGTTGAAAAACCTGTATTTCACGGGTTTCTTTATGAGTACGATCGACCTTTCCAATAATCCTGAACTCGAAGAACTAAGATGTTCAAATAATGAATTGACACATCTGGATCTGAGTCATAATAAAAGGCTTAAGCTATTGGATTGTAGTGACCATAAGTATGACTACGGCCTTTTTAATCACATCAGGGAACTGGATCTATCTGAGAACCATCGACTTGAAGAAGTGTATTGTGTGGATGTTGGTCTTGAACGGTTGAATATCAACGGATGTTACAGCTTGAAGAAATTATACTGCGGTTTAAATCCGCTTGAAGAACTGGATGTTTCCCACAATACTCAACTGGAAACCCTTTCGTCAGTCAATTGCACTTTGGAGAAAATAGATCTCACAAAAAATCTCAATTTATCCGAGGTCTACTTGTTAAACGGATATAATCATGTTGGATATGAATATGGTTTCAAAAATAATTTCTCTGAAATAGACTTGAGCCAATGCCCGAAGCTCAGAAATTTGGGATTGTCAAATAATGGAAAGCTGGAGTATCTACAAATACAGAATGGGAACAACGACAGCCTTGAGCTGAATATATTGGAATGCGACTCTCTTGCATGTATCATAGTGGATGACTCGAGCGATATTCCTGACCGATGGAAATATGAGCCGGTCAGTCAGTTCTATGAATCTGAGGATGATTGTCAACTCGTAACGTCAGAGGAGAGTGCAGATGTAACTGGAGAATTTGATATCAGTATCTATCCCAACCCCGCATCCGACAAGCTTTATTTAGATTTCGACTGTCCGGAGGATGTTGAAGTATCTGTGTTTGTACCAACGGGTGAGGTGGTCATGAAAAAGACACTGTCAGAGAACAGATCTGTCATCCCTCTGGATGAATTCTCAGAGGGTGTTTATTACATCCTTGTCAGGATCAATAAAGACGTTATGACGCGAAAATTGATCGTGGCAAAAAGTTCTTCCTAACGAAAAGTCGCATTAATCGCCTGTAGTTCGGCGTTGCCCGGACACAGATCTTTTTGGGTCAGGCGATTGAGTGGTGTATCCACAGTTTTCAGCTTAGAATGGAGATCCTGACTGTCGTTCTCGATGTACAGCAAACCCGTCAATATCTGGCCGCGGCTTTGCGCCTCATGTAATTGGCTGACAGCACTGTATCTATCGCTGGGGTCCCAGTGTGGTGCGATCTTCCTGAGATGTACTTTTGATCCGTCAAAAAGCTCTACCACTTTTGAGCTACCTTCTTTATAATCCACCAGGATCTCCTCCTCTTCAGGGACAAAGTCAAACTCTGAAGTTGACTCGATATGATCACGGACATAGGAATATGATTTGGTGGAACCCTGGTTATTGTTGAATGTCACGCAAGGTGAAATGATGTCGATAAATGCAAATCCGGAATGCGACATGGCGGCCTTGATGAGCGGAACGAGCTGTTCCTTGTCACCGGAGAAGCTCCTTGCAACGAAGGAAGCATGGAGCTCCATGGCCAACCCTGCCAGGTTAATGCCGTGATAGGGATTGTCCGATCCTGCCTTGCTGACAGACCCAAAGTCGGCGGTTGCCGAATCCTGGCCTTTGGTAAGGCCATAACAACCGTTGTTCATCACGATGTATACCATATTGATATTACGACGGATCGCATGGACAAATTGTCCCATGCCGATCGATGCAGTGTCCCCGTCTCCCGAAACACCCAGATAGATGAGGTCTTTATTGGCCAGGTTGGCACCTGTTGTTATAGAGGGCATTCTGCCGTGCACGGAATTGAAACCGTGGGAATTACGGAGAAAATAGGTTGGCGTCTTGGAAGAACATCCGATACCCGATAGCTTGGCCAGCCGATGGGGTTCGAGCGAGATCTCGTAGCAAGCCTGTACGATGGCGCCGCTAATGGAGTCGTGACCACAACCTGCGCAAAGTGTAGAAATGACGCCTTCGTAATCGGATTTGAGATAACCGACCTTGTTGGGCTTCAGGGCGGGGTGATGAAACTTGGGCTTGTTAAATGACATATTATTTCTTTTGAACGGTGACTTCTTTTTGTATCAATGCATCAATTCCTTCTATGATTTGATGAGCCGTGATCGGTATACCGCCATATTCCAATACTGATTTCACTTTCTGCGGGTTTAATTCAAGTTCATTGATCAACAGAGTACGCATCTGTGCATCCCTGTTCTGTTCTATCACGATGACCTCTTCGTGTTCATCTATGAAGATTCCGACTTCCTTTCCAAAGGGGAAGGCCGTTATGCGCATCGCATCCATTTTCTGTCCATCGCTTCTCAGTATATCGAGGGCCTCCTTTGCCGCATAAGAGGTCGTTCCAAAGAAGATGAGTCCCGTATCATTGCCACTCGTTCCTTGATAAAATTCGGGTTTGGGAACCAGAGTTTTTGCGGTTTCCCATTTCGAAGACAGCCGGTCTACATTTCTTTTATATACCTCGCTCAATTCGGTATACCTCGCGTATTCATCATGGCTCGTTCCCCGGGTGAAGAAAGCACCCTTTTTTGGATGGGTGCCGGGTATAGTTCGATAGGGAATGCCATCTCCGTCAACATCCAGGTATCTGCCGAAATCCTCCTTCATGTCGTCAAGATCTGCAGCACTGAGCACCTTCCCCAGGTCGTATTCCTTTTGATCATCCCATTCCAGGGGAGGAGACAAATGGCTGTTCATACCGAGGTCCAGGTCCGAGATCAACATGACCACGGTCTGCAATCGGTCCGCCAGGTCGAAACAGGCTACGGTGTATTCGAAACATTCAGTCGGTGTACTGGGGAAAAGAAGAGGGTGTTTGGTGTCGCCATGGGAGGCATAAGCCGATGAAAGAAGGTCGGCCTGCTGCGTGCGGGTTGGCATGCCTGTGGACGGGCCTCCTCTCATGACATTGATCAGTACCACAGGGATCTCGGCAAAGTAAGCCAGACCGATGAACTCGCTCATCAGGGATAATCCGGGACCGCTCGTCGCGGTAAATGCCCTCGCTCCGTTCCATGTTCCCCCAATGACCATACCTATGGCGGCCAGTTCATCTTCCGCCTGAACAATAGCAAACCTGTTCTTCCCTGTGCCGGGGTCTACTCTCAACTTTTTACAGTATGTTTCAAAAGCCTTGGCCACGGATGTCGAAGGCGTGATAGGATACCAGGCCATCAAGGTGGCACCAGCATAAAGAGCGCCCAATGCACAGGCGGTATTGCCATCTATCATTATAGAATCACTCACCTTGTCGGCATGTTCCACCGACACATTGAGGCTTTTACTGTAATTATTCTTGATAAAATTGGCACCTAGGTCCAACGCCAGGTAATTGGCCTCGATGAGTTTCTCCTTGTGGCTGAATTGATCGGAGATCACTTTGCGCACAACCTCGAGGTCCATACCGAGCAACTGCGCCACGGCGCCTACGTAGATGATATTTTTGAACAATTGCTGTTGCCTCGGAACGGAAAAGTGCTCCCTCGCAAGATCGATCATCGGAATGCCGATATAATGAATTTCATCCCGGATAAACTCATCATGCAGCACCCGGCTGTTGTCATAAACAAAATAACCGCCTTCCTGAATGCTTTCAATATCGCGTTTCAATGTCTGCGGATTGACGCCGACCAGCATATCTATTCCGGACCTTCTACCCAGGTAGCCT
>JAWVZH010000167.1:0-6029 GCA_033722295.1 Saprospiraceae bacterium
AAAAAAAGAAGAGGTAGACCACCGAAGGCTAAATCGACAACTACCACTACTAAAAAAAGAAGAGGTAGACCGCCGAAGGCTAAATCAACAACTACCACTACCAAAAAAAGAAGAGGTAGACCGCCGAAGGCTAAATCAACAACTACCACTACTAAAAAAGACAGTGGCGGTTATCGCCTGAATCCATGGGACGAGTTTATTTTAAATACCCTGGCTTCAAAAGGAAAGGTGATGTCAAATACAGAAATAGTGAAGGCTGCCCAGGAGAGCGATTTGAAAAAAGAGGAAAAAGAAACCAAAAAGAGTGTGGAAGGCAAGATCGTTCGAAGCATCCATAAGCTGGCAAACCGACGCGGCTTGATCATTAAAGTGAAAAAAGAAGGACGTGGATATAATTACGGCCTGCCTGAATGGTCCGCTGGTAAAATGAAAGTCAAACCTGAATTTCAGGCCTAGCAATCATTCGGTACGTCCGGAAGATATGATGAAGCCTACAGAAGAATCTTCTGTGGGCTTTTTTAATTATTTCAGTTGTTCGGAAATATCGATCAATTCTGAAAACGAATCCGGATTTAAGGACGCCCCACCGATCAGTCCACCGTCGATATCAGGCTGAGCCAGCAATTCCCGGAAGTTCGCAGGCTTGACACTCCCTCCATAGAGAATTTGTATTTCTTCCTTAACCGAACCCGGAAAATTACTCCTTATCACTCTATGCATCTGCTGAGCCTGATCCGCACTGGCAGTTTCTCCCGTTCCTATGGCCCAAACAGGCTCGTAGGCAATGATCAATCTGGAAAGGTCTTCATTGGATAAACCTTCCACTGCTTTGGATAATTGACGTATCACAACTGCATCCTGCTCACCTTCGGAGCGCTGTTGCAGCGTTTCACCAACGCAAAGTATTGGCACCAGGTCATATTCGAGACATAGTTTTATTTTGGCATTTATAGCTTCGTCTGTCTCATTGTAATATTGTCGCCTTTCCGAATGGCCTATGATGACCCGCGTAGCCCCGGTCGATCTGATCATCCCTGCAGACACTTCACCCGTAAACGCTCCTTTGTCATGTTCACTACAATTTTGAGCAGATACCATGATGGGAAGATCGAGACGTGAGATGTCATCAGATAGCTGGGTAAGAAAGGGGTAAGCGCAAGACAGTATGGACTCCGTATGCTGTAAATCATCAAGACGGAGGCTTTCAACAAACTCTCTGACCTCGGCTTTGGTTTTATTCATCTTCCAGTTACCGGCAACTACATTTTGTCTTTTCATAGATTACAATTGGTGACAAGGTAATAATACACGAACTTTACCACCTTACCAACTGAGTAGAGATAATACTATATAATGCACGCTGACGTCGCCACATCCCAGAGTCAATACGTGGAAAGAGATATTTCATGGCTCTCTTTCAACTACAGAGTCTTACAAGAGGCAAAGGACCCTTCTGTTCCACTCCTCGAAAGATTGAAGTTCTTGGCGATCTACTCCTCCAACCTCGGCGAGTTCTTCAGGGTGAGAGTAGCCAACCACAGAAATCTGATTAGGCTGGGAAAGAAGACCAGGAAAAAGCTGGACTATGATCCAGAAGCAACGTTGAATGAGATCATACGCATAGTGCGGGATCATATGAAGGAGTTTTCCAGAATTTTCGATGAAGAGGTGATTCCTGGATTACGCCAAAACAACATCAGCATTCTCAGAAGAAAGGAATTGAATAAAGAACAGGTCCAGTTCATATCCGAATATTTTGTCGAGAGTATGCTGCCTTTTTGCCAACCTGTTCTGCTCTTTGAACATAATGTTAAGCCTTTCCTCAATGATGCAGAACTCTATCTCGCTCTTGACATGATCCTGAAAGAGACGGACGGGAATGAACACTATTACGGTATCGTAAAGATCCCATCCGATCACAGGCCTCGTTTTATCGAGCTGCCGTCAAAGCCGGATAGCCATGACATCATCATGCTTGATGACGTGGTTCGTCACAATGCAAGTGTTCTCTTTCCCGGATTTGATATTCAGGACTCATATTCTATCAAGGTGACCAGGGATGCTGAATTGTATATTGATGATGAGTACAGCGGTGATCTGTTGCAAAAGATAAAGAACAGTTTGGCCAAGAGAAACGTAGGACCGGCAAGTCGACTTGTCTACGATGTCAATATGCCAAAAAAAATGCTTAAATATCTTGTTGATGTTCTGGAGCTTGAAAATTCGGATCTGATTCCAGAAAGCAAATACCACAATAATTTTGATTTCTTTCAATTTCCAGATTTCGGCAAAAAACATCTCAAGGATACTCCCCTGCCACCTATACCCTACAAACCACTGGAGTCCACCAGCAATTTGCTAGGTGCCATCGAGAGGAGAGATCATTTTATCAATGTCCCTTATCACAGCTATGAGTCTGTGATCCGGTTTTTCGAACAATCGGCCGTTGACCCTGAAGTCACCCATATCAAAATCGTGCAATATCGGGTAGCAAGAGATTCACGGATCATGGATGCTTTGATCCAGGCAGCCGAAAATGGAAAGAATGTCTTCGTGTTCATTGAGGTCAAAGCTCGGTTTGACGAAGAGGCCAATTTGAAATGGGGTGAAAAACTGGAGTCTTCCGGGATCCGCGTGCGCTACAGTTTTCCCGGATTAAAAGTACATTCCAAGATCGCCTTGATTCGAAAGGTGACTCAGGGAGAGTCCAAGTTATATTCATACCTCTCCACCGGTAATTTTCATGAGGGCACAGCCAAGTTATATTCGGATTTCGGCTTTTTCACTTATGATAAGAGAATCACAAAAGAAGTTGCTCGTCTATTCCGATTCCTGGAAACCGTGGTGATACCAGAAGCTGAATTTAAAAAATTGCTCGTCGGTCAGTTCAATCTGTATCAAAGCCTGGTTGATCTTGTCGAAAAAGAGATCGAAAATGCTGAAAAGGGCTTGCCTGCCTTCATAGATCTGAAACTCAATAGTCTTCAGGATCTGTCGATGGTAAAGTTGTTGGAAAAAGCTCAACGGAAAGGCGTCAAAATACGATTGATAGTGCGGGGTATTTGTTGTCTTAATAATTTTCCTGATGAAGAAAACCCACCTTTGAATGTCATCAGCATTGTGGATCGGTTTCTCGAACATGCCAGAGTATATGTCTTCGGAAATGGTGGAGATCCCCTGGTTTATATTTCTTCTGCAGATTGGATGATCCGAAATCTGCATCACAGAATAGAAACTGCCATACCGATATTTAATAAGGAAATAAAGAAAGAGATTAGAGAGTTGTATGAAATTCAATGGAAGGATAATGTCAAAGCAAGGGTTGTGGAGAAGGACCACAAGAATCACTATAAAAAAACTGGTAGTGACATAAGCTTCCGGTCGCAACTGGAAACTTATTTGTATTATAAACGAAAAGCGGAAAATGAGTAGAAAAAATTAAAATATGCTTTTCTTAAAATCATAAATAGAGTCTATGCTCAAAGCCATTTCACCTATCGATGGGCGCTATGCCAGTAAGACATCTGAACTCAAGGATTACTTCTCGGAATATGCGCTTATCCGATACAGAGTTCTGGTGGAAATAGAATATTTGATCTCATTGAATGATCTCGGTTTACCACAATTGGACCTTTCCGAAGATCAAAAATCAGAATTAAGAGCGATCGTTGAAAACTTCGATGAAAACCAGGCGAGGGAAATAAAGAGTATCGAAGTTACCACCAATCACGATGTCAAGGCAGTCGAATACTTCATCAAGGAAAGATTAAAGGAAAAAGGTATTACCGATTGTCTGGAGTTCGTACATTTTGCCTTGACCTCCCAGGATATCAATAATACAGCCCTGCCACTTCTGATCAAAAAAGCCAGCGAACAGGTTATGTGGCCGACCTTAAAGCATTTGATCGAGGTCCTGGAGTCAAAGGCTTATGACTGGCTCAACCAACCTATGTTGGCCAGAACACACGGTCAACCGGCCAGTCCGACAACACTCGGAAAGGAATTTATGGTATTCATAGAACGACTCAAGGATCAGGTCATCGCGCTGGAATGCATCCAACTCAAAGCGAAGTTCGGAGGAGCCACTGGTCAGTTCAATGCCCATGTTGCGGCCTACCCTGATGTGAACTGGGTTTCATTTGCAAATGATTTCATCGATCGGCTGGGATTAAAAAGAAGTGTTTGGACCACTCAGATCGGCCATTATGACGATCATTCGGAGATCTTTCATGCCTGGATCAGGATCAATACCATCTTGATCGATATGTGTCGTGACATCTGGAATTACGTAGCGATGAACTATTTCGTTCAAAAAACTGTGGCTAATGAGGTTGGGTCTTCAGCCATGCCGCATAAGGTTAATCCTATCGATTTTGAAAATGCCGAAGGTAATCTGGGTCTGTCGAACGCAATTTTTGACCATCTGGCACTGAAACTTCCTATATCCCGTCTGCAGCGCGACCTTACCGACAGCACGGTCAGTCGAAATATAGGTATCCCTTTTGCCCACTCACTTCTCGCCATGAAGAGCATCATGAAGGGCTTGCACAAACTTGTTGTCAATGAACAGAAGATCAACAAAGATCTAGATGAGAACTGGGCAGTTGTTGCTGAAGCTATTCAGACCATCCTCCGCAGAGAGGGATTTCCAAAGCCTTATGAAGCTTTGAAAGAGTTGACAAGAGGACAGAAGAATATCGACGAGGAGACCATCAAGGCATTTATCGATAATCTGGACATCACCAAAAAATTAAAATCTGAAATGCGAAAGATCACTCCTCATAATTACATCGGCACATTACGCCGTGAAAGCAAGTGATCCATTCCTATCAACAGAAGGATGGAGAATGCTGAGAAAGCCAGAGTTGGCATCGATAGTGCATTGATGAGATCCAAGAGCCAGGATGTGTCTACTGTCCTTATAATACTAGACTCCTGTGACGGTAGTAAATAACCCACCGCCCCAGTCAGTATCATCGCCAGGAACGTGAACCATATTCCCCACATCGCAGAATTTTCTATCACCTCATGTTCTTTGACTCTTCTCAGGACATTTTGCAAAAGATTAGGGGGTGCCTCAAAATTATAGTGTTGTGCCAGATCGGTATCCAGTTCCATGATCTTTTGCACTTCGTGACGCATTGTAGGCGTTTCTTCTAAATATCGCTCAAATTCCTGAAGTTCCTGATCGCTCAGATCCCCATCCACGTACCTCCAAATCAATTCATTCATTTTATCATTCATAGTTGATCACTCTGTTTTAATGAAATATTTTCGGTCAGTTCCCTTAATTTTTTCCTCGCACGGAACAATATGATTTTCACATTGCTTCCTGTTAGTCCGAGGATTTCTGAAACCTCATCTATACTCAATTCTTTGAGATAATAAAGTGACATCACATCCCTTTCCTTCTCGCTAAGTTGATCAAGTAAATTCTGGATCAACTCCTGTCTGTCAGACTTCATCAATTCCTCTTCTCCCTTATTTCTTTCTGTGCTCAATGAACTAAGGTTACTTTGATCTACAATATTTACTTTCCTCTTCTTAAAACGATCGAGACATGCCCTGCGAGTAATAATGTAAAGCCATGTTCGAACAGACGAATCTCCACGAAATGTATTTGCTGATCTGAAAACTTTTACAAAAACATCCTGTGCTACTTCCTGTGATTCATGATAATTCTTCATCTGAGACATGGCCACACTGAACACAAAGTCCTGATTCTCTCTTACAAGAACCTCAAGGGCTTTGTGGTCACCGCGAGCAATCGACTCAATAAGGTTTTGTTCGTCCGACATTTGGTCATTTGACGTCCCCGGATAAAGATAGGTTACTAATTTTTATAAAAAAGTGTAACCAATATTTCAATAGTCGCGTCCAAGCGGATAAAAAAACTATGTTAGTATCAGAAGCATTTATCGCAGCATTGGGGATCATTGGGGTCTTCGGTTCAATTTTAACCGGTTTATACCTCTTCTTTACAACTCGCCATAAACAACGAATGGCATTGATAGAACAAGGCCAGGACG
>JAWVZH010000168.1:0-5993 GCA_033722295.1 Saprospiraceae bacterium
CCTTAAGTACTCACTCCGTTCGACTTCAGGACAAGTAGCCAAAATAAAAAAGGGATCACCTGAAATGGTCATCCCTTTTAATATCCGGTTTCGCTGTGGTTTTATTCTGCGACCACTTCGAATTTTATATCTGCTTCCACTTCCTTGTGAAGTTTGGCTTTGGCAGTATACTCACCGAGGTGCTTCACCTCATCGGGCATTTCGATCTTTCTTCTTTCGATCTCGATGCCGTGAGTCTCCTGCAGATCTTGCATGATCTGTATATCCGTGACGCTACCGAAGATCTTACCGGAAGTTCCTGCCTTGGCACCGATTTTCAGTGTTATATCGTTGAGCTTCTCTGCGATCTCCTTGTAATGATCCAGCAATTCGTTCTCTTTTCTCTCCTCCTGTCGCCTCAGTTCTTCCAGGCGCGCCATGTTTGATCTGTTGGCCATCAATGCAAGGCCCTGGGGAATGAGGTAATTTCTACCGTATCCGGGTTTTACATTGACCACCTCGTGTTTGAATCCCAATTTGTCTACGTCTTTTAATAGTATTACATCCATGACTGGTCGCTTTAATTATTTCAACAAATCGGTTACATAAGGAAGGAGTGCCAATTGCCGGGCACGTCGCACTGCCGTTGCCACCTTCCGCTGATATTTCAGAGAATTACCGGTGATCCTTCTGGGCAGCAGTTTTCCTTGTTCGTTGATAAACTGCATCAAAAAATCAGGGTCCTTGTAATCGATGTATTTGATACCGTATTTACGGAACCTGCAGTATTTCTTTTTCTTGGCACCAATCTTAGGATTGGATAAGAATTTTATATCGTCTCTACTTGGCATGATATCTTTTTTCTAAATGATAGAATTATTCCTCTTCACCTGATCCGGCTTTTGCCGCGGCTGCCTCTTTCTTTTCGGCGGCCTTTTTATCGGCTGCTTTTTTATCAGCGGCCTTTTTCGTGGCCTTGGCTCTTTCAGATCTTTTTTCCGCTGCTTTATCAGCTTCCTTCTTTTTCTCCTCCTTGGTCTTGACCTTCCCGATCAGTCCCTTTCGTTTGTCATCATTGTACTTGACACCGTACTTGTCCAGCTTGACCGTCAAATATCGCATGATGCGCTCGTCTCTTCTCAGAGCGAGTTCCAGCTTGTCGATGAATTGGCCTTCCGGCACTTGAAATTCGATAGAATAATAAACGCCCGTGTTTCGTCGGTTGATAGGATAAGCCAGTTGCTTCAATCCCATTTCATCAACATGGACTATTTCCCCACCTTCTTCTTTTATAAGGTCAGAATATGTCTTTGCTGTTGATGAGATCTCGTCCTGAGATAACACGGGGTCTACGATGAGATTTACCTCGTATTGCCGCATGGTACTTTTGGTTTAGTGCCCATTCTCGTAAGTATGGAATGAGCGCGGTTTAAAAATGGACCGCAAAGATAGGATAAATCGATTAACATTTGAAAGTGAAGCGTAAACAATTTTTGTTGAATGGGGTGTTGGTGCATTGGCGTTCTGGCATTCTGGCGTTTCGGTGCTTTCGCGTTTTGGTGCTTTCGCGTTTTGGAGAGGTGGGTTAGCATGCTGAGTCGTCCCGCAGGGACTTTAGTTCTAGTTCGATTATCAATGCACAGTCACTGTCACTTTTTAAGTCTCAGCCTGGAGGTATCCATACACTATATACAGTATTACCGGACCAGCCGTAAAGCTGAATTCCTGACTCGCTATAAGGCCAATACGCTAAAGCTCTTACATGCCTTTTCTAGCGCATTTGGTACTCGGTAGGTACTAGGTATTCAGCTGATCAGGGTTGCAGTAAGCACCTCCTCCGTTTCCCTTAATCGAAGCTTTGAAGGTCGCGGCAGGAGGTCGGGGATTCAGGTGATCGGGCCATCAGGCCGTCGAGTTTTCTGGCAAAGAGAAATAGACTTAGCCAGCCCCGAAGTACTCACTGCGTTGGAAGTCAGGGCAAGTAGGTGAAATAAACTATGGTCAACAATCATACTTCACAATTCCTCCAACTGATTTCTGACACTGATCACCGGTACTGATTTCTGACACTGATCACTGGTACTGATTTCTGATACTGATCACTACCGCTGCTACCTGATCACTGATACCGGCATTCTCTTGTCATACCGGCCCAGCATGACGGGTGTCTGAACATTACCGGTATACCTGCGCACCTCAAAGTGTACGAACTTGTAAAGTTCATCGATGGTCACAATGTTATTGAAATCAACATCGGCTTCTCCTTTCATGCCGCGGATCAGAAAGTGGCTGAACACACCCTGACGCAGCCCCCCATCCTCCAGAGAGAACTCCCTGGCCTTTGAAGAAAGCATAAAGGCAGTACCACCTCTCACATCGAGAAAGGCATTATAGTATCTTTCTATGGCCTTGTCTACAGATACGCCTCGTTTGGCCGTAAGACTCCCCGAATGACAGGCATCGGCAAAACACATTTTGTACCGTGCCTTTGACGCACTCAGAATTTCGATGACCTCATCATGCCTCACGACATTGTTGTATCCGTCATAGTCGATCGGCAGAAATGATCCTTCCAGTCCATGTCCTGAGAAATACACCAGGACCACGTCATTATCATCTGCTCTCAACAGTGTATGCTGTAACATTTTCAGGATTGTTTCCCTGGTAGCATCTTCATCGATCAATATCTTGATCTGGTCGTCTCTAACCGCACCCCCTTCCGGGCTTTTTAAAAAAGCATAGAATCTGTAGGCATCATCGTCGGAATATTTCAGGACCGGCATGTGGTCATATCTGGATACACCAATGATCACCGCCCAAACTTTGACGGCTTCATCTTTTTCTGTGTATATCTGTCTGACCAGTTCCAGGGATTCTTTAGCCTTCAGTTCTTCAGCGGGTTGACCGTGATCCCATATCGCCCCCAGCACTTTTCCATCCAGGAAGTACATGATGCCTTCTCCGTGAGGAGAGTGGTTGTGCCACTGACCGACATATTTATCTCCATTAGCATAATAACAGACTCCTTCTCCTTCCGGCTGACCATCTACAAAAAAACCTTCGTAGCGGGATCCATCCTTGTAGGTGAAGTATCCTGTTTCATTATGGCAGTCTCCCGAATTACAATCAGTGAGGATCCTTTCGATATCTATGGCATCATCCTTTGGCTCCTCAAATACGTGCTCATTCTCCATCGTGACATCCTCGTCTACCTTTTCATATCCACCCGTGGTTTCAGGTTCAAATACTCTCAGGTCATCCGGCATGGCATGATCCACCCTGGCCTCTTCCACTGTTTCCTCCCTTTCCTTTTGCTGTCGCCTTCGTCTCTCCTCGGCTAATTTCTCAAAGTCATCATCCCATTCATCATCTTCATCGAATTTTGACCGGGAGGGCGAGGTCTGGGATTCTGAATAGCCTGGCTCATCATTGACAACTGTCGTTTCCTTTTCTTCATACCTGGCAAATTCTTCCTGCATCTCGGCATCGCCGCCATCTATAGCGCCGTCTACAAAATAGCCGGATTCTACAGTGCCATCCGCATAATACATCGTACCCTGGCCATTGGGCAGGTTATGCTCCCATTGTCCCTTATAAACATCGCCTTCTATGTATGTGATCTCTCCATACCCGGAGAACCTGTTCTCTACAAAATTACCTCTGTAAATATCACCCGTAGCAAAGATCATCTTGCCCTGGCCATGTCTTTTCTGGTCCTTCCATTCACCCAGGTATTTGTCGCCATTGGCAAAATAAAGAATGCCATTCTGGCCGATCTTGCCATTAACGAATTCACCTTCGAAAGTAGATCCATCCTTGAAACGGTAGGTGCCCTGCCCATTTTCACAATCACCTTTCAGGCACTGAGCATCTGCCAAAAAAGGCAGGAGGATCAAAATGAATAAAAGCCGCATAATTAATTTTTTGTTAGAAGTAAGCGTGCTTCAATATCTTTTATATTACAAAAATACATAATATGTTTTACTGGTTCCATTCTTTAAACGGAATGACGCAGTGCGGTTGTTGTGGGAATGGACACTTTTCTCACCCCCTGTCCCTTTAGGACAAGGGCAAAAAGAGATTTGTGGCTATGAGCACTTTTTTGGAAATTTGACGTTTGTAAATAACAAATCCACTGATCATGAAGAATCTTTTAACAGTATTTGCACTTTTATCAGTGCTCATCTCTTGTACCAATAATACAGCCACTTCCCAAAGTAAGGAGGACAATTCAGTCGAGCAGGAAGAACCAAAGCACTTCGGTGAAAAGATCGATGCTGAAGGAGCCGTCGGTTTTGAAGAACTGATGACCAAACTCAGCGAATCCGACTCAGCCAAGGTAAAATTAGCCGCGCGTGTGACAGATGTTTGCCAGAAAAAAGGATGCTGGATGAATCTTGTTGATGCCGACGATTCTCAAGCCGAACCTATATTTGTCAAGTTCAAGGATTATGCCTTTTTCATGCCCAAGGATCTCGCTGGTTCGGATGTGGTTGTGGAAGGTGTCGCTTATAAATCGGTCACTCCAGTCGACGAACTCAGACACTATGCTGAAGATGCCGGTAAGTCCGAAGAAGAGATCGCTGCCATCACCGAACCTGAAGAAGAACTTAAGTTTATGGCCAGCGGTGTGGTGATCACGAATCGGGTAAGGAAGGATTAGACTCGAGAGAAGGTTCCGATACTCAACATTCCAGCGATCCAAGTTAGTTGGATATGATCTTACCCCCCGACTTGTCCTCCTCTGGAGGAGGTGCCCCGGCATTTTCAATGTCAGGGGCGGAGGAGGAAATAATTTTTTCCTTCCAAACGTTGATTTAGTACACTATGAAAAAGGCTGGCCCATCTAATAATTATCACTACAATAAGGCGCTTAAACAACATGCCAGATTTAACAGGCACAACATGCCGAAATCTGCTGCGTGTCTATGGAAGTACGTCTTATCCAGACGGCAAATGCTGGGACTTCAATTTAGAAGAGAAAGACCAATCTTGAATTACATAGCAGATTTTGTCTGCCTGGAAATATTACTAATAGTGGAGGTAGATGGCTTCTCTCATACAAATCTCGAAAGTATAATAAGAGATAGAACCAGAGATCATGCACTAGCGCGAGCAGGATTCACCACACTCAGATTCTCATCTGCCCAAGTACTAGAACATATTGAAATCGTAAGATCCGATATAGAGTCTTGGATCTTAAAAAATATTTACAACTGAACCTAACAAAAGCTTCAACTCAACTTCGGCATGCTCTAAGAATAGGTGAACTATTGCCCTTCCACCCCCTTAATCCCCCGCCAGCGGGGGACAATAAGCCGAGTTATTTGAATACGATCATTTAGAAAAATGGGCTGTTGAAGCAAGCGTACTTCGCGCCCTTGCCTCACGCCTCCTGCAGTATCATATCCAGATCCACATTATCATCGATAAGCTGAATGGCGCGTTCCACTTTCCAGGGAGTGCTCCGGTTGATCTTTACTTCTATCTTACTGATCTTCAAGACTGACCCGTAGGTATCGAGTCTGGTTCTGACCGTTGGGATCTTGTGTTCTTCTATATAATCCAGACAATGCGGATCCAGTTCTCCCGTGCCTGTAGCAACTATGCCGGCCAGGGGGCAACCTTCTATGCCGTGCTCTTTGGAATAGGACTTTATCTTCTCTATAGCCTCGTCTACAAGTCGCGTTGTCACCACAAGGAGGAGATCCTGATTGTTCTTTAATTCCTCCAGGTCGAGGAGTGATCCGGCAAGGATATCGGCAACTTTGTTGCCCAGCATATCTGCGTTGTGGGTCACCGTCCCCTGAATAGCGCCGGCAATAGTTTTCATAACCGGATAGGCAAGACTTTTGTCATAAGGAAGTACACCCAAAAGGGGCAAACCCTCGGCTCTGAGATACTTGCCGACATATTTTTTGACCTTATCATACTTGCTCACTTTCACTTTATTGACGATCACACCCAGGACGGGAACCTCGTTCTCCCGGAATAGTGACAAACAAAGGTTCAAC
>JAWVZH010000169.1:0-5832 GCA_033722295.1 Saprospiraceae bacterium
AATCCGGACGTACATTCCTCCTGGGAGAATTACACACTTCCCAGTCGAGAGGTTATAAGTTAGAGGACAAAGAAGAGGAGGATAAAAGCAGATACTATACAGGGCGCTCCTATAAAGAATATGGGGATACGCTGGCCTGCCATTGTACAGGTACCGGTGAGACAACCGATAATGTCCTTAAATGTGAGTGGGTCAATACCGGAAGCCAACCCATTGTCATCCAGGGTGAAAAAGCCTACACGGGATTGAATGGTGAAGATCAGTCTTATGTTTTTGAAATAGAGCCAATGACCATCATGCCCGGAGATACCTCAAATACCGTTCACTACGGATATTGCACCCACAGGAGAAAGCCGGCAGTGGCTGACGGCGTTCCGACCAACGATCCCATGACCTTCATAACTGAAAGTGAAGTGGAGAACACCCCCTGGAACGATAGATGTGGTCCTGAAAATGAGAGTATGCCAAAGACGCCTGGTGAACTGATCTCCGTGATGGAAGATATTGGTGAGACGGTAGTAATAAAGGAACCCCAGAGTCCGCTGGATACGCAGGCGGTGGAGCTGCCGGGAGAAGTGGACGTCATTCGAAAAAATGTGGATGGCACAACAGAGAAAGTGACGGTAGTCGGATTGCAACCACCCCCCAGGGATCCCTGTGAGGATCTGACCCTATTATATCCTGGTACTGAGGTGGCTTTGCCGCTGGTGATCAACGAAGAAATGTATCCAAGACTCTATGGCTCTATCGTTATGGAGGCCTGGGAACAGACTGAAGAGACCCTGGATACCATGTATCAAAATGATGAAATAGAGACCGTCTATTCTTTTGATACTGTAGAGGAAAGGCTGAGTTTGACGCAGAACACAATTTGGAAGCATACGGACTATTTACGCGGTCAGTCGGCCAAGATCACGGAGCAGGATAAGGTGATCTTCGATCAGCTCCAGCAGAATACTGGTCTTTCGAAACAGGAGATCGAGGCGGACTTCGGAGATGAGATCATACGTGGCTCTACTGAACTGCACAATACAGTGGTTGAAGTGGGTGAAAATGCAGGAATCTATTCCAATGCCCAGACCTACCAACTGTGCTATAGCGGAGAGGGATGCGGTGGAGAATTGATCGGTCGGGTGCGGAACATGGAAGAGTGCGTCATGATGGGCGGCACCTCCATGGGAGAACTCAAGTATTCGGATTGCATGGAGATGAAGAAGGTCATGGAGGTAAACGAGAAAATGCGTGAACAGGATAATGATGTCGACATTCTGGATATCGAAAAGAAGACCGACAGGATAAATGAATTATGTCAGAACATAAGAAACCTTCGTGAGGAGTTAGGATGTGAAGGCAAGATCGACGAAGAGGCATTTCTCGAAAAGATCACTTCAATTTTCGAAGAGTTGGGGGGCTTGATCCGTGAACTTGAGAAACCCTGGACAAAGGATGATGTAAAGAACATAAGAAAGCTCCGAAGGACCATTAACAAACTCATTGATGTATTTCTTTATGAAGGCCTTGAAGGATGTGATGAAGATAATGTTGTTGCCTGGGAATTTCTGAGGGACTGGATCAACAGTAATCTCGGACACATTATATGGGCTCTTGAAAGACGATTCATGGAGTCGATCGAATGGACCAGGGATGGACTTGTCTTTGATATGCGTGACGAGAGCAGTGGATACCTGGAAGTCGAATTGTTTTCCTATGCCGGAGCCGCTGTCAGTCTGAGTTTGTATATCATTGAGGATTGCCGTATCAGTGGCGCTTTTGATGAAGAAAGTAAATCAATCACACTAGAATTTACCCCGGGGGCATGTGAGTTGGATTTTGACGATTGGAGTTTTTGCGGGATGGGTCCTGTATTGCCCCATGACATAATGATCGAAGAAGTTCAAATTTTGGGACCTGAAGAAGCTGTGACCATTATAGGTGAAAGGGATGGCGTCAGAACAAAGATCACCATGTCGTATCTCTTTATCTTCAAAGAGTATATTGAAGAAGACGGAAAATGGGTGTTGAGCAAGCACTGGGAGGCTGCGTCAGGAAAGTCTTTAATGGATGAGTGATTCAGAACTTCTGCTTACGTTGAAGAAATAAACCAATAAAACAGAGATCTCGGTCGGAAGGAAATATTTTTGCTCCACGCTCCACGCTCCACGCTCCACGCTCCACGCTCCACGCTCCACGCTCCACGCTTGACCAATAAATACCCGTAGGAAAATGACATATATGAACTATTTCTATATTTTCGGGATATGGATCAACCGCCTTCTTCAGATCGCTTCAGGGATGAGATCACTCTGAAAGATGTGATCCTGGCCGTCAGGGAGCACGCGCTGGAAGTTAATCGCTCGCGTCGGTTGTTGTTGGTCTTCATTCTGCTTGGCATAGCTTTCTATCTCTACAGGCACATCGCCACGCCGGTAACCTACACAGCGGAATGCACCTTGATGATCAATGAGAAAGAACAGAATATTGGGTTTTCGAATATTCTGGGCCAGTTCGGCTTAGGTGATGGGAAGGAGTTCAATCTGAAGAAGATCGCCGAACTCGCAAAGACGAGAGCCATGACAGAAGCCGTCATGTTTCAGACTGTGCCTTTGGATAAAGATTCCGTCCTGCTGGCCAATTACTTTATCAGCGCTCTTGAGTCTGTCGATGAATGGGTAGATGATGATCTGTTCTCCGGGCCGGGCGAGCTCAAAGGCTTTCAGTTCAACTCCCGACATCCGGAGCGGTTCGAAAGACTGGAGAATCGGGCCCTCCAGAATATGAACCGCCGTATGAATAAAAGGCTGGAGTCGGACATCGATGACATGACCGGGATTCTAAAATTTAAATTCACCTCACCGGACGAGATATTATCCTATGAGGTGCTCACGAGACTGTACGAATCTCTTGGTGAGTATTACACAAGTAAAAGCATCGAAAAACAGGAGGCTACATACCGGACCATTGAAATGAAATGCGACAGTCTTGCAGGTGTGCTGAGTAATAAGGAATATGCTCTGGCAAGTCTGAGAGATACGCGGCGAAGGCAATGGCTTAATGTTGAACAAACCGAGGAGGATCAATTGTATAGAGAGATCAAAATGCTGAGCATCATGTATGGCGAGGCGCTCAAGAATAAGGAGATGGCCGCTTTTTCCCTGGCTAACGTAAAACCCTTCATCCAGGCCATAGATCAACCGATCTATCCATTACAAAGAAATCAAACTATCTGGTGGCGCAATTTGCTCCTTGGTCTGATCGTTGGGACAGCAATTGGGATCGTCGTCATCGTGATGAGAAAAATATGGCGCGATGCCCTATATTCCTAGTTAAAATGAGTAATTTTATTACTCAATTATGATCGAAACTCTGATTTCTTCCAAAACACGCATCAAACTGTTGATGAAGTTCTTCCTCAACAGCAATACCGTTTCTTACCTGCGTGGACTGGAGAGCGAGTTTGGGGAAAGTACCAATGCCATAAGGGTAGAACTCAACCGGCTTGAGGAGGCCAATATGTTGAGCTCCTACACTGAAGGTAACAAGAAGTATTTCAAGGCCAACAAGGCTCATCCACTTTTTGGCGAGATCCACAATATCTTACGAAAACATATAGGCATAGACCAGATCATCGAGAACGTGGTAGATCGACTTGGTGATATTCAAAGTGTGTATCTGGCCGGGGATTTTGCCAAAGGCAAGGACAGTCCGATCATAGATCTCCTCTTGGTTGGCGACATCGATACGGCCTACTTGATCCAATTGATAGAAAAGACCGAAAAACTGATCAATCGAAAAATAAGATATCTTATATATACGAGAGCAGAGGCCAATGGTGGTGTGATCCAAAAACACACCCCTGAACCTCTCTTGCTCTGGACGAAAAACTGATTATGGAAAGAAATATTCAAATGGTAGATCTGAAGGCGCAATATGCCGGGATCAGGGAAGAAGTACAGGAAGGTCTTATGGAGGTCCTCGAAAGTTGCGCATTCATCAATGGCCCGGCTGTACAGGATTTTAAGAGAGATCTGGGTGAATACCTTGATGTGAGCCATGTCATTCCGTGTGCGAACGGTACGGATGCGCTGCAATTAGCCTTGATGGCCCTCGATCTGGAACCGGGAGACGAAGTGATCGTTCCATCCTTCACCTATGTGGCTACAACAGAAGTGATCGCCCTCTTGGGATTGAGGCCTAAATTCGTTGAAGTTGACGAGAGGACATTCAACATTGATGTCAACAAGATCGAAGACGTCATCACCGACCGGACCCGGGCCATAATGCCAGTTCATCTCTTCGGGCAATCCGCCGATATGGAACCCCTCATGGGGATCGCTGACAAACATGATCTTTATGTCATCGAGGATAACGCTCAGGCGATTGGAGCTGAATACGTATATCCTGATGGCAAGCGTCAAAAGACCGGAACCATCGGTCATATTGGCTGTACTTCTTTTTATCCTTCCAAGAATCTGGGGGCATATGGAGATGCCGGTGCGATCATGACCAATGATGATGAATTGGGTCAAAAGATCAGCATGATGGCCAACCATGGTCAGAGCAAGAGGTATTATCACGATCTCATAGGTGTGAACTCGCGTCTTGATTCCTTTCAGGCGGTTGTCCTTAATGCAAAACTGAAAAGACTGGATGAGTACAACAAAAGACGTCAGCAGGCAGCGGGCACATATGATCAATTGCTCAATGCTGTGGATACCCTGGTCTTACCGCTGCGAGCACCGTATTCCACCCACGTCTTTCACCAGTATACATTGCTGGCGGAAGACCGCGACGGACTTGCAGAATTTCTCTCAAATGAGGGCATACCTCATATGATCTACTATCCCGTACCTGTGCATAAGCAAAAAGCCTATTCTCTGTGGTATACCAATGAAGATCTGACGACAACTGAAAGGATCGCTGACAGGGTTATCTCTCTGCCGATGCATTCGGAATTAAAGGAGGACGACCAGATCTATATTACCGAAAAGATAAAATCATTTTACCAGTAATGTCAACATTCATTCACGATACTGCAGTCATTGATGCCGGGGCAAAGATCGGTTCCGGAACACGGATCTGGCACTTTTGTCATATCATGTCAGGTGCGATCATTGGTGAAGGATGTTCCCTCGGACAAAATGTATTTGTAGCGGATGATGTCATTCTTGGCACTAATGTGAAGGTGCAGAACAATGTCTCCATCTATAAGGGGGTCATTTGTGAAGATGATGTGTTTTTGGGCCCTTCCATGGTATTTACCAATATCATCAATCCTCGCAGTGAGGTGGTAAGGCGAGATAAATATGAGACCACCCTGGTAAGAAAGGGTGTCTCAATAGGCGCCAACGCTACTATTCTTAGTGGCATCGAGCTGGGAAGATATGCTTTTATAGGAGCAGGCGCCGTCATCACCAAGGATGTGCAACCTTTTGCCATCATTGTCGGTAACCCTGGAATTAGAATGGGCTGGATGAGCCGGTACGGGCATAAGCTGGACTTCGACAGATCCGGTTATGCTACGTGCCCGGAAAGCAGCGAGAAGTATGAATTGTCAGGTGGTGAAGTAAGAATAATAGAAGAAGATGAATAATCAGACCTGTTGAAATGAAGATCTATCAGGCCTTAGAACAAAAGGAAAAGAAAATTGCCGTTATAGGCCTGGGCTACGTCGGCCTGCCCCTCGCCCTGGCACTAGCGAGGAAATTTTCCGTGATTGGGTTTGATCACACCGAGGAGAGGATATCCCTGATGAAAAAAGGGATCGACCCTTCTAAAGAACTGGCCCCCAAAGATTTTGAAGAATGTGATATTCAATTTACCAGTCGTGAGTCT
>JAWVZH010000170.1:0-5761 GCA_033722295.1 Saprospiraceae bacterium
AGAAGTGAGCGCACCATGGATCTTGAAAATGAAAGTGATGACAGTTTCGCAAGACGCGAATTCAGTTATCATACTTTCCAAAGATCATTTTCTTTGGATAATGAAATGGTGGACGAAAGCAAGATCACTGCGAAGTACGAAGACGGTATTTTGCGTGTACACCTTCCTAAAAAGGAAGAAGCTAAGGTTCAACCATCTAAAAAGATCGATATTTCCTAGGTTTTAATTAACCAATATCACAAAGGTCAGTGACCCACGGTCATTGACCTTTTTTATTTTAGCTGCTTGTTCTTAAGTCGAACGGAGATCTCCTTCGCACTCTGTGCTTCGAAGAGCGCAGTGAGTACTTAAGGACGAGCTACTGGCTCCCTCATGCATCCTGCAGAGCTTCGGTGGCTATACTGTCATAAGAGAGCTCTTTGAGGACGAACTTTTCCTTGTCCTCGTCATAAACCGTACACTGATCGATAGGATTCATATAAAGGTGGAGTGACATTGACCTGCCGGGGGCAACATTACGGAGAAGATGATATCCCATTTCATCGTTCATATAGGAGAGACTGCCTTCTTCATAGATCGAGTGATCTACCTGTACAATATCATCACCATCTTCTGCATAGCGTTCTTCTTCCAGTTTCCCCTCTATTGCATACACCCAGCATTCCTGGCCGAAATGGCAATGAATAGGGGTTTCCTCTCCTTCCTTCCAGCATAAGAGGAGCAGTTCGTAGTCATCCGTTCGGGCGATACAATTTCTGGTATACTCTTCACCCGACCAGCATGCATAAGGCTCAAACTCCTCAGAAGGGATAGACATGTTCCTGGCTATTTTGATATAATCCGAACCAGAGCATTCGGGCAGGATATCGATCAATTCGTCTAGGTGTTGAATTGCTTTCAAAAGTTAAATCTTTTTATTATCTGTGAACTACCGGTTGATCAAAGGATCTTTAGACTGATTGCTTAATATACTAAACAAACTGATTAATACACGGTTTTAGTTCAAGTCAAGTCAAATCTTTATGAGTGATATACACAAAGAACATAACGACATCGATGGCGACTTACAGGCTTTTCAGTCTCTGGCACAAGCCCTGCTGAAGGCTGAAGCCGAGGAGCCTGTCATCGAACCCATGACCGCCTCTCAGATCCTGGATCGTATCGACCTTTCTCTAGGCAAGGATTCCACGGATGACGAACATTTGCTTTCACAGCTAAAGAAGATAATACTCTCCACTCCAAGGACATCTACTAACATGTTTTTCAATCAGCTGTTTGGTGGAAGACAGAGTAAAGCGGTACTTGGAGAACTTTTAGCTGTTCTGCTCAACACCAGCATGTATACATTCAAGGTTGGTGGACCTCAGATCGTCATAGAGCAGGAAATACTGGACAATATGGCAAGGCTTGCAGGGTATGATCAGCAATCAGGTGGTACGATAGCGCCAGGCGGATCGATGTCAAATTTGATGGCAATGATCATGGGAAGAGATCAAAAAAGCCCTAATATCAGGAAACAGGGAGTACGAAAGCCGATGACGCTCTATACATCGGAGCAATCTCATTACAGTATACCCAAAAATGCATCATTTATCGGTGTGGGCCGTGATCAGATTCGTTTTATCAAGACCAATAACAAAGGTGAAATGGATCCTGACGACCTGGAAAGAAGAATTCTGTTAGACCTCAATGAAGGATATGAGCCATTTCTGGTAAATGCCACGGCAGGAACGACCGTAATGGGAGCTTTTGATCCTATTAACGAAATAGCCGACATTGCTTATAAATATGAACTATGGCTTCATGTGGATGGTGCTTACTGTGGCTCTGTACTCTTCAGCAAACAGCATAAACATCTCCTGGATGGTGTTTCTCGAGCAGATTCATTCAGTGTCAATGCCCACAAGATGCTAGGTGTGCCACTTACGTGTTCACTTCTCCTCGTAAAGGAAAAGGCACACCTTTACGAATCATTTTCCAATACCGCGGATTATCTGTATCAAACCGGTAATGACCATCTTAATCCCGGCAAGGTGTCGCTGCAATGTGGTCGGAGAAATGATGCTCTAAAATTTTGGACACTCTGGAAATCTCTGGGCACCGAAGGTTTGGGTAAAGCTGTCGATCACCAATTCCGTCTCGCTCAAGTGGCCCGCGATTATGTGCGTGAGCATCCCGATTATGAGCTTTACAATTATGATGACACGATAGCCATATGTTTCAACTACAAAGGCATCTCTGCTGAAGAGATATGTACAAGATTGTATGAGGAAGGCGAGATAATGGTGGGCTTCGGCAGATTTCGGGAAGATACCTTCATTAGGCTTATTACGGTCAATTATGCTTTGGGCGAAGAAGAATTGATGAACTTCTTTAAACGACTGGAAGTATTCGTCGATGAGCACATCCTGACCCATTCCGAAGTATAGACCTATCCTGCTATTTCTTATTGGAATACTTCCGCATACCTGTATTCATTCGGTATATTTAGGACTACCCGCCTGTAAGAGATAATCGCTTTGTATCAATGCGATCCGGATAATTATCAGGTCAGTTATTGATGAAGCTCATTACTACTGCTTGCGGAAATGGATAATTTGGAGGTATTAATCAGACCGAAATGGATAAAATGACGAAAATTTCCCAGATAATGACTAAAGATGTCATCACTGTGGACAAGGAGGATACGCTTCTGGATCTAAGGGAGATCCTGGATACCCGGCATTTCCATCACCTTGTAGTTATCGACGGAGTGGATGTATGCGGCATCATTAGCGTCAATGACCTCAGTCGCGCTGTACAACCGGTCGTGGCTGTTGAAGATGGTATGCCCCTGACAGATCTGACAGCTTCGGATATCATGACGAGTGACCCCATAACTATTGAGCCGGAACATACGGTAAAAGACGCTGCTGATGTCATATTAACCAATAGATTACATGCACTACCGGTTGTGAAGGACGGCCAATTGAAGGGGATAGTGACCTCGCATGACTTGCTAAATTTCAGTTTTACATGAGCGAGATCAAACATAAAGAGCTCAGTTTCGTGATGCAGGAAAATGTGATCACCCTAAATGCATACAACACCGTCGCGGAAGCCGTAGAAATACTCAGTAAAAAGGGCTTTCACCACATTCCTATCCTGGATGACCAGAACAAATTGATAGGCATAGTTTCACAGACAGATATCGACAAGATATCATGGGGAAAATCCTTATTCGAGAACAAGGATCAGGATAATCTGAACACATCGATATACGAAAGCTTGCTGGTCAGAGACATTATGACCCGGGATGTTCACTTTTTATACGACGACCAGAAGGTAGAACAAGCGATCAAGATATTTTACAAAGGAAAGTTTCATGCTTTACCAATAATGAGAGATGGAGATGTGGTCGGGATAATCACACCACAGGACATCTTGAATTTACTCCTATAGCACATGGGTGATTTCAATGTCAAGCGTATAACTACTGATAGTGACCGTGTGGCTTTCTATCAGGATGTTTTCAGGGACCTCAAGGCCTTTGAATCCATGCTTGAACAAGGCATTATTGAAGATCGAAGCGATACGATAGGAGCTGAGCAGGAAATGTGTATCGTAGAAAGAAGCGGGTTGCCTTCGCCCACAGCTCTTGACATTTTATCCCGAATAAATGATGAGCGTTATACCAACGAATTGGCGTTGTACAATCTGGAGATAAACCTGAGCCCCCAACCACTGAAGGACACCTGTTTTTCTGATACTGAAGCAGAATTGATGACTTGCCTGTCAAAGGGGAGGCAATTGGCAGCAGAAAATGATGATGAACTATTCTTGTCAGGTATGCTACCTACCCTGGGTTTTCGGCATCTGATGTTCGAATACATGACACCAGAGGAGCGCTATCGAATGCTCAGTGAGGAATTGTTGAAACTTCGCGGTAAGCACTTTGAGATCATGTTGGAAGGAATCGATGATTTTCAGGCCACACTGGATAGTGTACTCTTTGAAGCATGCAATACCAGTTTTCAGACCCATTTACAGATCTCACCGAAAGAATTCGTTAACAAGCATAACTGGGCTCAGATGATCAGCGGACCGGTCCTGGGTATTGCCGTTAATTCACCTCTGCTTTTCGGAAAGGAATTATGGGCGGAGAACAGGATCGCGTTGTTCAAACAGAGCGTGGATACACGTGGTGAGAAGAACCATTCATTGGAGACGTTGCCCCGCGTATATTTTGGGAAGCAATGGATCCAGGACAGCGCTGCCGAGCTGTGGCGTGAGAATGTCGTTCGTTTTCCAGTCCTCTTACGTGGCTACGGTGGTGATGACCCATTAGAATCATTGAATCAGGGGAAGGTGCCTAAACTGAAATCGCTCGGCCTACATAACGGCACCACCTATACCTGGAACCGACTTTGTTATGGTGTCGCCAATAACAGCCCTCATATCCGCATCGAATGCAGATATCTACCCTCCGGGCCTTCCGTGATTGATGAGATCGCCAACTTTGCCTTCTGGGTGGGATTGATGAAGGGGCAGCCTGAAGAACTGGAAACCTTCTGGAAGAATACGGATTTCAGGGTCGCCAAAAGTAATTTTCTACACTCAGCCAAAATGGGCCTTCAGTCAGTCATGCACTGGTTTGGAAAGAATTATCCGACCAGAAAGCTCATACTTGAGGAATTGTTGCCCATGTCAAAAACCGGCCTTGAAATGGTGGGTGTGGGAGATGAGGAGATCAACAAGTATCTCAGTATTATTGAGCAAAGGGCACTTTCAGAGAAAACTGGTGCGCAATGGCAGAAGAACAATTACAGAAAACTGAAAGACAAATACAAACCGGGCGTTGCCACAAGACTACTGGTGCAGTTCTCTGTGGATCAGCAAAAGGAAAATCGCCCTGTTCATGAATGGGAGGACATGTTGGTTGAAGCCCCCCATACACTACCTGAAGGTCTGGATCCCGATATAAAATTTGTTGAGGACATCATGAACCGTGATGTTATTTCCGTCAGGCAAAATGTAGGCGCACTGGTGGCTTCACGTATGATGGAATGGAAGCAATTCAATCACATTCCCGTCGAAGATGCCAACGGAAGGCTCGTCGGTATTTTGACCAAGCGCAAGGCAGATGAGTATCAGGAAAAGCCGGTTTTGGTGAAAGATATTATGACCTTTAACGTCATAGCTATAAAGCCACAGACGGCATTACAGGAAGCCAAGGAGTTAATGATCAGGAACACCATAGGTTCGCTCCCGGTTGTAGAAAACGGTATACTCGTGGGAATCGTCACTGCCAAGGATTTTCCAGATTACAGACCAGCCTGAAACCAATTTAATCTTCTTGCCTTCTATCAGTCGCGAAACTGGAAGTCCGACCCCGGGGGTCATTTTAACATTTATGATCGAATTTCATCAGGTTGCCATATTTTTATAAAAAAATGCACGGCACATAAAGCACTTATAATCAGTGTGTTCCAAGCCAAAATGTCGTATAGGCGACTAGTATACGGAAATCTGACCCCGGGGGTCATTTTAACAGTTCTTCAAATCCAGGGAATTCCATAACCATTGGAGCGTTTTACCTGTTTTATCAAAAAACAAAAGTATATGGACCTCAAAGAAGCTAGGATCTTAATAACAGGTGGAAGTGCCGGTATCGGAAAAGCTACAGCTCAAATGTTGAAAGACGCGGGAGCTAAAGTATGCATTACAGGTCGAGATGAAGGGAAGTTGCAGCGCGTAGCTCAGGAATTGGGCGTTGAACAAG
>JAWVZH010000171.1:0-5612 GCA_033722295.1 Saprospiraceae bacterium
AGGGATATTGGAAAATGCAAAGAACCCTTCCGAAGCCAGATAGGTATCTATCACAAGCAATGAGTCACCGCAAAGCTTCCTGAAGCTTTCTTCATAGGTCCCGAATGCCACACCTCCGGACATATAAACGCGGAGTCGCGGCCAGAGATCCCGAATATCGTCGAGATCATATCTTTTCACAACCGCTTTCAGAACCTGTAATACCCATGACGGAATACCTGCTATAAACCCGATATCCCATTGTGGTGCGGCCTTCACTATTTGCTCAAGGCGATCATCCCATTCCGGAATGCGCGCTATATCCTTACCCGGTCGATGAAACAGATCATACCAATCCGGCAGGTTATAGATATTGATACCACTTATTTCACCCTCCAAATGGCCTTCCTTGTGCCGATCCAGGCTGGCAGTGCTACTGATGGTCAATACTTCAGATTCAAAAATTTCATCCTCAAGATCATAGGCAGCCAATCCCTTGATCAGATCAAATCCTACCTTTCTCATAGAGGATATAAATTCCTCTGTTATAGGAATTCTCTTACTTTCGCTTCCCGTTGTTCCACTCGTTCTGGCATAGAATTTCGGTTGACCAGGCCAGGTGATATCCGGACGTATCAATTGTTGTTGCCACCATCGGTCATACATTTCGTTGTACTCAAATATCGGTACGTGTTTGCGGTAAGTACCCCCTAAATCTCCCTGGTGGAGGACAGATTGAAAGTCATAGAACTTGCCAAAAGCCGTGTTTTGAGCTTTAGTCAGCAATTGGCTCAACATTGCTAGCTGCTTCTTTTCATCATTCTTAAGATCCAGATCAAACTCGGAGGTAATGTTCAATGCGCCCTTGATAATATTCCCCAACAATCCCATTTACTGAATATTATACGTGTTCTTATAGTTTATTATGATGTACAAATCACAATATATGACATCATTGACGATACATTAGTTGCTGGACCATATATGTATCATCCAACAACCAAAGATTAGATTATTACAGGTTTGGAGCTCTTCTTGAACTTTTTATCGGACTTGAGTTGTCTAACTAGCAAAACATCGTGTATACATGAAAGAGCAGTTCTCCAATTCCTGGGAAGATATGCTTTCCCAGATGCAGGGATGGGTAGACACACTTATCATGAATTTGCCAAACATAGTATTGGCCATCGTCGTCTTTGTCCTATTTGTTTGGATATCCAGGAAGACCCAGTTCATTATTCGCCGGCCACTGAAAAAGTTCGTTAAAGACGACTCTATCAAACATCTTGTGGTCAGGTCGTTTGCCATTCTCTTCGTTGCTCTTGGGTTCTTGCTCGCTTTGGAGATCATGAATCTCGACACTGCCCTCAAATCATTACTCGCAGGTGCTGGTGTCGCCGGTCTGGCTGTTGGTCTGGCCCTCCAGGGAACTTTATCCAATACCTTTTCCGGAATCGTTTTATCCATAAAAAAGGTGATCAATATTGGAGACTATATTGAAACTAACGGATACCGCGGTACAGTTGAGAAGATCACACTACGCCAAACAATGATCCGCGAGGCGGACAATAACATCGTCATGATACCCAATAACGAAATACTTGAAAATCCTTTTAAAAATTATGCCCTTACTCAGCGCATCAGAACAATAATAGAATGTGGTGTAGGGTATGAATCTGATCTGAGAAAGGTAAAAGAAGTCGCTATTGAAGCAGTAGAAGAAAGATTCCCTCAGGATCCGGACAAGGATATAGAGTTCTTCTTTACAGAATTCGGAAACAGCTCTATCAATTTTGTCCTTCGATTTTGGGTAGAAGCAAGAGAGAACTTCACCATTCTGGGCGCCCGGTCGGAAGCCATTATGACCATTAAAGAAGCATTCGATAAAAACGATATTAATATTCCTTTCCCTATAAGGACCCTTGAAATGAGGAATAAGGAATTAAGCGATGATATATCAAGCGCATTGAAACAATCTAATTGATAAACCAATAAAAATTAATAATTATGAAATATCTATGGATTTTATTTCTAACTGCCGGACTAGTAGCCTGCGGGTCTAACGAGTCAGCAGAAGACAAAATGGAGAAGGCAGGTGACAAGATGGAAGAAGCTGCTGAAACGATGAGTCAGGAGGCCTCTCAAGCCTGGGAAAGCCTTAAAGATCAGCTCGGGGTGTATGACTCCCGGATCGATGAAGCCATCGATGACATCGATGCTCAAATGGAAGATGCCGGTGAAGAAATGTCTGCCCAGCTCAAGGAACGAAAAATGCAGCTTCAGGAATGGCAGAAGAAGATCGACAAAAGAATGGAAGCAGGAGCTGACAAAATGAAAGACAACTGGAAACAGTTTGTATCCAACACCGAAAAAATGCTCAACAAGGTCGATCAGGAGCTGAGTGGTGATGAAGGCAAAGAAAGTGGTGAGGAGATGTAATATTATCTTTCACATACTTTAAAAAATAAAAAAGCTGTCTTTTCGGAGACAGCTTTTTTTATATAATGCTTTAGTTCGATCAGGCTTCATCCTCAATTTCTTCTACTTCTCGCTTGAGAATTACAGAAAGTATCAAAGGTAACACGGCTTTAGCTATCCTGGCCATCGCATCAATGTTGCGGTCCGAGAATACGCCCTGGTTCATATTTCCATCCTTAGCCTCACTGCTATGGGCGTCGGTGTCTGCTTTTTTGGCGCCCTCTGCTCGTCCATTTTCTGAGAAAAATAGTTTGGCGGCAAGCATCGCTATCCCGGCGACACCTACAGGTATGATGATCTTCTTGACCAAAACTTCACGGGCATCTTCACCTATTTTATCGACGCGTGACTTTAATTTTTGATCACGCTTGTCTATTTCAGTTCTCAGTGATTCGATCGATTCTTGTAGATCTTCGTAATTATTGATCTCTTTGCTGTTCATAATTAGGTCAACATAAATTTGATTATATAATTTGTCGTCCAGTCCTTTAGTTTGTTTCGCGCAAATAAGAATCCGATAAGACCTATAATGGCATATACTACAGCGACCACGAGAAAGGCCAATGCGTAATCATTCATATATTGCCCCAACCATATTGCCAGTGCAACCATTACAAAAAACAACATGCTGAAGAAAATGAAAATGGCGATGAGACTAACGCTCAACCAACTGGTCAACCGCGCTATACTCTGGGTGATCTGAAGCTGGATGAGTTTCTTTCTTAGTTCAATCGACTCCTGCACATCTTCCGTGGAGCCCAGTATATCTTCTATGAAGCGGTTTACGTCATTGAGCATAACAAGTATTTGTTGATAGGTCCTTTTAGTGAATTAACTATTTAAGGATAAGACATTTCATTAAAAGAAAATGTTAGTCTCTATCATCTCCGTAGTCGTGCACTTCTTCACCCATTAGCTTGGCAATGACCTCCATTCCTTCCCACCGGGTGAGAACAAGTCTGAGAGCACCTGCTGTAGGTATGGCGATCACAGCTCCTGCAATGCCCCAGAACAAACCCCCTATGATCGTGCAAATGAGGGCTGTGAAAGCATTAAGGTTTACATGTTCTCCGACGATCTTTGGAGTGAGCAAATTCCCTTCGATCTGCTGAATGACCGCAAATCCAAGTAAGATCACAATGGGTTGAGTAAAAGAGGGCGCGGTTAGAAAACTATATGATAATGGTAAGAGAAGTGCTATCGTTGTACCAATATATGGAATAATAGTAAGTGCCCCTACGAGCACGCCCCACACCCATGGATAGTCCAGTCCTGCGATCCAGAACAACAGGGAATTGGCAACAGCAAGAATGATCATGACGATCCCGAGACCTTTGAAATAATTACGGATCATGTTTGGCAGTTCATCCGTAACTATCCGAAGCATCTTTCGCTCCGGCTTTTCAAGTTCAGCGTTCAAAAGACCCTTGACCGACTCATAGTACATTGATATGAAAAAGGTGAATACGACAGTCAGGATCACACCGATGACGAAATTGGTACCTGAGGAAATCATTGATCCCAAAAATGAGGAAAGGTCGGAAGCGATCTCATTCAGTTGATTGGCTAAGGTATTCTGCCACTCGCCGTCCCAAATCCCAACACTCTTGAAAATCTGTTCAAGACGGGTCTCAAACTTCTTCCAACTATAATTGGCTGAGTCGATCTCGGAAAATAGATTAGAAACCTCTTCTCCGAAAAGGTAGAATCCGAAACCCATAATACTGACCAGGATCAAGCAGAATACCAGAAATGCCACTGCATGCCACCTCAATGCCTTTTGTAGCCAACGAATCGGTCTATTGAACATTACCGCCAGGATCGTACTCAGTATCAGGGGAAAGATGACGACCTTTCCGATATAGAGTACATAAAGGACTATTATGGTCGTAGCCAGCCAATAGAACCGATCGCGCATTAAACTCATTCGTCCTGTATAAGAAAGTCTTTGTGAAGATCGCAAATGTCATTAATATAACAACATCAGGCGTCAAACTTCACAAAGACTCTTGTTGAAATGACGTTAACCTCCGACACAAGTGAAACTCATGCTAGAAGTCATCGACATTAGCATTTTTCTTCATTTTATCCATCAGATCGATCTTACTTCTGAAGTCGACCGTAAAATCTTTACTCAGATGAGATCTGAATACAACGGTCACATTATCTTCCTCCCAGACACGAACTGCTGCGTACTCCCTTAGAAGTGCGTCCGTTGGTGGTCCAAGACGATTCAACAGAATACTTTCCATGTCCTCATTGTAATCTTCGTGTCCCTGGAGGATGAGTCTGGTAAAATTGCCAAACTCGTTGAAATGATATCGGATGCTCCTCAACTCTACTGTACCCAACGTCAGATCCTCATCCTCAAGAGCGTACGTTTTGTTGCCAGCTATGTCACCTTTATATATAAAATTGGGGTTGTCATTGTGATCAAATGTGGCTTCACTCAGGTTTTCCCCCCATTGTAAACCACGAAAATCGTTCACCTCATCCTGAGCGGTCAACAATCCCGCCAGTGAGATAGCTAAAACTATATTTATCCAAAACTTATAATTCATATTTAAAATTATTTTATTCTATATTTCTGTATTTCAATCCCTGGAACATAATAAAAGCAGAAAGCAGTCCTGCGATCACAAATTCGATCATCAACAATAAGTTGACCAAATGTACCTGCCCAGGTGTAGTAGGTATCAATGTATATTTCTGAATACTGAAATCAGGGTTAATCAAAAACAATACAAAATTCACAACAGTCACTATAAAGCCACCGATCACCGATATTCCAAATCCTTTAGATATGGAGGCTACAAGAAACTCGCTACCTTCTGTGACCTTCTTGACTCTGTATAGCGCATAGGCCACTATAGCGAATAGAAATAAGAACTTGAAATATTTTATTACTTCACCACCATAATCACCTGCCACACTGAGTGTTCCCAAAAACAGAGATATTAGCACTCCTGCAAGGATCCCTTCGTATATCGTATTACGATTAAATATGCTCACAATTCAGGTTTTAGTTAAAAAAAAAAGGTCACCATGACAGTGCATGGTGACCAATATTTACTCTTATGAAGTATGGGCGTGATCTTTTTTCTTGGCCAACCAGGCGTCTAACATCCAGCTTGCCTTCTCTAATCTGCCCAGCA
>JAWVZH010000172.1:0-5577 GCA_033722295.1 Saprospiraceae bacterium
CATGCTGGGTGTCGATACCCAGGCGTTTGAACTTCAATTTGTTGCCTTGAGGGGTCATATTGAAAATATAGGATAGTGCACCGGTAAAATTACAAGATAGACAGAATAAAAATCCGTTCGGATCAACCAAGACACCCTATCCTGGCAAAGTTGAACAAGCTAAAGAAAGACCCAAAATTCTTGAAATTTTTTATGCTGATGAATAATGAAAAAAATCACTGGGTGTCTCCACGGTGGTTTGTGAACATGGCTGATACCAGTCACTCATATCGGAATAATAACTGTTGTATTGAAAATTGATGGTACAGCCCTGATGATCCAGGCTGTGAGCTTCCAGATCCATTTCCAGTGGTCACGAATGAAGGTATAGTTTTGAAAATCAAATCGATCAAAACCTCTCAAGGCACGAACGCACTATGATGATCAAAGAAGTGAGCGGCTTTCATACTCACGCCAGATCCACAAACCACATATCCATTTCACCCTTTCCTTTCACCTCTATTCTTCCTCTATGCTCGAATTTAAATTCCGGATCATCTTTTATGGCTTCATAGGTCACCTGGCTTATATTGACGCGGCCGACCTTGCCGCTGCTCTCCAGTCGGCTGGCTGTATTCACAGTATCACCCCAGATGTCGTACTGGAATTTCTTTACACCCACGATCCCCGCGACCACAGGTCCGGTATGTACACCTACACGCATCTCGAAGGATATTTTGTTCTCAGCTTCCCGTTCTTTTTTCCTCTTGATAACGAAGTTCTGTAATTCCAGAGCCGCGAGCACCGTCTTCTTTACCGAATCATCCTCGGGTACGGGCAAGCCACCAGCCGCCATGTAGGCATCCCCGATAGTTTTTATCTTCTCAATTCCAAATTTTTCGATGATCATGTCAAACTCCCTGAAGCACTCATTGATCTCATCGACCAGCTCCGACGCCGTCAATTTTGCCGAATGCTCCGTAAAGCTTTTGAAATCTGTAAACAAAATGGAAACCATTTCGTAATCCCGTGCCCTGGCCTGTCCGTTCTCTTTTAGTTCCTGGGCGATCTCTCTGGGCAGTATATTCAGGAGCAGGTTGTCCGAGCGGTCTCTTTCCTTTTCGATGATCGACCTGGTCTTTCGTATGTATCTCATCCTGCTGTAGAGGCCTCCAGCCATAAGAATAAAAATTATACCCACGCCAAATCCTATATTCCTCGCCATTTCCTTACTTCGCACTTCCTCCTCGTGTTGTTCTTTCACCAATCGAGTCTCTTCGGCTTTCCGGATACTGTCCTCGAGCATGCTCTTCTCAAATTCCACTTTCTGGAGCTCAAGCAGAACTTTTTCCGGTTCCAGTGTTTGATCGATCTCCCTGATCTTGTCGTTCATAGCAATGGCCTTATCGCTTCTACCCAGATCCTTGTAGGCGTCATACAGACATTCGCATGCGACTTTCTGAAAATCAAGTGTTCCGATCTTTTCGGCCAAATCAAATGCCTGATCACAATACGTTACGGCTTTATCATTCTTTCCGAGAAGATGATACACCTGGCCTATATAATTCAGGTTATTGACGACCCCAGCCTTGTCTCCCACCTTTTCTACTATCCTGAGACTCTCAAAATATTTATCAAGAGCGTCAGCATATCTACCCTGTTCCTGATATACATTTCCTATGTTATGAAGCGAGCCGGCAGTTCCGATGTCCAGGTTCAGCTCCTCACTTATCCTCAGACTTTTCTCCTGATATTCGAGGGCCTTATCCAGCTTTCCCTGAAGAAAATAGATCGCTCCGATATTCATCATTGAAGACGCGATAGCATCCCGATCTCCCATTTCTTCCCTAACCTCCAGACTTTGGAGGAAATGGTCAAGTGCTTCAGCATGGGAATCCTGGTACATGTAGATAAGTCCGATATTGTTCGTACAGTGTGAAACGCCCTCTATGTCGCCCATGCGTTGAAACACCTCGCGGCTTTCTGTAAATGCCTTGAGGGCCTTCATATAATCTCCTTTGATGCTGTAAGTCACACCCTGAGCATTCAGACCGATTGCTTCAGCCCGCGGATAATCGTGTTCGTTGGCATAAGATATAAGATCTTGAGCCATCAAAAAGGTGGTATCGGGATTGGTCATCAGATGATTGTCGACCAAGTAGGTTCTGTAGGCCTCGACCCGGATAGAGTCTGTGAGGGTCGTGTCATCCCATATGATGAGCAGCGAATCCCTGCCGGGCTGGGCGATCAGCAATGAAGGAGCCAAGATCAATAACCACGAGACCAACTTTGTTTTCATTGTGTTTTCTGCATTTTTCTCCGAGGGAGGAATACGTGTGACCGAAGGGAAAGATAATGAATAGTAATCAGGTATTAGAATCGGGAATTATCAACCGACAGAACCTGCGAACTCTGCCACGTATCGATATAAGTCCGTAATTTGAGGAATTACCATGAAGGCACGAAGAGTCCTGACATTACGTCATAGAAAACTGTAAACACCGCACAAACCACGTACTATGCCTTTATACATGGATATCCATATCGTCGATTCCAAAGAATTCTCGGCAGAAGATGTCGTAAAAGCTCATATGGAAGACCTTGCCATTCAGGACAAATATGGAGTAAAACAATTGAAATACTGGGTCAACGAAGACGCCAAAACCATTTTTTGCCTGATGCAAGGTCCGGACAGAGAGGCCTGTCATCAGGTTCACCTGATGTCTCATGGCAATACAGCGTGCAACATCATCGAAGTTTCCGACGACGAGTACAATCTCTACATGGGACAGGGCACAGATGTGGATGATCTGGCCAGAACAGATAATGGCACACTCGACACCGGCTACAGGTCTATTCTCCTCGCGAATATCATATGCATTCAAAAAAGCAAGAAAGATTATTTTAATAAAGCTAATGGCCTGATCAAAAATTTCAATGGCACCCTGGTACTCGAACCGAACCACCAGATCATGGCCTCCTTTGTGTCCGCACATGACGCCATATGCTGCGCCGCATCGATCAAGGACATGCTGGAAGATGCAGAATCGGAAGTGCAGTTCAATATGGCCGTTGTCAGCGGCAGGCCTGTCGATGAAAAAGGGAAAGTGTTCTTTGAAGAGACAAAAAGAAGGGTCAACGGCATTTGTTCTCTCGGTCTGAACATGAACATCTACCTGGACACAGAAACCATCACCCTGTCGGCAAAAGAATCTCCGGATCAGAAAGGTGTTCATTTCAAATATATTCCTCTCGACAGTGAAGATCTGTCATTATTCATGACACTTTCCGATGCCGTCAAAATGAATTTTACCCGATCAGAATTCAGCAGTGCAGACCTGTTTACCGCTTTGGGCCTGAGCAAATCCAAGGCCAACCGGAAGATCAAGGCGCTCACGGGGTTCTCTCCCAATCAACTCATACAGGAATCACGCCTTCAGAACGCCCTTGATATGATAAGTCGTAAGCGTGCCACGATGTCTGAGGTGGCCTATGGCTCAGGATTCAACAGCCCCGCATATTTCACGCAGGTCTTCAGAAGGCGATTTGGCATTACTCCATCGGCCTATTCCCGATTACTGGCCTGAAGATGACGCCGGCACTGGTTCGATATTTACAGATATTGGGTCGATCGTGATATCGGAATAAATACCAATCCGGGACATTTGTAAAAGAGAAATTAAAATCAATAAAAATGACGGAGAAAAGATCCAGGATAGCCGCAGCGCAACTTACACCGGTTTTCCTCAATAAAGAAAAGACCGTGGACAAGGCCTGCGAGGCGATACTCGAAGCAGGAAAAAATGGCGCCGGTCTCATAGTCTTCCCTGAAGCCTTCATCTCAGGGTATCCCGATTGGGTATGGCTTATCGCCAACAGCAAGGGTGCGGAATTGAATGAGCTGTATGCTCAACTGGTTGAGAATGCCGTGACCGTGCCGGACGGATCGACCGACAGACTTTGCGAAGCAGCCAGAGAAGCTCAGGTCAGCGTGGTCATGGGCATGAACGAAAGAAATTCTGAAACAAGTGGCGCCAGCCTTTTCAACAGTCTGCTCTTCATCGATGAAAAAGGAAAGATCGCGGGCAAGCACAGAAAGCTCATCCCCACAGGGGGAGAGCGGTTGATCTGGTCTCGAGGCGACGGTTCTACCTTCAGGTCCTACGATACCCCGGCGGGAAAGGTCGCCGGTTTGATCTGCTGGGAAAACTATATGCCACTGGCGAGAAATGCCGTTTACGAGGCAGGCGCACAGATACTGGCTTCACCCACCTGGGACAAGAGCAAGAACTGGTTTCAGTCCATGCAGCACATTGCCAGGGAAGGCGGATTATTTGTGGTAAGCACGTGCATGGCCATCCGGATGGGGGACATTCCCGATGAATATGGATTCAAGAGCCTGTATCCCGAAGGAAAGGACTGGATCAATCCCGGCAACAGTTGCATTATAGACCCGAAAGGCCAGGTCCTTTCAGGTCCCCTGGAGGCCGAGGAAGGGATCCTGTATGCGGACATCGATCTTCGAACGATCATTGAAGCCAAGCGGATGTTTGACGTGGCAGGTCATTATTCCAGGCCTGACGTCTTCGATTTTTCCATTAAGAAAACCTCTTAAAAAACAAAGATCATGAACCAATCAAACAAAAAATCCAGCCCGAGGGCCATAGCACTGGCGGAGCGAATCCTACAGGGAGCTGAACGGCTCGCCGCGTTCTCAGAGAATCTGTCTGACGAAGACTGGAACAAACCGGTCATCGCTGACGGAAGGACCGTTGGAGTCGTTGTGCATCACGTGGCAAGTGTCTATCCGTTGGAGGTTGAGCTGGCGCAGGTTTTAGCTTCCGGCAAGGCCATCGAAGGTGCCACGAAAGAGGCGATCGACCAGATGAATGCCGATCATGCCCGTGAAAATGCGAATGTTGGCAAGGAAGAAACCCTGGCCTTGCTCAGGCAGAACAGCACGGCCGCTGCTGAGGTGGTCAGAACATTTACGGATGCCGACCTCGATAATTCGGCGACGGTATCGCTAAATTATGATGCCCCGCTGACCGCTCAATTCTTTATCGAGGATCATGCCCTGAGGCATAGTTTTCATCACCTGGCCAAGATCAAGGCATCATTCTAGTCGGGCAGAAATAAAGCAATTTAATTTACAGAAGTCAGAACAGGGGGCACCGGCATGTCACTGTCAGTGGAGGGCCACAACTTGTTGCACATAAGGGGTGAAAGTCCTACATTTGTGCTGCTCAAAGCGCAGCTCAGGGATCTTTCAGTCACAAGGTTTCGAAAAGTCGGAATTCTAGGACGGTTGAGATCATTCGGCGCGATTCGAGCAATCCGCAACATGGCCATGGGGAGAAACCAAACCAAGTAAGTTGCGCATATAAATACTGTGGACTGCTACTGATTACTGTCCACTGTCTTCGGGCCCATAGTCCCGCAGTTCCGACAAGTCGGAACTCGAGGATGTCGAATTCGCCTTTGGCGTAATTCGGCACTCAGCAACTTCGCTATGGGAAGTCACCCAAAACCAAGGAAGTTGCGCAAAAAATACTGTGGACTGCTACTGATTACTGTCCACTGTCTTCGGGCCCATAG
>JAWVZH010000173.1:0-5568 GCA_033722295.1 Saprospiraceae bacterium
AGTTATTTTGGATATCGACTTTGTCATAAACCGCAATTCCGCGCAAATTTCTAAACTAAATACAAATTGAAGGAGATTGTTGCAGGGAATCGTTCAATTATGTTTGAAATAAAAAAATGCCGGACGTGATGATCCGGCATTCAAGGTGTTTAAGAAAGGACACGATCAGTCTCTACAGTCTTCCAGGGCTTTTTTGAGATCTTCTCTGGAATTGATCTCATAGATAGTGCCATCTTCCAGTTCAACTTCGAAAGGCAACTCGATCCGTGGGCGGTGGTCCGCACCCCGGTGGGCCTTCTTCCATCTGTGAAGGAAAGTCATCATTTGCTCCTTGCTCTCGATCTCGATGACATCACCGTTAGGCAGAACGACATTGACAGGATAGACAAGCTCGAAACATCTTTTCAATACTCTTCTTTTATGATCTCTCACACAGTCCTTTTTTAGAGCTAGAAGATCTTCTTTAGACTCGACAGTTACGATCTCACCATCCTTGGTTTCAACCTCGAATGGCAATTGCAGATGAGGCCGACCATCGCCGGGTTCAGAATTGGCTTTCCATTCTTTAAGTAGGTCTTTGAGCTCCTCCAGGGATCCGGCTTCCTGTGTAGTGCCATCAGGATAGACAAGAGTTACCGGAAAGACCAGTGTGATACATCGCCCCCTGAGTCCGTTGTCATAGGTAAGAAACTCAGCGCTGAGTTCATCGATGTCAGCATCCACATCGTCAGTCCTCAGGTCGAGGATGTCCTCATAGTCCACTTCGGGATAGTCGACCAGGTCGCTGCTACTGTCTGAACAAGAGATGATAAATGCACTTGCTAAAAGTGCGAGTAATGGCATTCTCCAAACTAGTTGTTTCATGATCTTTAATTTTTTAGATGATTACATAAAGCGTTTACAATTATGAAAGAAGAACGATGCAGATTTGTAACCGGATTGAGCAATTTTTCTTGAAAAGTCTTTCATTAGCGATCGTGTTTCGCTTTTTATGGTAGCAGCTCAATGAAGTCTCCTGAAACATCCAGTCTATGCAGTTTCATGGTGAAAGCAGAAATGCGCTGACGAGCTAATGTGCCTTTACGCCATCAAAAATGTACATTTACAATCCATCTGAAAACAAGATGCCTTGGAGTTGTGGACCGAACTGAAAAGTGGCAATAAAAATGCCCTGGAGCAGATCTATCGCGAACATGCGGAGGTCATGCTGCGCTATGGTATCAAGATCTGTGGTGACAGCACAATTGTAGAAGATTGTATCCAAAACCTTTTCATCACCATCTGGGAACGACGCGAATCACTGGGTGATACAGACTCAATTAGAAACTACCTCCTGGCCTCTCTAAGACGTGCCATCTATAAATATGGTGATAAGAAATCGATAGCTGTAGACCCTGTTGAACTGCGCAAGGAGGACGGTGAAAAAGAAGCAACCTTTGAAGATCTCATGATCAAAAAGGAAATGGATGCAGAACAAAAGGAAAAATTCAAAGTCGCTTTAGCTGAGATATCCGCCCGGCAAAGGGAGGTCATTTATCTTAGGTATTACCAGGATAAGGATTACGATGAAATATGCGAGATCATGGGCATCACCTATCAGGGGGCTCGCAATATGCTGTTCAAAGCCCTTAAGAGCCTTAAAAAACATCTCATGATTTGGATTATTTTATACATGCAATGGGTTACAAAGCTGATCGATTGGGATTATTAAGGTGAATCACAAAAAAAATTGGATACTAAAAAGACATATCAAAACATAGAAGCACTTGCCGCCGATCTCGAATTTATCCTATGGGTGAAGTCAGGAGAATCCGATCCGAAGGGAGATTGGTATCAGGCATTAGTAGAACAGGGAGATCTAGAATGGATCGATCCCGCGCGTGACCTGGTAAGGTCTATCGGATTTCAGAAAACAGCGGTCAAGCCGGAAAGGCTGGAGACACTATGGGCCAAGATCGATGCAAAAACTACAGATGTGGCATCTGATAAACCCGCGAAGGTACGTTGGCTCAATTCTTACCGAATCGGTATTGCAGCTACTCTTGCCTTGTTGATAGGGCTGAGTTTGTGGTGGATGAGCTCGCCACGCCTGGAAAGCGCGTCCACACATGTGGCAGAAACGAGGTCAGTAGAATTGCCTGACGGCTCCATGGTCAACCTTAACGCCGAAAGTCAGCTCTTCTTCCCTACCAAGAACTGGGAAGACAAAAGAGAGGTCATACTGCAGGGCGAAGCCTTTTTTGAAGTGGCCAAAGGAGAGAAGTTCGCAGTCAAGACCGATCAGGGACTCGTTGAGGTTTTAGGTACAAGCTTCAATGTCTTTGACAGGGGACAGGTCTTTCTGGTGCAATGCCATTCTGGTAAAGTACGCGTTAGGGCTGAAGGCCAGGTGGTCCTGCTGGAGCCTGGACAAAAAGCCCAACTTCTGGCCTCAGGCTTGATCAAATCCAATTTCCAGGTTGACCCTCAAAAAACCTGGATGAAAGGTTACTTCTTATACCAGGATGCCAAATTATCGCGTGTATTTGATGAGATAGAGCGCCAATTTGACGTTAATGTTATCACTCAGGGTGTCGATGAAGGCCGTCGTTATAGCGGATTTTTCATGAGGAAGAATCTTTCTGAAGCACTTCAGGCCATCTGTTGGCCACTGAGACTTAATTTTGATATTAATGGAAAAGAGGTTACCATCTCTCAAGATACCGAATGATCAGACCAGTTGCAATAAGCCTGATTGAACTCTTTGCCATCATTTTCTCCTTTGGCCAGAGTGATATTACCGCCCGTGACAGCATGAGGGTCAACGAGATATTTCTGAACAGGCCTATGCTGGAAGTCATTGAGGTCTTCGAAGATAAATATAACTGCCTGATAGCATATGAAGCCCATGACATTGCCGATCTGTTCGTACACCGTTACCTCAATGATCTAAGTATCGATGATGCCTTGAGAGATGTACTGGAAAACTCGGGCCTGGAGTTTCAATTCATTCAGGATAACGAGATATTGATCCGCAAATCAATGGCTGCAAATGAAGGCGCAGATCTGACGATCGAAGGACGCATTGTCAGCGCCGATACGCAATTACCCCTTGCCTGGGCGACGATATATGATTCAGCTTCTAGAAGAACAGCCTACACGGATCAACAAGGACGCTTTAAATTGAGGTTGCTCGACGCGCCACCATCGGGATTGCTTAAGGTCAAATACATGGGGTATTCAGATCAAACTGTGGTCTGGTCACATAAGGAACATTCACTGTTTGTCACTATGAAAAACCAGCCTTACGAATTATCGGAGGTTGTGATCACTCAACGACTTCCTCTCATACAAACGACTACATTTTCATCAGGACACCGACGAAAAAGATACATGAAGAATGTTCCATTGGCGAGTCCCGGTGTCAAGGATCTGTTGCGTGAACTTCAGTTGCTTCCTGGAATATCTGCCACAAGCGATTTGTCCGCCGGACTTAGCGTGAGAGGTGGCGATGAGAATGAGAGCCTGTATCTCCTGGACGGTATCGAGTTCTTTAATATCGATCACTTCTTCGGGATCTTCAGTGCTTTTGATGCCAACACTATTGACTCGACTAATGTCTATCTGTCGGATTTCCCTCTAAAATATGGTGGACGTACGTCAGGTGTGGTAGATATGCGCCTCAAGCAACCCGCAGGGGCCGACCTAAACGGACAGCTAGGAATACATTCCCTTTATTCGATATTTAATCTGGAAACAAAGTTAACTAAGAATTCGGGCATTCTGATCTCTACACGATTCACGAACGGGGATATATCAGACGACGATATCTATGACGTACTTTTTAGCAATACGGAAACACCTCGAAATATTGAAAATGGACGCCGGTCACTGAATGAGGTCGTCCCATTCTTCAGATTCAATGACTCACAGTTAAAATGGCAATGGCGGCCGGGCGAGCGCAGCAGTATTTCAGCCACCCTGTATCGAGCCAGAGATGAGTCCGACACCGATTACAGACTTCGGTATCCAGGTATGATCAACAATCAATCTGGCCTTTTCACTGAAAAGTATAATGAGTCACTCGAGTGGGATAATACCGGTTTGAACCTCAGTTACGATCAGTCGGTCTCTGAGGATTGGAACTTCGAACTGGACCTATCTGCTACAGAATATTCTATGAGACAAAATATTCTCACCTCACTGAAATTTGAGAATAGAGTTTTTAGTGACAGCATCAAGCTTATGAATGATCTGAATAATACCGTTGCGGGCGTGGCATTAAAATGGGCCAATGAGTTTACAGTATTTGAGGATCATGAGGTGATCGCGGGCTTTGATCTGGAATCTCACCGAACGGACCTGATCGTGATCACCGAGGATACGATACCCGTAGATCGCAGAGATACGGCCGTCAACATATCAATATTCGGAGGTTATACATTCCCGGTCAGTTCAGATATCGATCTGAGTTTCGGGGTAAGACTGAACTCCTACAGTCCAACAGGTCAGACCTATCTATCACCCAGAGCCTCAATCACGTATAAAGCTGGAGAAAACTGGCTGTTCGATATATCAGGGGGAGTGTACAACCAGTTCCTGAGGACCATAACATATGTGGACCGATTTGGAAAATCTCATGACCTTTGGGGGCTGGCCGATAATGGTATCAGGGTTTTGAAATCTTTCCATTCCAATATTTCAGTACAATACAGTCTTGACCGGTTCCTGTTCAACCTGGAATTCTACAGGAAACGAACTTCGAATGAACTGATACAAATGTGGTCGGTCAATGGCTTTAATGACACCAACAAACCTATGGCCAGAAACTCCAGAATCTTTAACGGATCCGGCAAGTATACAGGCATTAACACCTATTTCAGATATCAGGCTGAAAGGTACAACGCCACACTTGCTTACACGTTGAGCAAGAACACGATCAGTGTCCCGGTTATTGATAATGGAGAACCCTTTCCCGCCTCAAATGACCGTCGCCATGAATTAAGCCTAGTAAATGCCTTCAATTTCGGTAACTGGACGATAGGAAACGCCCTGGTCTATGGTTCTGGATATCCATTTGTGTCCTCTTTGGAGATCAAGAACAGAGACATCCGGAATTTGGAGGTTGAGGAAAGGATAGAAAGGTTGCCAGATTATTTCAGGGTTGATCTGGCAGTGGATTATAACTTCAAGCTATGGGGTCAGGATTTCCATGCGGGCATTTCGATCTATAATCTGCTGGACCGCAAGAATAGCGACCAGGTACAATATCTCTATAATCTGGAACCTCAGCGTACCGGAGATGACGATTACATTGTTGGATCAGAGATCAATCTGCTTCCTCGAACCCTGGACATCAGCCTTGAATGGCACTTTTGATCACTTAAAGTTGATGGGAGTAGACCCTATCACCTCCATTTTATGGATCTTCCATTGGCCGTTGGTCGGGCGCCAGGTGTACCGTTGTTTAGAACGCTGTGGCTGATATCTGTTATCATTATGGTTCTTGCTGTCATGCTCGACTATCGCCACGCACATGGTATCTGATTTGGACTGAATTTCCACATCGTGCAGCTTGAACTCCATTTC
>JAWVZH010000174.1:0-5436 GCA_033722295.1 Saprospiraceae bacterium
CGAGACGGATCATGGTTCGAATGTCAAAGGATTGGAGACGACATTGACATATGATGCCACGGATAAGACTATTACCGTCAATACTCCTCACATGAATGCAGGCAAGGAGTATATAGGCAATGCCTTGCACAGTACTCATGCGGTCGTCTTCGGACAATTGCTTGTTAATGGCGAAGAACATGGGATCCATGCTGTTATCGTTCGAATTCGAAATGATCGGCATGAATTGATGAAGGGAGTTCGCGTGGAAGACAATGGCTACAAGATGGGCTTGAACGGTATAGATAATGGCAAGATCTGGTTCGACAATGTCAGCGTCAGTTCGGAGGCCTTGCTGGACAGGTATGGTACGATAGAAGACAATCAATATAAAAGTCCCATTGAAGGTGATGACAGGCGATTCTTTACGATGCTGAGTGCCCTGGTAGCTGGAAGGGTGAGTGTGGCGTGGGCGGGTGTAAGTGCTGCGAAAAAGGCATTGACCATTGCCACCAGATACGCTCTGAGACGTCGGCAGTTTGAAGCTGTTCCTGGAGAAGAGGAGTCCTTATTGCTGGATTATCCTTCTCATCAACGTCGATTGCTTCCCTTGATCGCCCGTGCCTATGCCTATGACGCAGCAATGAAAGAGTTGACGGCGGAGTATGCAGGTTCTTTGGATAAGGAAGACCGACGAGAGGTGGAGTCCAGGGCTGCGGGACTCAAGGCAATGACGAGTTGGAATGCCACCAGGACAATCCAGGAGTGTCGTGAGGCCTGCGGTGGCAAGGGCTACCTGGCCGAAAACCAATTTGCAGATCTAAAAGCAGATACAGATATTTTCACAACATTTGAAGGTGATAATGTGGTCTTGCTTCAGTTGGTCGCCAAAGGCTTGTTATCAGACATGCGCAAGCAATTTCACGATGAAGGATTTATTACGGTTTTGCGTTACCTGGCAAAAAATATCACCATTCGCCTTACAGACATGAACCCTGTGAACACGCGAAGAACAGATGCATCACATCTCCTGGACCCCGATCTTTATATCGAGGCTTTCCGATATCGCGAATACAAACTCCTTAACTCGGTAGCGCAGAGAATGAGGAATTATATCGGCAAAGGACTGCATCCCTCAGAAGCATTCTTGAGGTGCCAGAATCACCTTATTACCCTGGCGAAAGCTCATGTAGACAAATTAGTATTAAAATCGTTCTATAAGTTTTATACGAATATCAATGAGGGGCAATTAAGAGATCTCATGAAGCAGGTCTACCAGATTTATGCCCTTTCCACTATAGAAGAGCATAAGGGATGGTATCTGGAGAGTGAGTATATGCAACCGTCCAAAACAAAGGCGATCAGACGTATGGTGACCAAATTGTGTAGTCAGCTCAGGGACAGGGCAGAGACACTGGTTTCAGGATTTGGTATTCCGGAAGAATTGGTTGCCGCTCCTATTGCAAGGAATTAGATCAGACCTTTCGATTAGGGGGTCAATGCTTTTTCAGCTCGCTCTTCAAGTGATCGATAACCTTTACTTCCACAGCGTCCATGCCTCGCAACTCAGCGAGGTAGAATGAGATCCAATCACCGAGATGGACGAGATAAAGGCTCTGCTCAACAAGATCTGAGCCCTGGGCAAAGAATTCTATGATCGTGTGAGTATAGTTGTCTATTATCTCCTTGTTGATCTCTATTCTCACCTTGTTTCGATAGTAATCATCCTCACTCCTGAAGTAGATAACTGCCAGCTTTTCATCAACATCGCGCCATCCTACAAGTTCATTATGATTCATTTCCGGTATTACATGGTGCCAGCAGAGCATTTTACTGTTTTCGTTCACTTGTTGTCGAAAACGGATGGCCACAGGTTCCATCCTGTCTGTAGTATATATTATGGGCATCTTGTGATAGAGCGTCTGTGCTGCTTTTTCTGCAGATGACTTAATATCGTCGCTGGCATTTTCAAGCAACCTGACACTGTTCTCAACGCTTTTGATGGCTTTGTTCGATATCAGATCGAGGTGATAAAGCACATATAATTGTTGTACCAGTGAATACCCCAGACAGGCTCTTGGGGAAGGCCAGTCGCCGGGCACCTGAATAAAGTCCAGGCCCAGGGATTTTGCTTTTTCGATCAATTGTCCTCCTCCAGAAATCACCACTACCTTGGCTCCGCTCTTCAGCATTTGCTCAAATGCCACCAATGTTTCTTCGGTATTACCGCTATAGGAAGAAGCAATGGCCAGTGTGTTCTCATCCACATATGAAGGGATATCATAGCTCTTACCTACCAAATAAGGTACTTTGCATTCATCACGAACGAATGAAGCGACAAAATCAGCACCTATTCCGGAACCACCCATTCCGGCAACGAAAACCTTGTTTATGGAATTCGTGTGATGATTCAGCTGGGCGCGTTGACCGATTTCCAGAGCTTCGGTCAATTGAGCTGGAAATTTCGAGATCAGTTCGTCCATCATAATATTGGGCCTTTTTGATTTGAAGGCGGAAAATTAGGCATTTCTTACTGAAGGGGGGTGAATTATTCGATAAGGATTCATTACGCGGATCGTAGCAGGTGAGCCTTCGGTTTCTGGTCATATCTGAATGTCCGGGTAAAAGGCATCCTCTATATGCCTTATTCTGAACCCGCCTTCCGGCCGTACCAACACGCCGATTATGTCGAAACGGATTTCCCCGTCGTGACTATGATTGATGGCATATTCTGTCGCTGCATCGATCAATAATTGCCTCTTTTTCCAATCCACAAAATCAGAAGGCTGACCGAAAGATTCGGACGAGCGGGTTTTGACCTCGATGATGACCAGTGTTTTATCCGTTTTGGCAATGATATCTATTTCAGCCCTCATAAACCGCCAGTTCTTCGCAAGTATCCGGTATCCACGATCCATCAAGAGGTCAATGGCAGCTTTTTCGCCCTTTTTGCCAAGAATATTGTGTTTAGCCACGCTTCCTTTTATGAACAAAACCTTAGGCGACTTCATTGAGTATGAGATAGACGTTTATAGATGTCTAAATATCGGATAGTGATAAATTATGCCGGGAAGAATGACTAGTGGATGATGGGTTTATATTTTAAGATAAATGTTTTATCTTTGCCATCCGTTTTTAATGAGCGTTCCCGGGCTGTAGTAATTGGGAATGTTCAATAAAGCCATAAAAAGCAGGAAAAATGAAAAAGGATATACATCCAAAGGAATATAGAACGGTCGTTTTCAAAGATTTCTCATGTGATTGGGCGTTTTTAACCAAATCTTGTGCGCCTGCTCAGGATACGATCAAGTGGGAAGACGGAAATGAGTATCCTTTGGTAAAACTGGAGATCTCCTCTGCATCACATCCATTTTTCACTGGAAAGATGAAATATGTGGATACTGCAGGTAGGATTGATAAATTCAACAAGAAATTCGCCAAATTCGCAAAACGAAAAGGCGCCTCGGAGGAAAAGAAAGAAGAAGAAGCCGAAAATTAACAAAGAGGCCCCTTTCGAGGGGCTTTTTTTGTGCCCCTGGCCGTAATAGGATGTAGATTATGAAGAACATCATACTATTTGACGACGACAGTTGGGCCAATTTTCTGCCCCTCGCTTTTACCCGGCCTGTCAGTGAGTTAAGAGTCGGCATTCTCAGCATCAGAGAAAAGTGGGAAAAGCATTTGGATGCCAAAGCATCCTATATCACTCAGGAGTATCTGGCTGAAAAGTATCCGATAGAGATAAAGGAACACAACTACATCATCAACGGCACCGTCTTGCCGGACGAAAAACTGACTTTACTCATTTCTCAGCTCGACCACAATGAGGCGCTTCTTTGGGATGACACACTTATAGCTGCACATTTGGACAAAGTCCAGTTTGACAACCTGGTACAGAAGGATTCTCTGGATGAGATAACGGGAATCGAGATAAGTCGGGATGATTTTGTCAAATTACATCATGTATCGGATATCTTTCTTCAGAATGATGAAGAACTTAGAAGGGACTTCAAGCTGCTGACAAAAGGTCGAACTTCCGAGTCCCTGCCTGACCATGTGATCGTTCATGGTGATAATGTTTTTGTTGAAAAGGGTGTTCAACTGGAGCACTGCGTACTCAACAGTGATACCGGCCCTATATATATCGGCAAGAATTCTACTATCATGGATGGTGCGATGGTCAGAGGCGGGCTTTCACTTGGTGAGGGAAGCGTCCTGAAAATGGGAGCCAAGATCTATGGTGCAACCACCATCGGCCCTTATAGTAAAGTCGGGGGTGAAGTCAATAATTGCGTGATTCAGGGTTTCTCGAATAAAGCCCACGATGGATTTCTTGGCAATTCAGTAATAGGAGAATGGTGCAATATTGGTGCGGATAGCAATAATTCTAATCTGAAGAACAACTACACGAATGTGCGAACGTGGAATTATGACTCTGAGCGTTTTGAGGATACGGGGTTGCGATTTTGCGGCCTCATCATGGGAGATCACTCCAAGTGTGCCATCAATACCATGTTCAATACTGGAACCGTAGTTGGTGTCTCTGCCAACATTTTTGGAGAAGGGTTCCCAAGGAATTTCGTCCCTTCATTTTCCTGGGGAGGCAAACAGGGGTTTATGACTTATAAACTGGATAAAGCTTTGGAAACGGCAGAGATCGTCATGGCTCGAAGAGACCGCTCTTTGGATGAAAAGGAGGTTACGATCCTTCAAAAGGTTTATGATTCAACTTCCAAGTTCAGGAAATGGGAACGTAGCTAGACCATTAGTCGAACTCTGAATATCTATTTTTACTTAACTTGCTGATCCCTCTTTCGAATTGATAAATTACATTGATCTTCGACCGACTCGTATAAAGTGTGTCCATTGTTCAAGAAATTATTGAGCTATATCACCGACATTCATCTCGAATCACGAGAAAGTGAACATAATGAGGAACTGCATGTGGTCCTTTCACGTGGTCGACACCAACTGTGCACACCAAACGCGATATATTCCTTTGATGACCTTTATGATAATTATCGAAATGCATTCAAGAAGGTAGATATCGGCAACAGGAACTATGATACAGTTTTGATACTTGGCCTTGGCCTGGGAAGTATACCCTATATGCTTGAAAACTTATTCAATTGCTTTTTTCATTATACTGCTGTTGAGATCGATGAGGAAGTAGTAGAACTCGCCAATAAATATTGTCTCTCGCAACTGGAAAGTCATATCGAAACAATTGTAGCGGATGCCCATGAATTCATTTTGCAAAATGAACGGCAGTTTGACCTGGTCTGTATGGATGTGTTTGTTGATGATATCATTCCTGCAAAATTTCATCGACGCGAATTTCTGACAGCATTGAAGGGAAGCATCTCACCTGGTGGATTATTGATGTACAATCGCCTGGCCAGAACCCCCAAAGATCGGAGAGCCAGTCGATCTTTCTTTGAAGGTCATTTTAAAGAG
>JAWVZH010000175.1:0-5371 GCA_033722295.1 Saprospiraceae bacterium
ATCGCTCTGGCCATCATCATTATGATGATGCTTTCTACCATGCCGGTAGCCGAATGGGTCATCGAGATGATGTCCTTCTTCACCATACTGTGCATCTTTGAGTTCGTCATACTGACCATAGATCATGAACTGCACTATGCGACGGAGGGCATGCCACTCCCGATGTTTGGCGCCAAGGTCTTACTCCTGTCGGTTCTGTTCCCGCTGCACCATGTCATAGAAAGTGGTGTCATCAAATACATGAAAAAACGCAACAGGCTAAAAGATCCCGAGGACACGGCATCTTTCACTTTCAAGCGAACGATCAGAAAAGGCCTGGCGGCCATCTGGCCATGGACAGCGCCGAAGGATATGAGAGATAATGCGGATGACAAGTAACGAGTAACGAGTAACGAGTAACGAGTGACAAGTGACAAGTGACAAGTGACAAGTGACAGGTGACAGGTGACAAGTAGCTTGTGTGCAGCCGAAAGATGAAACGATCGAAAGTTCTGTTCGCCTTTTTCAGATCCGATAGAGCACTATTTTTTTCTCTCTTTCTGCGCCTCTGCGAGAAATCATTTCAATAGATCGTATCAGTTCTTCTCATACAAAAACAGCAGTCCATCAAACGGTGTATCATCATAGAACATGTGATCCGAACAGAATATATCGCAGTTGAGAGCCGGGTGAGAGGGCTTTGTTTTAAGCTGGAACACAGAAGAAGGCCCGCTTGAATTTTGGTTTGGCTCCAGGGTCCAGGAGAAATCAACGACCTGCAGCGTGTCTCCCGGAGATTCACGCCATCGCAGTTGTCCTGAATCCGGAGAAAAAGTTATTTCAGCCTGGGGCATTTCATCCGGAGGGATGCAAAATCCGCAGTCAAAATGGATCAGCGTCCAGTCTCCCCTAAGCCCGGATCTGATACTGATTTCATCCTTCAATGCATTTTCCCGACAAGATTCCATAATTTGGTAGGGATCTGCGATCGGACTCTCCTTACTTTTTTCACATTGAAAAAACAAAGCTGTTATAAAACACAGGGTGACTATCTTTCTCATATTGTCTCATCCTTTAGTAATATTATGCGACAAGAATCAAAAACGATGCAAAGACCATACATTTTTCTCTTTATTTGGATGATTACCACGACAGTCCTTTGTGGACAGGATACCATTGTCGTACCTACTTTCACCTGGGAATCCGAAAGCCGGGACTCTGTATTCCGCTTCCCTGATGATCCGGGACAGACCTATCACAAGATTCTGATGAAATATGGCATGCGCTGTCATGATCTTGCGGTGGGCAACGGAGATGTCGGTTGTCGGGAATGGGATTATAGTTGTAATACGATAATCTATGACTCTACCAGGACAGACAGTGTTCTGGTAGACGATGGCATGGGCAACCTGGTCTATGAGACCAGTTCGCCGGTCCGTTATGAGATCATGTCCTTCGTAACACCGTATGGCAATGGCCTGGACCTGGGTCCGGAAGGCAAAACATGGACTTTCGATCTGACCGATTATGCGCCCATTTTGAAGGGTAAAAAGCGGATGGCCCTGATAGGGGGCGGACAGAACCAGGAAGAGATGCAGATCACTTTTTATTTTATCACAGGCACCCCGGAAAGGGAAGTCATAGACATAAGACCTATCTGGCCCCTGCAGTTCCAGGTGACCGGAGACCCCATCAATGAAAACTTGCGTTTTGAGCCCCGCAATGTCAAAATACCTGACAATACTGAGCATGTAGGGATAAAGAGCGTGATTACAGGTCACGGGCAGACGGGTGAATTCACACCGTTCATGCACCGCTTGACTATTAATAATGACCGTCGGGAGGCCTACAGGGTCTGGAAAGAATGCAGTAACATCCCCGTGTATCCGCAAGGCGGCACGTGGCTCCTGGATCGTGCCGGTTGGTGTCCCGGGGATCCCAGCCAGGTCAATTTTTTCGAATTGACCGCAGAGGAAATATCGGCCGGAGAATTTACGATCGATTATTCCGTGAGAGACATTGTGCAGGCTCCGGACCTGAGATATATAGTAAATCACCAGATGATCTTCTATGGTCCATATAATTTTGACAACGATCTCTCTGTACATGATATCATACGACCGAGTGAACGGGTGGAGCACGCACGGTTCAATCCTGTTTGTTTCAAGCCTGAAATAGTGATCCGTAACGGAGGCAGCAACGATGTCACTGCTGCACGGATAGAGTACGGTATTCGCGGGCAGCAGAAACTTGTGTATGACTGGAACGGTGAGCTGGCAACGGGTGATACGGATACTATTGAACTGGAATATCCGGAAGAAGAGTTTACGAGACTGGCTGCCGAATCACATTTTGAGGTATCCATCCTTGATGACGATGATTATTCAGATAACAATCACATGACGGTAACCTTCCAACCGGTGCCACATTACCAGGGAGAGCGAGTGCTTCTCTTATTGACCACCAATAAGGCCCCCAAAGACAACCGACTGGAATTGAGAAATTCGAGTGGCGAACTGCTGTTGGAATACGATGAGCTTGAGTCAAGCCGCTCCTACTTTGAAGAGGTCACCCTGGACGCCGGATGTTACGAAATCTTGTTAACCGACAATCGGGATGACGGATTGTATTATTGGGCATACGAGACCAATGGTCCAAACATCGGTCGCGGAGGTCTCGAGATCTTTGTAGATGATATCAGTGTACACGAATTCGAACCGGAGTTTGGCCGTTTTGTGCAATTTGATTTTTCGGTGGCCACGGCAACGGCTGTCGAACAAGCCGGGATCGAACTATTGAGCGTTTATCCGAATCCTGCGGAGGACCAAATATATATTGAATCGACGAACACCAGAAGTAATACCGAAATTCGAATTTATACTGTCGATGGTCAGTTGCTCCAAAGGTCAGAACACACATCGAACAGGACGATCATGCAGACAGACCACTTGAAGCCGGGCATCTACATACTGGAACTGTTGAGCCAGGGGCAAACCTCAAGGACTAAAATCGTGAAACAGTAATGTCTGGATTTGAAATTCGTCCGAGGTTCAGCCGAAGGGTGAAAATGTCGCTTGAAGAACTACTGAATAGGCTTGAGGAACGCTGGAACTTGCCGGAGGAGAAGGTCAAGGGATATAAAGTAGATCACCACGTCTATCTGAGCATACCGGAAGAAGATCGCCATTTCTGGAGTCCTCAACTTGCACTTGAACTGATCGATGAAGGGGACGAAGTAGAAATTCGCGCATTGTTCGGGCCGAGCCCCAGTGTGTGGCTCATGTTTATTTTTGTTTATTCATTTCTTGGCTTTCTGGCTTTTGTGGTCCTGATCATCGGAGGTTCGCGATGGAACCTGGGAATGTCGGCGGGCATACTCTGGTTCATCCCGGTCCTTTTAGGGCTTGTCGTACTGGCTATTATCACGGCAAAGGCGGGTCAAAGGCTCGGGCATGAACAGATGCATCACTTATATGGCTTTCTCAATAGGACTGTAATTGAAATGGAGCAGGAGGAATAGTTATTGTTTTTATCTATCATGGAAAAATCAATTGTACTGATCTGTGGACGATCTCGCCAGAAGGAGTTGCACATCTTTTTTTAAATAATAAATAAAAAAGTGATAACGCCCTTGTAATATCAATTTTAAGAAATTGAATCCGGGGCTTAATCTGACCGAGGTCTAACTCTATGATGTGGTGTTTCTCTTTTTTTGAAATAAAAATGAATTTGGTCGAATTCTAAATAACGCCCGTCGTTTAAAATGGAATTGACAATGTAAATGATGTAGGTTTTTTATAGGTAAAAAACCAGGATCATGTCAGGATTCATCATCGATGCAGCAAGGCGCAACAGGGAAAACCTGAAATTACGCAAAAGGAAACATCCTCTGAGTGGAAAGCGCGTCGGTGGCCCAACGAATATTCAAGGAAGAAGAGATACGGGCAGGGACTACAGGGAGGGTAAAATAGCTATTGTCTTATTGCTTTTATCGATCGTCCTGGTTTTGGTGATATGGTTTTTAGTCTTTTGAAATGAGACGTGCGGTTACTTATCATGGATTTTGGGTACTGATATGTGAAGTATCATGAGATGAGTCGCCGAATAGAACACAAGATAGAATGAGAACCAAAATTGTGGTAAAGAAGGTCACACACCGTCAGAGGCAACGGCTGGCGCTTATATTCCAATATGATGAAGAGCTCATCAGCCAGGTCAAGCGGATCCCCGGTATCCAATGGAGCAAGACCATGGGATGCTGGCATGTGCCTGTGGATACGAACGTCGGCAAATATTTGAAAGCTTTGATCAAAGACGGATCTACGACCTCGCAGGAGAATGAAAGTAAAAAAAAGCGAAATATTGCCCCAGTTAGCGGGCACAACAAAAGAGCAATCGGGAGGTTCAGGTCCTGGATGGCTCAGCGGCGATACAGTAAAGTCACCATCAAGCATTATGAAAGCAAGATGTTTAGGTTTTTCGGGATCATCGGTAAAAAGTGGGAAGATGTGACAGTCGAAGACATTGAAAAGTACAGTTATAACCACTACGTGAAGCCCGGATCGAAGAGAGGGGGATACAGCAGTCAGAACATTTTTATCAGCGCATTAAAGTTGTTTTATAAGTCAAACCGGTCAGAAGTCCTGGTACCTGAAGATATTAAGCGTCCAATAAAAAGGAGGCGGTTGCCGACAGTTTTAAGCGAGAGCGAGATAAGGCGCCTGCTGCGAGTCACTACGAACCTGAAGCATCGTGCATTATTGATGCTCATTTACAGTGCAGGATTGAGGATCGGAGAGACCTTGCAATTGAGGATCACTGATGTTGACAGTCAGCGCCGTGTTGTTGAGGTTCATCAGGGAAAAGGTCATAAAGACAGGAGAGTACCTTTATCGAGGAAGGTGTTGGAGTTGCTCAGGGAGTATTTTCGGATCTATCGTCCGGAGAAATATTTATTTGAAGGCATGCGTCAGGGGAGGCCTTATTCTCCTAAATCAGCACAGCAGGTATTACAGAGGGCGGTCAGGAGGGCCGGAATTACCAAGAGAGTAACGTTACATACTTTACGACACAGTTATGCCACACATCTGATGGAGAGAGGCGTGGGTCTGCGGTATATACAGGAGATATTAGGTCATCAAAGTCCGAAGACGACGATGATTTACACTCATGTGAGTGGCAAACGGTTGCGGGATATCGTGAGTCCTTTGGATGAAATGGATATATGAAGTAACTTGTAGAGTGCTATAAAATGCGCATGACCCCCCGATCTGACGTCTTAGACGCTACGATTACGGGACCTATAAACAAGTTAGCCACAATAGAGTATGTTAGACAGAATAGAGTATTCGGACTTATATAAATTTATTACTTCAATTGGACTAATATTAAT
>JAWVZH010000176.1:0-5358 GCA_033722295.1 Saprospiraceae bacterium
GATAATCATATATCACCACCTTACAATTGTCAAAAGGAAGTGGATGCATCCAGGTATACTGGCTTTCACAAACGTAGGTTTCCGTGAACAAGCTATCCACATTATCCATACAAGGGATTGTCGGACCTTCAGTAGCATCATCAATATCACAAGAGCCTGACTGGAAAAGCTCACAACCTCTGGCGTCCACGATAGTAAAAGACCAGACGGGTTGAGTGTAGTTGACCAGAAGGTCACCCAAAAATTGAGTAAAATCAGTTTCATCATAACCGTTGGCGGAATTATAGACATACATCCCTGTACTGTCATCTGCAATCCCATCGCTATCAAAGTCCAGTTGAGCGCCACTGTACTGAATGGTATAGGGCTCGAGGCCTCCGTTCACAAAACCGAGCTCCACGGTCCTTACCTCATCATCACTACACTCGCATTGGACATTACCCATCGACAAAGGTTGACGCAACTCGAACACGTCAGTGGTCAAAATGAAACATCCATCCAGCTGATTGCCTGTCGGTCCCGGCATCACAGAGCCGGCGATACTCAATATGTATGATATAGACACAAAACCAGTACCTGTTCCGGGAGTATATTCACCAGAAAGAGCATTTATCGTACCTGGATCGTTGGTCGGTGAATTAGGAGATGGCAGGAACGACGAAATAAAGAACAACCCCACTACATTGTCGCCATTTGTCTGCTCGACCACATGGGGAACAATGGTACCATCGGGTTCGGCAATCGTGAGATAGTTGCTAAAATCAAGCTGCTCGTCATTCAATTCCCCGACACAGAGTTCCGGCACATCAAGAGTCAACACGAAGTCCGTAAAATAGTCCTCTACGATCACATGTGACAGGCAACGTCTTTCATTACCCGCCTCATCAATCACTCTCAGGATAACGGTATGATCACCAATATCTTCACATGTAAACAAGACGGATGTATCGGTAAACATTTCATCTATTCTGGATATCTGAATATCCAGATCGTCAGGAGACGTACAATTATCAAAACTTCCTCCATCGACATCATCTACAGTAACGGAAGCCATGCCATTGGCATCCAGACGCACTATTACATCCTGGCAGATCGCTGTTGGTTTTTGATTATCTACAACAGTAACATTGAAAGAACAAGTCTGAGTGATGGTATTTCCATCCTCATCCACATAGGTCATAGTATACGTAACAGCGGTTGTACCAAGCGGGAATGTTACACCACTGGCATCATTGACACCTGAAGCAGGAATGGCACCTGGAGCCGTCCAAGTGATTGTTGTGACACACCCTAGACCCTGCAATGGAGTGATACCGGTCACCACGGCATTACATACATCCACATCTGTATTAACAGTAATATTGGGCGGGCATTGTAATGTTGGTTCTTCAGGGGTAACTATCACATCAAATCGACAGGTGTCCGTTCTGCCATTACAAGCGGTAGCAACATATTCCACGGGATATCTACCAACGTCCTGTAAGGTTCCGGATGAGATGCCTGACAATTGCTGAACGAATACGATCTCGCCGGTACATCCATCCACTGCCACCGGATCAGACCAGTCTACGGCTGAACGACATTGAAGTCCGTTTGCAAATACCAGGGAATCAGGACAATTAAGAAAGATCGGGTCCTGATCATTTATAACTCTGATCTCATAATCGGTCAAAGCCGATGGTGCAATATTCACATCACATTGTCCGGCCTCCAAGATGGATTCGATGATTGGTCCCACGATAGGAATCGCGTCGATCGGAATGACATCTAATAGGTTATAGCCTGGAGGATCTGAACAAGGTCCGGCCGGTGGGATTATCGCTGCCGCAAAGTTTCGTACAACGATCGTACCTTCCCCAACCACATTATTGGGAACGAAAGCCGTACCACAGGACGGATCAAGAACAGTCGCTCCCATATTCAATACAGTATCAAAGTGACCATCTCCATCCGTATCCGCCCAAACGAGGTTGACCGAAGTGGCTTCGATAAGTTCCTGGATCGGGTCAAAAATAATGTCCGAAAGGGTCAGATTACAGAATCCATTTCCAATAAAACCAAAAGGCATGATCTCGGTAATATTGATACAGATCTTGAATTTTGTGACCTTTAGGTCAAATCTCTTACAAAGATCATTACCATCATCGCTGAAATCAATCCCTGTTGGAAATGGAATTGAGAATAGCAGCACATCGCACACATCACCTATGGCGCCACTCAAATCTCTCAATCTGGTGTTAGTAACATCAAGGGTCGGAAAGTTCAGACCGAAAAAGTAAGAAACATCCATACCGTCGTCCAGGCATGAGATAAGAGGATCAAGTGTACCGGGGTCATCAACATCTGGAGCATTAACACCTGCACAGCTACCAGTTACAAAGTCTCCTCCAACCACAGGGGCAACGAAGAGTGGGGCCAGTACATCGCCAAAATTGACATAATTACCCAGACAACCCACTGAAAAGAACGGATTGATCGAAACAAGGGGGCATGGGGAGGTTCCTGGTAAAAGCTCGCATTCCTCACTGCACATAGCATTGAGAATGGTCAGACGACGACACAATTGCACTACGCAGGCCGGTTCTGAAGAACAGCTTCCGGAGGGAGTCGTCAATGTCTCTTCAAGGCAGATCTTGATCGTTTCGGACGAATTCATACCCAGACTTCCCTGACTGATGGTGATGGTCGGATTCTTGATTGTTGGATCAGAAATATTTACGACCAGATCCATGGTAGAGTCTGACCAAAGATATGTGGGAGTAGCTCCATACGTGGGGCTCGTTACTGAAAGATCCACATCCAGATCCCCATCATTCGCAAAATCATGACAAACGCCACCCGTCGAAACTGTAAAACTGGGCTGAGGATTTTCAGTAATAAACAGTAACGCTACATCAGAATCCTCACCTGGCGTGCAATCACCTGGGTCATCCACCGTGTATTCAATTTCAAAGCATCCGGGATCACCGAAGGAGAGTGTATTTCCTGTAATATTGGCAACATTATCTGGAGCATTCAGCAAGGAAAATGTCCCACCTACTGTGGTGTTGTTCTCAAATAAAGAGTTGAGAAGAAAACTAGCGTTTCTAGGTACACAATTAATGACTGAGTCCCTGATCGTCGGAATAGGTTCTGTATAGACCAGATAGGTAAAGCTCGAACTTTGGACCGAATTATCATGACATACAAACTCATAAAAGATATCATGAGAGCCAAAATCCGGCAATGGATTAGCTCCTGCTGCTGAAGGATCGAATACATTTCCTCCGGATACCCCAGTGCCAGTAAAGTTATTCAATGCACTAGCTGCAGTCTGACCAGATACAAACATGGTCAAATCAACCGTCGGATCGTCAATGCAAAGATCCAGATCCGAAGGTGTTGTAAAAGTGAACTCATAGTCAAAAGAAACTGATTGCACTTCTGCAAAGAATTCATTCGTACCATTATCAGGGCCGCTCCATGCAGCACCCCAGTTGGTATAAGAAATATCAATCTCACCATCAGTCATGTCTGATTCGAACTGTGCTTTGCTTAAATTATAAGTTACGCACCATGGGTTATTCTCAGTCCAGGGGCCCGCATTCGGTGGAGCCTGGTCAGCAAATATCACATTCCCCCCATCAAACTCAACATCCCAGGTTTCATCCACAGGAGGATTGGGCATTGTATCAGCCACCTGATCTATATCTCCCCAGAAGCAAATTACAATGTCCTGCGAAGCCACCGCTGCGGGAAGATCGACGTTTGCCAATCCGCCATCCCCGATAGGATCTGAATCTCCGATATTTCCACCATAGGGTACGTCACCAATTGGTTGGGAAGCCTGAGTTGGCGGATTTTGATCGGGTGCAGTGAAAGTACACATGAATGTCTCCATTGTCTGGGACATTAAAGCGCCTGATACCAGGAAAAACACTAATGGCAGGAGGAGCATCCTCTTAATGTCGGGACACCTGCTTGTGATTCCCTTAATACCAGTAAAACTGGAACGAGCGATAATTGAGTTTTTCATGGGGTGATATTGAATCAATTAGTGATTTTCTGAATAAATTATATGCACAGCTATTGGGATGTGGATTCTATGTTAACCTTTTGGCTCGATGAAAGCTCAGTCTGCGCATCGATCAGAAGGTTGTTTACACTCAAGTTTATATTCATCTCCAGATCATATCTATGCTCTGTGAGAAAGTTTTCAGTAATGCTGTATACAGCTTCTCCCAGCCCATTTCCAATGGCAGAGATATAGTTACCGTTGACGAGGGAGTCAATATTTACTGATTGGTCAATAGAAAACTTGACACGTTCCTTTTCTATATCGGTAACAGTATAAATCGAAAGGATCGGGAAGTCGACTGCAGTAAATCCAGAAAGGGCGGGAAAAGTGATTGGAAATGATTGCGAAAAACTGTCACCAACATTCATTGGCTCTTCGGGAAACGGGATGGCGTTACCGACATTTTCCAATGATGATTTGACCTGTTGCTTCATACTTTGATCAAATCTCTTGTTTACAATAGTATCTACTTCGAACTGGTTGTTAGAGTTATACCTCCCTTTCACGACCATCCCTGATATAGGACTTGGTTCGAGTTGATCATTACCTTTGGAGCTCATTTTGGTATACCCGCTCTTATACATGACGGTCGCCGGAAATCCGCCGTCACCTGCTTGATGGCCTGTACGAATGACCAAATCCATCTGGTTTTCTGAAGACACGGTCATCGGTAGCTCAATACCGGAAGCTCTTAACTGAGATAGTCTGTCCTGATCTCCGGATATCTCAATAACCGATTTTGTTTTGCCTATCAATTTGGTCTCATAGGTCTTTTGTGGTAGAAACTTTGTTCGTACAACCACCGGTTCATCAGAACAGGAAGAAAATATTATTAATGAAAGGAGAAGGAGTATTAATAGGCTGGTGCCCGACAAATATATTGTTCTAAGGGAACGGCATTGGGGAAACCGCACTAAATCATTACCAGTTTGTATAGATCGCTTCATGTTCATGGACACATATACAAAGAGATCAAACTCGACCGGCAACTGAGGGTTGAGCAAGACCTGACCTGAATAAATACACTGGTAACTTACCAGTGATGTCTGACTTAAGGGGGTACAACGACGTAAGTTGTAATTGTTCCTAAGCCGGCATTTCACCGACTTAGAAGAGGTGGGATCCTACCAATCTCAACAAGTCGGTTTTAACAGTAGTATAAAAGTAGTGAAAGCCACAGCTTAATTAAGACTCGTTAATACATATTTTAATCTTATATATATTTAAAACAGGAATACCGCTTTTAACATATAGTATAATTATATGATATGTAATTTAACCTTGTAATACAGTGCTGGTCA
>JAWVZH010000177.1:0-5356 GCA_033722295.1 Saprospiraceae bacterium
ATTAGCTTCAATTGATTCATTATTGGGATGCCCGGACAGAGAAATACGCTGCATGGGCGTTTCTCATGTCTGAGTAAGATATACTCTTAAGGACCAATGTCTTAAGTCTTGCCAGTGACATTTCTGTTCCCTGAATAAAAAATCCTTCTTTAATTCCATCTTATAAATTTGACCAGAAACTAACAAAGCATCACTCTGGTCATCCCACTATAAAACCTCCCGGGCCCTCGTCGGTTAATAGATATGTCATCTACCTGTGAAATGGATAGAAATAGCTTTTTAAAGAAATTGGCACTGCTGCCTGTCGCTTTTAACATTATGAAACTAAGATCTCTGGATAAGTGGGCATCTGACCTGGGGAATACTCAAAAGATGCCAGTACTGTTTTTGGGTCATGGCAGTCCTATGAATGCCATTGAAGAAAATGAATTTGTCCGCGGCTTCAGGCAAGCGGCCAAGGAAATTCCCACTCCTTCCGCTATTTTATGTATTTCCGCTCACTGGGAAACCAACGGCACACTTGTAACGGCCATGGAAAACCCAAAGACCATTCACGATTTTGGCGGCTTTCCCAAGCAACTATATGAGGTACAATATCCAGCACCAGGAAGTCCCGAGTTAGCCAAAGAAGTGCAGTCTACTATCAATACTGCCAACGTAGAATTAGACCACAGTTGGGGGCTGGACCACGGCGCCTGGAGTGTGATCAAACATCTTTATCCCAAAGCCAACATTCCGGTCATCCAGATGAGCCTGGATCACAGAAAGGATCCGAAATATCACTACGAACTGGCCAGGGAGCTGAGCATTTTAAGACAGAAAGGCGTTCTGATCATCGGTAGTGGCAATATCGTTCATAATCTGAGAATGGTTGACTGGAAGAACCTCAATAAGGTGGATTACGCCTACGATTGGGCCACAGAGGCACATTCAAGGATCAATGACATGATATTGTCATCTGATCACCGGTCATTGATCGAATATAGAAAGCAGGGCAGAGCTTTTCAGTTATCGGTACCCACGCCAGAGCATTTCTTGCCACTGCTCTACACCTTGGGACTTCAGGATAAAGACGACGACATCGCACTTTTCAATGACAGAGCCATTGCCGGATCACTGACGATGACTTCGGTTAAAATAGGGTGTTAACTCTCATCTGGATAAATCTTTGTCTGTTGATCTGTACATTTGCGATCTTTTATCGGATAAATACGCTCTTATTCAGTAAGACCAAGAATATGATACTCAACATCAAAAGACAACTTCCAGGCGTTGCTATATTGTCATTGCTACTCATTTCCTGTCAACCGGATGAAAAGGATGACATGTTCAATTATGCTAATAAAGTTTACGGAAATATCTGTATGGCTCGTTTTCATGAATTGCCGCCGATGCTGGACGACGAATCATACCGTTTTTATCAGGACATGACCGAAAAGGATAATTTGAATTTTGACAGTATCTATGTCATCGGTGAGAAATATGGTCTTCCATATACAGCCCTCACATATCTGATGGATTACGGACGTCACATGCGTCAGACAGAGAACCCGGCAGATTTTTTCTTCTTTCCAGTTTTCGAGGGCATTTCTTACTTCAATATAGACGGGCTCTTTGAGATCGAAGAAAGCCAGTACGAATTGGGGTCAAAACCGAGAGTTGGCATGAGTCGGGATATCAATGGCAAGAAATCTCTTACGTGGGTCCAGCTTACAAAAGCCTCAGGGAATAAATACAAACTGAATATACTCTATAATTTCAGGCTGGCTGAATATCGATATAAAGCCTATTATAAGGAAGCCCGAGAAAAAGCCAGGGACGCGAGCATGAGGGAATGGCTTTCTGCAATTTATGAACAGACAGGTGAAAATAAACTCGATACAGAATTGATATACAGGCAACTGGATCGCAAAAAGGAACAGTGTCCGGCCCATTCGGGATAGTAATTAATATGATATATTAAAATTGCATATGTCACCTAAGGAACTGGTCATAAAGTGGGTTGATGCATTCAATCAAGGGGATCTCGAAACGTTGATAAGCCTTTATGCAGAGGATGCTGTCAATCATCAGGTTGCCAACGACCCTGTAGTGGGGAAACCCGCAATTATAAAGATGTTCGAGAAGGAGTTTGATACTGCTGATATGATGTGTATTATAGAAAATCTGTATGAAGATGGTGACTGGGCAATTTTGGAGTGGAAGGATCCGAAAGGTCTTCGCGGTTGTGGCTTTTTTCGAATTGTGAACGGTAAGATCAAACTTCAAAGAGGCTATTGGGACAAGTTGACCTTTTTAAAAATGCATGACCTTCCTATACCTTGACGATCATTAGTTAAGGACTGTTCCCGTCATCAAGGCAAAAAACTATCTGCGCGTGTTCGTTGTATTTAGTTATACAATGTTCAACAAGGAAAACGATCCAAACAAGCTTTTGAATTTCGCTCTCATCCTGAGCTTAATAACCATTATTTATAATGTTCTGGAAGGGGTCGTAGCCACATATTTCGGGAGATCTGATGAAACGCTCGCTCTTTTCGGTTTCGGTGTGGACAGTTTCGTGGAAGTCATATCAGCCCTTGGAATAACGCACATGATATTCAGGATGAAAGGTAATGCTGTCGCCAAAAGAGATCGCTTTGAGCGCCTTGCCCTCAGGATTACCGGTTCTGCTTTTTACTTATTGAGCATTGGTTTGGTCGCCAGTGCAATATTTGCCATCCACACCAAAAGCGAACCCCTGACCACCCGCGCAGGTATTGTCATAGCTCTTATTTCCATCTTCACGATGTACTTTTTGTATAAGAAAAAACTTCAGGTCGGTCGAAAGCTGGATTCTGCACCTGTTATTTCCGATGCCCATTGCACAAAAGCGTGTTTTTATCTTTCGTTCATACTTTTAGCCTCCAGTATTTTATACGAATTATTCCAAGTGCCTTACGTCGATGCGATAGGAGGCCTTGGCATTGCATGGTATGCGTTTAAAGAAGGACGGGAAGCATTCGATAAAGCCGCTTCAGCATCTTTAGGGAAATGCTAAGCCTGCTGCCAGAATCTTCTGATCCACGTCAAATAGAAAATTTTAAACTATATCGGATTATTTCCTGGTCTGCAACGAAGGCTATCTTCTCCTACCCGTATATGTCATAGCCTCTCCTTTTCCAAAGCTATAACTAAATCCCAGAGTGATGAACCGTCCTCTTTGTGAAAAATCATAGACATAATAATTCTCCTGATCTATGATATTCTCACGGATTCGTGAGGCAAAAACATCGCGTACACTGAAATTTATTACGCCCTTGCCATCCCACAGTTTTTTTCTGATACCGGCATCTGCATGAGCAAATCCAGATCGACTACCCTGAACAGTTTCATACGGCGAGCGATAATTGCCGGTCAATTCCACTTCTATCTTGAATGGCAGTTTCACTTTAGTCGTCACCCTCGCGTGCCACAGCTCTCCTTCAAAATCAAAATTCTGGTCCTGAAACATACCATCACGACTGAATATTCCATAGTTGAAATCTCCGTTGATCGTTAACCACTTGACCGGAGTGTATTTACCATTGATCTCAAATCCCGTCTGATTTCTGGTTCCAATATTCTCCGGCATCTGGATCGTAACATTATCCTCGTAAATGAAGACGCGGTCTATAACATCCCTGGTGTAAAGGTGATAAACACTCGCATTTATAGAAGCCTGATCCAATATCAGGATTCCGGTAAGTTCATAGCTGTCGCCAAATTCAGGAAGAAGTCTGGGGTTTCCCTGACGGATGTTATACTGGTTCCGAATATTAAAGAACGGATTCAAGTCCCATAACCTCGGTCGAGTAACACGGCGACTGTATCCTGCCTGAAATGAAAAGCGTTCACTGAATTTATATGACGTGTGGAAAGTAGGAAATAGGTTTGTAAATCTCTGATAGTTTCTTTCCCCTGTATTGGTCAATAGTGTAGTCAGGTCGGTGTTCTCAACTCGCAATCCCAATTTTACACCCCAGGTCTCACCTTCATAAGACCCGGTGCCATAAAGTCCCAAGACTTTTTGATTGTACTCAAAGTTATTCGTAAAATTTTCATTGACCACTTCATCGCCACCGATCACATCGAAAACAGCATAGTCATTACCCACATCATTGATCTCGTAGTGGGCACCGGCTTCTATGGTCCATTGTTCGTCAAGGGGGTTTGTATAATCGATCTTATATACGAAATCCTGCTTGTGAAAATCCGTTTCCGTGATCTGATCAGGATCGACCTCATTAGACACTATTGGTGTGTTCTGGAATTCAGATGACAGTTCTTTTCCAAAAAAGCTTCCCAAAGTGCTAAGCAACAAAACGTGATCTTCATTTTGTCCAAATTGCCTTTTGTATTGCAGGTCGTACTGATATTTCGGATTTCCAGCTGAAGTTGTCTCCTCACGTTCAAAGCTGGAAACAAGCTCATTCTGGAAGTTATAAAATTCAAATTCAGTTTCCGATGGCTGATCCTCTATCTCGTAGGCAAAGCTTCCGGAGAGCGTAATTATATTAAAGTCGTTGATGTAATAATCAGTACCCAGCGTAATGTTATAAAATTCCTCATTGCGATACTCGATGCCATCGCTTTTGAGAAAGGTTCGAGATGTAAGGTCGCGTATCTCGCTCTCACGATATCGCGGGAGTGACCTGTAGCCTCCGCCGAATTGCGTGAAGAAATTGAAATTATCAGTTCTGAGATTCAGGCTGGCCCCGATGCTGTGATTATGAGGCACACCCGTATTGACAGATGCCGAACCGTTAAATCCTTTTTTCTCTTCTTTTCTCAATACGATATTTATAATACCCGATGTGCCTTCAGCCTCATATTTAGCGGACGGATTTGTGATCACCTCCACACTTTCGATCATATCTGCGGTAATCGTACCAAGTGCATTGCTACCTTCATCTGAAAGTACCGAGGGTTTTCCATTGATCAGAATTTGTACACCCTGATTGCCTCTGAGTGAGATGTTCCCTTCGATGTCCACATTGACCGAAGGCACATTATCAAGCACTTCCAAAGCGCCCATCCCTGTAGAGCTTATATCTTGGCCAACATTAAAAACTCTCTTGTCCAGTCTGAACTCTACGGTCGATCGCTCAGCCGTCACATCTACCTGCTGAAGTTGACGGGCATCCTGCAGAAGCTCTATCATCCCAAGGTTCAACCTATTATTCCGGATGTCATAATCCCTTATCATCGCGTTCTGATAACCAATGAAGCTTATCTCAAGATAAAAATCCCTGCCTGAACTTGTTTTTATTTTGAATGTACCATCATTCGCCGTAGTAGTGCCCGTGATCATTTCTTCAGACGACGTATTCATGAC
>JAWVZH010000178.1:0-5319 GCA_033722295.1 Saprospiraceae bacterium
AATTGGCTGATCCTCAGATTGGCCTGGTGAGGTACTAGCATGTCTATGTCTGAGGGTTTTAATCCTACCTCCTCGAGTGCTTCATTGATCACCTCAGTAAATTTTCTGACAGCAGTCTTAAAGACCAGTTGACCAGACATATTGGGATAGATCATGCCTTCGTCCCACATTTTCTGGGTCATGAATACTCCACCAAACTCATCATCGCCATAGCCAAAGTCTTCCTTGCCAAGATGATAACCGCCATGGCACCCGGGATTGATAAAGGCCAATTCCTCCGCATGGGTACCATCGGAATGCAGTTTGGTGGTCAGGACTCCCTTGCCCTCTTCTTCGGTAGGTTGTAGCACAACCGCACCTGCACCATCACCAAAAATCACAGTCACATTCCTGCCCCGCGTAGAAAAGTCGAGTCCCATGGAATGCATCTCGGCACCCACAAGCAGAATATTCTTGTACATGCCGGTCCTGATAAACTGATCTGCCACCGACAAACCATAAACAAAGCCGGAACATTGGTTACGTATATCCAGGGCACCCATCTGTACTCCGGTCAATTCCATTTCCCTCTGCAACAGCACCCCACATCCAGGAAAAAAGTAATCCGGACTTAAAGTGGCGAAGATGATAAAATCAATTTCTTCCTTCCTGATACCGGCATCTTTAATGGCTTTCTTCGCCGCTTCCACGCCCATAGTCGTGGTTGTTTCTTCATGCTTCTTACCGTATCGGCGTTCTATGATACCCGTCCGCTCCCTTATCCATTCGTCGGAGGTATCCATATGGCGCGTCAGATCGTCATTAGTGACCACCTGATCAGGTACATAGTGTCCGACACCGGCTATTTTAGTTCTTATACTTGTCATGGCATTTGGCTTGACCTGATTTTACGATCAGATTAAAAATAAAGCTTTCACATCACATCAGTCCACTTCTCCACTCCAGGGACAATGCGTCCAAACTTAGCAGCTGGTAAACTCCTCCTCTAAATGCTGTTGACTGGCATTGCCCAACTGATCACTGACTAAGTTTTTCTCTTCTTCTTTTCCGCGGCCGGAAATAGCACATTGTTCAGTATCAATCTATAGCCCGGACTATTAGGATGCAAATTGAGGTCGGTCTCCGGGTCATTGACAAAATGCCTGTAATCCTCCGGATCATGGCCGGCAAAAAATGTCCAGGTACCATATCCGTGCGTTCCGTGGATATACTTCGTTTCATTCACCCGCTTGGTTTCCCCAAGAATGAGAACGTCTGATTTAATAAATTGAGTTCTAAAACTGGTCGTCTGCCCCATAAACCCTTTGACCGTACGCGTATGGTTCTGAGTGAGCATTGTGGGAATCGGATCCCATTTTGCCGAGAAGTCGAACAATGTGAAATAGTCGTTTTCGGGAGACACCTGACGGGACCTCACATCTATGTCAATATTGGAGAACTCATACTGTAATGGGTTCTTCACAAGGTCAAAGTCCTCAAAGGCAAATGTCTTTGAATAATCCAGTTTTTGCTGTGCATTCGGATCAGCCGGGTCACCATCGTAGTATTTGGCGCAAATATCAACACCTTCAGCTGCTAGGGCTATGTCGTACGAGTCAGTGGCTGAGCACATCGCAAACATGAAGCCACCACCGGCAACATATTCCTTGATCCGCTTGACAACAGCCAATTTTAACTGTGATACTTTGGAAAACCCGAGACTACTGGCAAGCTCTTCCATCCTTCTCTGGTTTTCCTGGTACCAGGGTTGATTGTGAAAAGAGCTGTAGAAGCGTCCATATTGTCCGGTAAAGTCTTCATGATGAAGATGCAGCCAGTCATATTGAGGAAGTTTGTCATTCAACACCTCGCGGTCATAAACCGTCTCATAAGGGATCTCGGCATAGGTCAATACGAGCGTGACGGCATCATCCCATGGTTGTATGCGTTCTCCGCGTGCGTTAAAATCTGGTGTATACACGGCAATCTTCGGAGCCACTTCAAGTCTGATGGCTTCCTGATTGACCTCAGGGTCTGCAATGTCCCTTCTGATCTTTTCAAACTGGGCATTTGATATGACCTCATAGCTCACTCCCCTAGTCAAACATTCCTTTTCAAAAAGGTCGTTGTGGTAAAAGGCAAAGCTGCCACCTCTGTAATTGAGCAACCAGTAAGCCTCTTGCCCCTTGTCCAACACCCAATATGTGATCCCATAGGATTTTAGGTGGTTTTTCTGTTCAGTGTCCATAGGCAACAAGATGTAGCTCGCATAGCCTGTATTGAAGGACAATATGAAGAGAAGTGCATAAATGAATCTCATAAAAGAATTTTCGGTTCCTGAATTAAACGATATTTCCTCTGTAATATTGAAGGTGGCTGCGCATTTGCAAACATATCGTTTAGTACGAGAAACTGTTTAAATAAAAAATGGTTTCTATTTCCATGGATTGAATCAATTTAATCGATACAGTTTCGTTTACCCATTGAGCATTTTTTAATCTTTGCGCCTAATAATTATAAATCTTTGGAAAGTATAGCCCTACAATATCCTGCGTGGTTGATCATTTTATGCTTCTTACTTGGAGCAGGCTATGCGTTCCTGAATTACTACAGGAATATCGAGTTTGAGGAAGTCAGGGGATTGACTGCTCTTCTCGCGCTGGTTCGCGGAACAGTTGTCACCTTGATCGCTCTCCTTCTTCTCAATCCGGTCATACGTTCACTACAAGAAGAATTGCATACGCCAGTTGTTCTCATCGGAGTGGATCAGTCTGAGTCAATTGCTCAGTCGACAAGCGATACGCAACTGGATGAACTTACCAACAGAGTGACCGCATTCAAGAGCAGGCTGAATGATGATTATAACATAAGACTTATCTCCATACAGGACGAAATATCAGAAGGGCTCGACTCCTCTTTTTCGGCATCGCAGACCAACCTGTCAGCATTCCTTGATCATGTGGAGGATCAATATTCGCATCAAAATCTTGCGGCCATAATCATGGCATCTGACGGTATTTTCAATGTTGGAAGGAATCCTTTGTATCATCCGGCAAAATTCCAGGCCCCTTTACACACGATAAGATTGGGGGATACCACTGTTCCTACTGATGTCAATATCCGCAACATCTTTCATAACGAGATCGCTTTTTTAAATGACCGATTTGAGGTTGAAGTGGATATCGAGTCAAATAATTGTGGAGATCGTGTTTCGAACATTTCGATATACCGCTATGAAAACCAGGGTTTCAAAAAATTGAAGGATCAGAGAATAAGATTCGAGTCAGATGATGACTTTAAAACACTTGAATTTGAACTGAACGCGGATGAGGTAGGTGTGCAAAGATATCAGGTAAGAGCGACTGGATTTTCTGATGAGATCAACAAAGAGAATAACAGACGTGATCTTTTCATCGAGGTACTGGACTCTCGCATACGCCTGGCAGTAGTAAGGCATGCGCCCCACCCTGATATCGGAGCGCTCAAGGCTCTGGTTGATGAACGCGAGAATTACGAACTGAAGGTCTACAGCCCTTCGGAAGCATTAGCCAGACTCGAAGACATCGACCTGGCCATACTTCATAATATCACAAGCTCTGCGTCCGAGGTCGACAATCTTGTACGCGCCCTCGATCAGAACAAGGTGCCCCGACTCATCATCGCCAGTAGTCAGACCGAAGTCAACAGGTTCAACAGTATTCAAAACACTATTGAAATATCCGGGAGCAATGTTGGATTGAATGAGGTCCAGGCTATTATAAATAAAGGATTCAATCTGTTCCAGACAGAAGACGGTCTGGCTCAAAAGCTTTCTGATTATCCTCCCTTGATATCTCCGTTCGGAGAATATGCTTTGATCGATGGTGCTGTGTCACTCGCCGATCAGAAGATCAGCTCCGTACCTACGGAATATCCACTCATCGCCTTCAACGAGGTCAACGGGATAAAAGAAGGTGTCATAGCCGGCGAAGGTCTCTGGCGTTGGCGATTGATCGATTATGCTAAAACAGGTAGTCATGAGACCATTGACGGATTGATGGCAAAAATATTTCAATACCTGTCTGTCAAGGAAAACAAGGAGCAATTCAGAGTAAAAGGTCGTAAAAACCTATATGATGACGGAGAGGAAGTACAGTTCACGGCGGAGGTCTATAATAATGCTTATGAGCCCGTGAATGAACCTGAAGTTTATCTCGTAATTTATTCCGAATCGGGCGAAGAGTATACCTACACTTTTTCAAGAAGTGAGAATGGTTATATCCTTGATGCAGGAAAGCTCAAACCGGGAAATTACACTTATGTAGCCAGCACAACCTACGCAGGCACCAAGCATGAGAAGCGTGGCAATTTTGCTGTTCGAACAATTGAACTTGAGTTTTATAACACTGTAGCTGATCATAATCTATTGCGGCTCTTATCTGAAAAATATGGAGGCCGGTCAGTAAGTTTTGAACAGACAGAAGCCTTATTCAATGAGTTGGAGAATGCCGATATCAAACCTACGGTGAGTTATTCGAGTCGCACAAGAAGTGCCATGAACATTAAATGGATCTTCGCCATACTGGTTTCACTTCTGGCAATAGAATGGTTCCTGCGAAGATATTACGGCAGGTACTGACGCCTGCTTTTGCTCATCATTTATTCCTTACCCCACTTCAACTTATCCTGGTACTTTTCAAGGGCTTTCCAGTCTCCTTCCGCCGCCAATCTCGCCTGCTTTGACCATGTCCCCGGGTCCACCAGGGCGAATCGATCACCAGCTTCATTCAGGATGCTCTGTAATTTTGACGTTTCCGTCTTTGCCAGTTTCCACCAGGTATCTATTCCATAACTGTGCAACAGTTCTTCTGTCTTCGGACCAATGCCTTCAATAGCCTTAAGATCATCCGGCTTCCACTTCTTCAATACGCCGATCTTTATCAAAAGCTTTTCGACTTTCGAATCTGTAGGCTCTCCACCTTTATTGACACCTCCACTTAATGATTTTTGATACGATACAAGTGTTTCCCATTCTCCTTCGGAGGCGAGCCTCGCTTGTTCGGTCCAAGTAGAGGGATCTATTATCCTGTACCTGGTGCCAAAACTATCAAGTATTTGTTGTAGTTGCCCAACTGTAGAATTGGCAAGGTCGGACCAGGAGTGAATACCGTTCTCCTTTAGGATAGAGGCCATTTTAGGACCAATGCCTTCAATGACCTGAAGGTTCTTTTCTGATAAGGCGCTGTAAATAGATGCAGATCCCTTTCCGGAAGACTGCGTTATACTTTGCGAAGATGGGTCGGCCCCAGATGAGGGTTCTTCACCTTTGAATACCCGCTCCGTCTTGTTTGTAATGTCCGT
>JAWVZH010000179.1:0-5280 GCA_033722295.1 Saprospiraceae bacterium
CTTGGGATCTATTAATTCTCAAATAATATGGGACCCCAACAAGAAATGTATGGTAGACCCTACAGGTCAGTGTGTCCAAAACGCCATTCTGACAGCGGTCCCTTTTCTAAGGATCAATCCCGACGCAAGGAGTGGAGGTATGGGAGATGCAGGACTGGCCACATCACCAGACCCTAACGCCATGCACTATAATGAATCCAAGCTTGTCTTTGCTGATGAGGATGTAAGCATTGCAGCGACTTATACGCCCTGGTTGAGGAATCTGGGGATCCAGGATATATATATTGCTTATCTGACTGGATATGCAAAGGTCGATGACCTGCAGGCCGTTGGATTTGGATTGAGATATTTTTCTCTGGGTGATATTCCATTTACCGATGAGAATGGCCAGCCACTAGGTGAGGGCCGTCCTAATGAATTTGAAGTGGAAGCGGGATATGCGAGAAAATTAAGCTCGAAGCTTTCTGCCTCGTTGGCTGCAAAATATATCTATTCCAACCTTGCCGCCGACTTCGTCGTCAATGGCAATGAGATCAAGGCGGGTCAGGCGTTTGCCGCGGATATCGGCATCACTTACAAGACACCATGGAGGTTCAGCGGAAGAGAGAACCAACTGACGATCGGTGCAGCTATCACGAACCTTGGTTCCAAGATCGGCTATACGGACAGTACAGAACCACAAGATAGAGAATTCCTGCCTGGCAATATTGGTGTTGGTGCAGCCCTTGATATGGATCTGGATGAGTACAATAGCTTTACCGTTACCTTCGATATCAATAAATTCTTAGTCCCCTCGCCTAATCCCAATGTGGAAACCTATGATGAAGACGGAAATGGAGTTCCGGACTTTAGAGAACGCAGTTTCTTCGAAGGCACATTCGGTTCTCTTGCAGATGCGGAAGGAGGATTCAATGAGGAACTTCAGGAACTCATGTATTCATTTGGTGTGGAATACTGGTATGACAAGCAATTCGCTGTGAGAATGGGATACTTCTCTGAGCATCGTTTCAAGGGAAACAGAAAATATCTGACCATGGGGATCGGTCTGAAGTACAATGTCTTCGGGATCAATATGTCCTACCTGGTGCCGACCAGCAATCTGCAAAGTCCTTTGGCCAATACTCTGAGGTTCTCGTTGATCTTCGATTTCGAGGCTTTTAATTATAGTGAAGAGGAGGATCAGTAGACTGGAACAAAGGCGATTCGAAATAGAGCAATCTACATCCATTTACCAATCCACTGCACTGCATAGCATTTGGGCAGCAATTGTGAATTCTCCGTGGAAATCTATTTACATTAAAAAAGCAGATGTATAAGCCGGATTCTGTAACGGCCTGAGCCGCCCTTCATCATTTATCTACGCTGCCTACCCCCTCTGCTGTACTGACCGGGCCGGTCAGCTCTGAAACAGAAGCAGAGTATATTTGGCATTGCAACCCGCAAGGTTTATCCCCGGAAATGGATTACTCCAATCCGGCGTGCGCTCTTACCACACGTTTTCACCCTTGCCCCGACATAATTTTTTGTAAAATCTAATCAACAAAAGATTATGTCGGGGCGGTCTGGTTTCTGTGACACTCTCTGTGTTCCGAAATTCGGAACCCCAGTTTTTAACTGGTACGGCGCCCTACGTTGTCCGGACTTTCCTCCCTAGACACTTTTAGTGTCGGGCGATGAAGTCATCTGCACAGCTAAACTAACCATTCCTGCGGGATCTTGGTTTCATCCGAGCACCAGATAATGAATCACACCATCAGATTTAATACATTTAATTCATTTCTAATATGTAAAATGCATATTATCACTATATTTACACATTATAAGTCCTAATAATGTGTTGAGGAAGAGATTCGTTCATATAGCATTGGCTATAGGCATATCGATCTTCATTTTTACCTTTTTGATCGACAATGCGGATACTGACCAATTGGTGTCTTGTGTCCAGCCCGACATCTCGGCAATGAATGATTGCCTTTCCCATGAACTGGGAAACACCCCTTATATGCTTCTTAAGGATGATAAATATGTGGCCTGGAGCAATGAAGATTTTATTTCCAGTCAATTGACCACACGAGAGGTAAGATTAAGCCATGAGGTCGTATTGCGCTATCAGGTCAACTCTCCTATTACTGAACTGATACGCTTCATCGGTTTTCTCATATTCATCTTTTCGCTGTCGCTGACAGTTATTAGACCCGCTGATACCCTCAACTCCAGAAAATACCACGTTCTCTGGCTAACAGGTATTGTGATTTCAATTCTTACCTTAACTCTTGCGGTACCGAATGGCATTAGCCCGACATCGTTCGGACCTGTCCTTTGGGTATCAGGACTATTGGCCAGCGTTGCTGTTTTTGGCGTTCACTTTCTACAGCAACTACCCACTCGTTCCAGAGAGTCTCAGACCACAGCTATTGCCACATTAAGTGCACTACTAATACTGGCATTTTCGATCATGTATTTTCATTCGAAAACGCCATTTTTACCATCCGCCGCAACGTCCTACCTCATAATGCTCTGGTTGGTCCGGATAATACTCAGTCTTTCCTGGTTGACCATCGGCTATCTATTTATCAAGATCCTTTACAAATGTAAATGGCCTCTCCTCACTAGAATTGCTGGATACGGAGCATTGATATTGCTCACATTCCTGATAACGGGATACCTGACTTCCTGGCTTACAGGACTTCTATTGGCCTCTGTCCATGCTATAATCCTGCTACTATTGGACCTGGTCGTTGAAGAATCCCGCATCAACTTCTTGTGGATGGTGATCTGGGCAATGACCATCAGTGTTCTGAACACTGTTCTCATGTTCATTTTTGGAGGCAATTACTCTACAACGGTGCCGGAACTCTTTAATTATTTCTCTATTTGCTTTGCGGGCATGATGCTTGTGACCACGATTCTCCTATTGTGTAATACTTATCTCTGGCCATCTCTGAGCTTTGGACGTTTAAAATTGCCACGGATCTACCTATTACGACATAAGGTGGAGTTCTTCGTAATGGGTACATTGATGATGTCCTTTCTCGCTATAGGTGCCATGACCTATCTCCTCGAGTCTGAAGAGTTCCGAAATGAACAGGATGCTCAACTCACCTGGCTGAAACAAACAGATTCCATTGACGTTAAAAACATGCCACTTGTTGTAGGGATAGACAGCTTTATCAATGGTATTGAATTGGCTTCTGGCATATCAGGTCCACCCTCTTTTATGCCATTCAGAATATATCAGCATTTTCAGAATAAGAAAGGTGACTTTCTTCAACCACCATTCATTTACAAACGGATAGATGATGAGCTCGTAGTCAGGCTGGGTCCTGATGAAACGACGGTTCTCAACTGGTATAATCAGAGCAGCTTATCTCGATTTCTCAATATCTATGTCTTTTTGTTCATCATTGCCATTGGACTATTATATCTCTTTACCAATCAATTGACTCGTCCACTTCAGCTCCTCGCTCGCCAGCTCTATAATATCGACATAGGTAAGGAGAACAAGCGGATAGAATGGAAGAATGAAGATGAAATAGGACATCTCATCCACCAGTATAACAACATGTTGGATCAACTGGATGAAAGTGCGAACATCCTCGCACAAAGCGAAAGGGATCATGCCTGGCGGGAGATGGCCAAGCAGGTGGCGCATGAGATCAAGAACCCACTGACCCCGATGAAGCTTACTATTCAGCATCTGCAGAGAAATGCAAATCAGGAGGACACCGCATTCAGCAATCAGGTAACACGAGCCTCCAATACACTTGTTGAACAGATCGAGAATTTAACCCGTATAGCGGATAATTTCAGTCGTTTTGGACAAATGCCCTCGGCTTCTAATGACAAGGTCCTTTTAAATGAGGTCGTAACATCAGTTCATGATCTGTTTAGAAAACGCGAGGATATTAATATCCAGTGTATAGTGCCAATCGACGACCTTTTTATTTTTTCTGATAAGGACCATCTTATTCGCATTCTTAACAACATAGTAAAGAATGCCATACAGGCCATTCCACATCATCAGAAGGGTGAGATAGAGATAAAGCTCATCAAGAATCATCATGATGCCGTCATCTCCATCAAAGACAATGGCATTGGAATAGCCGAGGAACAAAAGACGAAGGTTTTCCAGCCAAATTTTACCACCAAATCCTCAGGAACAGGACTGGGTCTGGCCATGTGCAGTAAACTCGTCGAATCGATGAACGGCAAGATATACTTCGATACCGAGGTAGAGATCGGTACCACCTTTTACGTGCAGATACCGTTAATGCGTATCGACGCCAACTATCTTCCCGAGACCGATATTGTCAAATAGGACTTTGGATTCAACCGAAGTCTCAACAGAATCCGTTTTACACTGTTATCTTTGTGTATCATTAGGTTAATATGCTGATCAATATATTACTAGTTATAGGAGCTTATGTGTTCATGGAGTTCATGGCATGGTTTACACACAAGTATATCATGCACGGAATTTTATGGGACTGGCATGAGGACCATCATTTACCGGAACATAAAAAGCAGGGATTTTTTGAAAGGAATGACAGGTTCTTTCTGGTCTTCGCCGTTCCCAGTGCTACCTGCTTTATACTCGGAAGTTTTATCGAAAATTATTTCTTCCTCGTATTCATCGGATTAGGAATATTGCTCTATGGAGTGACCTACTTTTTGATCCATGATGTTTACATCCACAGAAGGTTTTCCTGGTTCAAACATCTGGACAACCCTTATTCAAGGGCCATATTAAAAGCGCATGGTGCACATCACGCGAAAGAGACCAAAGAGGACTGTGAGTCCTTCGGCCTACTTGTGGTCCATCCTAAGTTCTTTAAAATTAAACGGATACGCCCGGAATCAACCGGTGAGTAACAGGTCATACTAGGTTTCTAGCGCTTCCTTCATAGTGACACCAATTTCTGCTGGTGACTTAACCACATGGATGCCACATTCGTCCATGATCTTCATTTTTGCCTCTGCTGTATCTCCCTCACCGCCAATTATGGCTCCAGCATGTCCCATGGTACGACCTTTAGGCGCTGTCTGACCAGCTATGAAGCCAACAACAGGCTTTGTTCCTTTCGACTTGACATATTGCGCTGCTTCGGCCTCCATGCTCCCTCCTATTTCACCTATCATGATGATCCCTTTTGTATTGGGGTCGTTCATGAGAAGCTCGACAGCTTCTTTTGTTGTAGTTCCAACGATGGGATCACCTCCGATACCAATACTCGTTGACTGACCGAGTCCTGCCTTGGTTACCTGATCTACAGCTTCATA
>JAWVZH010000180.1:0-5190 GCA_033722295.1 Saprospiraceae bacterium
GGAGATTATAATGGATCCGACGAAGCATTTAATGCAGCACTCAAGATAGACCCGGATAATACGGACGTTCTTTCAGCATATGCCTACAGGCTCGCGGAGCAGGACCGTCGACTGGACGATGCCTTGCTCATGGCAGAAAAAGCCTACAAGATGTCGGACGGGGAGGGATCGGCTATCCTCGCCCTGTCGTGGACACTCGCACAAAGTGGAGATGTCGAAAGGGCACTCGATATAATCATGGAAGGGATAGAAGCCACCAGAGATCCCGGAGCGATGATATTGGAACGCTACGGGGATATCCTGTTTCTCAATGGACGTGAAGAAGAGGCCATAACTCAATGGCAAAAAGCACTTCAAAAATCTGGGAGTAACCCTGACTTGAGAGAGAAAATCGAGAATCGCTCATTGATCAGGTAGAATGCTGAAATACATAATCTTGATATTGCTTGCTGCCTTGCCCTGCCTGAACGGGTTATCTGCTCAGTCGGATAAAGAGACACTGGAGCGTCAACGTTCAAGATTGATCGAAGAAATAGAATTGACATCCCGTTTGGTCACTTCAGCACGTCAGCGATCAAAGGCTACCTTGAGCGATGTACAATTGATGGAAACACAGTTGAGAAAGAGAAGGGAGCTGGTAAAGGTTTTGGATAAGGAATTGGACGAATTGAAACTACGGTCAAAAAAGCTCCAGGATTCAATAAGACTGCTCAGGACGGCAATAAATTCCGGTAAGGAAGAATATGGACTGATATTGAACAAGGCCCATATCAAAGCAAGGTTGGATCATCCCTTTCAGTATTTGGTCAACAGTGCCTCGGTATTTGAGGGTTTTCAGAAATGGATCTATCTGCGACAACTCAAGAGATACATACTTCAGAAACTTGAAGGACTTTCGCGGCAGAGTCAAAAACTCACAGAACAATCCGACAGGCTGGATGAATTGGTCGGTCAGCAGTCGGAGAACCTGCGGGCAGCGAAGGCGAACAAGGAAAAGCTGGAAGAGGAAGCCAGGATAACGAGGGAAATGCTTGAGAGACTTAAAAAGGATGTATCTGCCCTTGAAAGAAAACTGGAGTCACAGCGCAAGGAAAGAAAGCGTCTCAATGACGCGATAGAAAAGCTCATTCTTGCAGAGCTTGAGAAGAATAGAAGAAGGCGCGAATTGAATACCCTACCTGAGGCAGAGATCGCAAAACTTTCCCGTGAATTCGAGAACAACAGGGGCCGATTACCCTGGCCGGTGAGAAAGGGCGTCATCACAGCTCATTACGGCCGGCAATCACATCCCGATATAAGAGGCGTGTACCTCGACAATACCGGAATAGATCTGGTTACAGATGAAAATGCAGTGGTCCGTGCAGTGTTTGACGGTACCGTGGTGGGAACTACTACGATCACCGGACATCAGAACATGATCATTATCAATCACGGTGATTACTTTACCGTTTATTCTAAACTTGCTACCGTAGAGGCTGTTCAGGGACAGGAAGTCAGAACGGGCGATCCCCTGGGCACTACCGGCAGAGCGCATGACGGTCTGGGTAATTTCCATTTTGAGATCTGGAAAGGAAAGAACAAGGTTAATCCGGAACTTTGGATAACCAGATAATATCTTAATTTATAGGAGGCAAAAAGATATCAATGGCAGATAATACACAAAAGTGGAACGTAGGGTCAAAAGATACCTCTACCATCAAGAATAGGGTGGAAAAGGCCGTATTGGTCGGGCTGGCATACAAGGATCAGACTCAGGAGAAAGTCGAGGAATACCTTGATGAACTCGAATTCCTTGCTTTGACTGCCGGAGCTGTAACCAAAGGGCGGTTCATCCAGAGCCTGCCACATCCTGATACGAGATATTTTGTGGGAAAAGGCAAGATCGAAGAGATTGCAGACTTTGTTGAAGAGCACGATATAGACCTGGTCATTTTTGACGATGACCTTACTGGAAAGCAGCAGAACCTGATCGAAAAGCAACTCAAGATCAAGGTTGTGGACCGTTCATCCTTGATCCTGGATATCTTTGCCAGGCGAGCCAAGACAGCCCAGGCCAAGACCCAGGTAGAACTGGCCCAAATGCAGTATCTGTTGCCGCGATTGAGAGGACTTTGGACTCACCTGGAAAGACAGCGCGGTGGTATCGGCATGCGTGGACCGGGTGAACAGGAGATCGAAACTGACAGAAGGATCGTCAGAGATAAAATAGCCCTTCTGAAAAAACGCCTCGAGAAGATCGATCTTCAAAGCCAGACGCAGCGGAAGAACCGGGGAGAATATATAAGGGTATCCCTGGTAGGGTACACCAATGTGGGTAAATCCACGTTGATGAACAAACTTTCAAAGTCAGAGGTATTCGCTGAGAATAAGCTGTTTGCAACACTGGACACGACTGTTCGCAAGGTCGTGTTTGAAAGAATGCCTTTTCTTTTGAGTGATACTGTCGGTTTTATCCGAAAACTACCCCATCATCTCATAGAAAGCTTTAAGTCCACTTTGGATGAGGCCAGGGAATCGGATCTCCTCATTCATGTAGTCGACGTTTCCCATCCCCAGTTCGAAGATCATATCGCCTCTGTTGAAAGTACGCTACGTGAACTGGGCGCCGATGAGATACCCACAATCATGGTATTCAACAAGATCGATCTGTATCGAGAGAAAAACCTTGATGACTTGCTGACCGAAGAGGAAAAAGAGGGTATCGAGTCTGAGTTCAAGCAACAACTGATCAACCGTTATGGTCCGGATACGCTTTTCATCTCCGCAAAAACCAAGGAGAACGTAAATGATTTGCGAACACTGCTCAATGAGAAGATCAAAACACTTTACAGGGAAAGATATCCATACCGTACTATGCATTGGTAGATAATGGGGTAGTGGTAGACTGAAGCCCGGACACTAGAGAAAAGGTCAGGAAAAACTCAATAGAGGTTAATTGGTTGGGGCACGAAGAATACTTTGGTAACCCTCCAAGGGTCCCTACACCCTCCAAGGGTCCCTACACCCTCCAAGGGTCCCTACACCCTCCAAGGGTCCCTACATTTCATGCCCTTCCAGCGAATCTAAAACTCCTGTGACATTCCTAAAAGCCTGCGAGATACCTATCTTTAAGCCATGAATCGACTGCTCAATAAATACGCTACGCTTCTGATCGACTATTGCCTGGAGATAGAAAAAGGCGAAAAACTTTTTGTCAAAACTACTTCATTGGCGCAGCCCCTTTTGCGTGAGGTGTGCAGAATGGCAATACGTCGCGGTGCACATGTGGATTATGACATGAGTATGGAGGACATGTCCAGGATCTTTTACTCCGAGGCTCAGGACCATCAATTGGAATACGTCTCTCCACTGTACAAAATGATTATTGAGGAATACGATGCCTTTTTGGTGATCAGAGCCCCTTTCAATCTGAGGGAAGACCAAAATATAGACCCCGAGAAAATGAAAAAGAAGAGCCGGGCGCATAAGGGGATTAATGAAACTTATTTTGAAAGAACAGCCACCCGCCAACTAAAAAGAAGCCTTTGTCAGTATCCTACTTCAGCAGCCGCCCAGGAAGCTGGCATGTCACTCGAGGAATATTCTCAATTTGTCTATAACGCTTGCCACCTGTTTGATGATGATCCGCAAGAATCCTGGTTGAAAGTCCGTAAAGACCAACAGCGGATCGTGGATTATCTCAATAATGTGGAGCAAGTCAAATATAAAGGCCCACACATTGATGTTTCCTTCTCGGTCAAAGGGCGCACCTGGATCAATTCTGATGGTCGAAACAATATGCCCAGCGGCGAAGTATTCTCTGCCCCGGTGGAAGATACAGTTAACGGTAGAGTGCAATTCAGTTATCCTTGCGTATATCGCGGCAAGGATGTTAAGGGGGTTACCCTGGAGATCAAGGACGGACTGGTTGTGGCCTGGGATGCCGAGCAGGGTAAGGATACATTGGATCAGATCTTTGACATTGACGGGGCCCGGCGATTTGGTGAAGTTGCCATAGGTACCAATTATAACATCCAAAGGAGCACCAAGAACATCTTATTCGACGAAAAGATCGGTGGAACGGTACATATGGCTATTGGTCAGTCCTACAAACAGTGCGGTGGTCAGAACAGCAGTACCATACACTGGGACATGATCACCGATATGAAGGATGGGGGAGAAGTGATCGCTGACGATAAGACCATATACCGGAATGGAGAATTCTTGATTTGATGATCTCCTGGCTCATTCTTGCTTTTTAGCCAAAAACCTTTCGGGCAGCTTTATAGGTATTAGCATGAGCATTGACGATATCTTTTATATGTTTTGAGTACCCGCCGCCCATGCTCACGGCTACGGGCAATCCTTTCTCTTTACAAAACTCGAAAATGATGTTATCGCGATCCATGCATCCTTTCAAGCTCAGATCCAGTTGTCCCAATTTATCGGTGCCGAGTACATCTACGCCCGATAGATAGAAGACTATATCCGGACGTACTTGGTCTATCACCGGCGGTATGTGCTTTTGAATAGTATCCAGGTACTCGTCATCCTGTGTTCCATTTTTAACAGCTATGTCAAGATCGCTCTTTTCCTTGAAGATTGGATAATTTTGATGGCCATGAACGCTCAATGTGAAAACGCGCTCCTCATTCCGAAAAATGGATGCCGTTCCATTCCCCTGGTGAACGTCAAGATCGATAATAAGTATTTGATTTACCTGCTCCGTGCGCAACAGGTAATTTGCGGCGATAGCGAAGTCATTGAAAATGCAAAAACCTTCGCCCCGGTCCCTGAATGCATGATGTGTGCCTCCGGCAATGTTCAAGGCAATCCCCTCAATAAGTGCGTGTTCTGCACATTCAATGGTCCCATGGGCGATGACACGCCCCCTGGCGATCAGGTCAGAACGAACTGGAAATCCAATCTTTCGCTCCTCCTTCCTGCTGAGATCCAGATGCATGAGCTTATGCAGGTATTCAGGTGAATGTGTCCAAAGAAGTATCTCATCGCTACAGGGATCGGGTTCGAAAAAGTCGCTCTCCTCCACGACATTCTCCAGTAGCAATTGTTGAGGTAACAATTCATACTTCTCCATAGGAAACCGGTGTCCTTCTGGTAATTGGTAAATGTAGATGTCTGAATAGGCAACTTTCACGGCGTATAGAACAGGCAAGAGATTAAATAGATCAATCTATAAGATACCCTCCA
>JAWVZH010000181.1:0-5118 GCA_033722295.1 Saprospiraceae bacterium
ACCCTTTTGCATATTTCGGTTGACCTGCACACGGACACGGAGTGGTGTCTCACCAAAACTATCAGGGAATGGAAGAAAATGAAGCTGCCCGACCTGCATAAGCGACCGGCGGTGTTTGTGATGAAAGGATAGGTGGGGAAACAATGATGAATGATGAATGATGAATGATGAATTAGTGAGTGATGAAAGAGACAGGGCTGTTGGCCGTTGGCTGTTGGCTGCTAGCCACTGGCTGCTGGCTGCTGACTGCTGGCTGTTGGCTGCTGGCTTTTAATCTATACCCTACTTTCCGACTGCCCGCTTTGCCCTGCGTATCCGCCTGAGGAAAAGGCAAAGTGAATACACCAATGCACAAACGGTGAAAACCTTATAGTCCCGAATGGACAGCTCACAGCTAAAAACAAGTGCCTCACCATCATTGAGTCCGAGATGGACGGCTCAGTATGAAACCTGTCATATGACTACCTGATCAGCCGCCTGGCTGACCACCTGACCATCCGAAGACCTGAAAACCCGATTACCCGTCCATACACAAACTTTGCCCTCGATTTTAACGTTTATTCAATTATGATGACAACCGATGTGGCCCTGGCAGAAAAACAACTGGACGAAAAGGGCTTTTTACCCATTGATGTAGATCCAACACTGGATCTTGAGAACGAAATTAAGCGTCTGAAGAAGGAAAAAAATGCTGTCATCCTGGCACATTATTACCAGGAAGGCGACATTCAGGATATCGCCGATTATATCGGGGATTCTCTGGGCCTGAGCCAGCAAGCGGCCAGGACAGATGCCGATATTATAGTCTTTGCAGGAGTACACTTCATGGCCGAAACAGCCAAAATGTTGAATCCGGAGAAAAAGGTCCTCCTACCTGACCTCAAAGCCGGTTGCTCCCTCGCCGACTCATGTCCTCCTCATATTTTCCGAAAGTTCAAAGAACGCTATCCCGATCACGTCGTAGTAAGCTATATCAACTGTACTGCAGAACTGAAAACGTTAACAGATATCTGCTGCACATCGACGAACTCGGTTCATATTATTAATAGCATACCAGAGGACAGGGGCATCATCTTTGCGCCGGACAAGAACCTGGGAGCCTACCTGAAGAAAGAGACCGGACGCGATATGATATTGTGGAATGGAAGCTGCATGGTGCATGAGATCTTTTCACATGAGAAGATCACGAAACTCCTGGCACGTCATCCGGGGGCTGAGCTGATAGCACATCCCGAATGTGAAGCCCACATCCTGGACAAAGCGGATTTCATCGGATCTACTAGCAGTCTTATACGACACTCCAGGAACTCCGATGCTGATACATTTATAGTAGCGACCGAAGCAGGTATCATGCACGAAATGAAGAAGCAGTCGCCAGATAAGACTTTTATAGCAGCTCCGCCAAGCAATCAATGTGCTTGTAACGAGTGCCCACATATGAAACGGAATACTTTGGAAAAGCTCTATATCAGCATGGAGTATGAACTTCCTGAGATCCATCTTCCCGATTGGATCATAAAAGAGGGCCGCGTCTGTATAGATCGAATGCTCGAAATCTCCAGGAAAGCGGGTCTGTAAGTCTGAAATAATTCTTTACGATGCACTTTATAGGACATTCGGTCGTTCATATTTGAGTTGAATTCTAACTTTGCGGCCTTATATGACAAAACACCTATTAATAAGATTACTGGCTCTGCCGCTGACACTCGTTGTTTTACTTCCCGCACATGGGCAGCGTGGATGGGAGGTCGGTGGATCATTGGGGGTTTCGTATTACTTCGGTGATCTGAATACCTCCTATAGTCTGAACAAGCCAGGACCGGCCGCTTCTCTTAACGCCAGGTTCAACTTCAATACACGCACGAGCGTCAGCTTTAATGGTAGTTATGCCTACATCTATGCTGATGATGCGGATTCAAAGAACGATTACGAGCGCACGAGAAACCTCAGTTTTGCCTCTCACCTGGCAGATCTTGCGGCAACACTGGAATTCAATTTTTTACCCTATAGACATGGTTCCTATAATGAGTCCTTTACACCTTATGTACTGACAGGGTTTTCAGTCTTTCACTTCAATCCAAGAGCTCAACTTAATGATGAGTGGTTCAACTTAAGAGATTTTGGAACTGAAGGTCAACAGCCGGGCAACGAGTACTTTCTTGTTTCCGGATCATGGGTTTTCGGTGGTGGTTTTAAAATGGATCTCAACCGTGTCTGGAGTATCAATATCGAGATCAACAGTCATCAGGTTTTTACCGATTATCTCGATGATGTGAGCACGACATATCCAGATAAAACCACGTTGCGCAATCGTCGAGGTATGACTGCTGTCTTATTGAGTGACCGCTCAATCGAAAATGATCAGTTCCCCGAATTGGGCCAGGAAGGAAAGCAACGAGGAGATAGCAAAGACAATGACAGTTTCAATATCTTCAAAGTCAGCCTGATGTATTACTTCGGTAAGGTCAGGTGTCCTGCCATATCTCAACCACTATGGTAGATCATTATCAATTTTCCTTGCCACGGATGAGCAGAGGCATTCATCTGATCACCTCTCACATTCATCAACATCTTCCTGAATTGCCGGCATCAGGACTGTTGAACATCTTTATTCAACATACATCAGCGGGGATATGTATCAATGAAAATGCCGATCCTGACGTAAGACTGGATTTTGAGAAGTTCATGGATAAAATAGTGCCGGAGAACATGCCATTTGTCATCCACACCGCGGAAGGCCCTGACGATATGCCAGCTCATGTAAAGGCTTCGATGGTTGGCACCTCGGTGACCATTCCCATTATCGATGGCCGCCTGGCCCTGGGCACATGGCAGGGTATTTACTTATGCGAATTTCGCGATGCACCCAGGTCCAGAAAAATAATATTGAGCATCTACGCCTAACGCTCCGGTATAACACTATCTTCATACTACATTAGATGATCTTACTGGAAGGCATACTACTGGGTTTGATACCAGCCTTCATGGCAGGCCCATTGACCATCGCACTAATGTACACAGCCATCGAAAAAAGCACACCGGCAGGCCTGTCCGTCGGGCTCGGTATCTGGGTAAGCGATATCATCTATATCCTTGCAGTTTATTTCGGATTTAATTACCTGATGAAACTATCAGGGATCAGCTCCTTTAACTGGAGCCTGGGAGGGATCGGGAGTGCTATCCTGATCGCTATTGGTATTGGTATTTTATTAAAAAAGCAAAACTTTGAAGAGGTAAGGTCGAACAGGGTTAAAACCCGTGATCTTCTTCAGGCTTTCTGGAAGGGATTTGCGATCAACACCTTCAACCCGGTAGCAGTCATATTCTGGACCTCCGTCATGGGCGCCATAATAATCGAAAGAAATTGGGGACCGCATGAAGCTACTCTTTTCTTCTCCGGCACTATGATATCGGTAATCGGTTCAGATTTTTTAAAAGTCATTCTAGCCAAATGGCTAACCAAATGGTTGACGCCAAAACGTTGGCAGGCGGTCAGCAAGATCTCCGGCTATCTCTTTATCATTTTTGGCATAATGATACTGGTAAGGGTAGCGATGGGGGTCTAAGAATCAGGGTAGTAACAAGACGACCCTTATCTTAGAGGAATGATACGCAATCCACATTCTTTTGAAGCCATCGTCCAGTATTGTGAACAGATGTCTTCTGATGTTCCTGATTATTTGAACGAGCTGGAACGAGAGACCTATTTGAAAATGCTTTCACCACAAATGATCAGCGGGGCCCACCTTGGCCAGTTCCTCTACTGCATCACACTATTGACCCAACCAAAAACGGTTGTTGAAATAGGTACTTTCACAGGATATGCGACACTATGTTTCTGGAGGGGAATGACGAATGGTACTGTCCATACCTATGAGATCAATCCGGAAACACGCTGGCTCTTTGACAAATACGTTGATATTGCCGGGGCGCGTGATTCCATAGAATATCATCTCAAGGATGCTCTGGATGAGGAGGTTCAACTGCCCGGGGAGATCGACCTGTCCTGGATAGATGCTGATAAAAGGAAAAATCTGGATTTCTTTGAAAAGATCCTCAAGAATACAAGACAGGGAGGTTTGATCATGATAGACAATACCCTCTGGAGTGGAAAGGTCCTCGAGGAAGATACGGATGCAGTTACTGATTCAATAAAGGAGATGAACAAGGTTTTGAAAAAAGATGAACGTGTGGAAACCGTTATGCTTCCTGTTCGTGACGGTGTGACCATGGCGATCAAAAAATGAAGCTCTGCAATTCTGAAAATATAGATAGATCAGCATGGGATGCCTGCATCAAGCAAGCCATCAATGGAAAACCTTACGCTTTAAGCGGCTGGCTTGATGCCGTCTGTTCAAGTTGGCATGGAATCATCATTGGGGACTATGAAGCCGTTATGCCTGTTCCCGTCAGGCAATTTTTATGGATGAAAAAAGTCGTACAACCTCCGTTCACCCAACAACTCGGTTTGTTTTTCCAGGATCCGCTACAAGCCCGTCAATTGCCTGAGGCCATTGACCTTGTGCAAAAGAATTGGTCAAAGGGTTACATGCAGATGAATGATATGAATGCCCCTCCAGAGGCACGTCTTCATTCGAACAGAAAAAACTACAAGTTGAATTTTGACCTTCATGAACTATCAGATTGCTCATCATCTCATCGACGTAATATTAAAAAGGCGATCAAGGCAGGCGTACAACTCTCAGTGACCAATGGTACCTCATTTATTCAGGAATTCTCTCAATATAACCCTGCTTATAACTCGGATATCAGAAAACATAGAAGAGCACTCGATCACCTGGTCAGATTCACTGAAAACACAGGGATCGGCAAAGCCGTTGTAGCGACAGTCGCCGGACAAATGGTAGCTGGTGTTTATTTTAGTTTCTTTCAGGGTACTGCTTATTATTTGCTGCCCTATACTACTCCAGCCGGACGAGACATTGGTGCCATGCATTACCTCATTGTAAATCTCCGCGATATCATTGATGACATCCTTTACCTGGACTTTGAAGGATCAGAGATTCCGGGGGTAGAGACTTTTATTCTCGGATTCAATGCCATGTTGCATCCATATCCAGCGATTAAATGGTGAGTGGTCCGACATGAGTAACTTTG
>JAWVZH010000182.1:0-5084 GCA_033722295.1 Saprospiraceae bacterium
TGATCAAAGCCTTGGTCTCAAAATAAAAGGTGTCCCCATCATAATAAACCACCGTGTCCCTCTTGATGATCTCGTCGTATTCGTCGCCCATTTTTTCCTTTGCCGTTTCCCCTTCAAGAGGAGCATACCTGAGCACTTCGTTCTTATCTATTTTCAGAAAATAGATGACCGCCCTGCTGCACAAGGGACACTCACCGTCATAAAAAATGATCTTTTGACTCATACGCCTGCGAATACCATGTCTCTCAACTTCTGCAATTTTCCGATACCATGAATTTCAATTTTGAATTTCGCTGGATCGACATTCTTCAAGTTACGTTTGGGGATGAAGATTGTACTGAAGCCCAGTTTTTCGGCCTCAATGATCCTTCTGTCGATCCTGTGTACGCCGCGGATCTCACCTGACAGGCCGATTTCACCGGCAAAGGCGAAGTCGGAAGGCAGGGTTTGATCCACCAGACTGGAGATCAGCGCGCACGCAATCGCCAGGTCTATCCCTGTGTCTGTAACTCGCAAGCCTCCGGCTATGTTCAGGAAGACATCGTACTTGCCAAAATAGTAACCGCATCGCTTCTCCAGTACGGCCAGCAACATATTCAGCCTACGCAGGTCAAATCCGGTTGCGCTTCTCTGAGGTGTTCCATACACGGCCGTACTCACCAATGCCTGGGTTTCTATCAGCATAGGCCGGTGGCCCTCCACCATGGCCGCTATGGCACTCCCGCTAAGGTCCTCTTCAGTCTGGGACAACAGCATTTCCGAAGGATTCTCGACTATCTTCAGGCCTTCTCCGGCCATTTCATAAATGCCGATCTCATCGGTGGAGCCGAACCTGTTCTTGTGCGTTCGCAGTATACGGTAGGCATAATTCCTCTCACCTTCAAAATAGAGGACCGTATCCACCATGTGCTCCAGGAGTTTGGGGCCGGCGATGGCCCCTTCTTTGGTGATATGACCTATGATCACGATGGGGATATTCATCGACTTTGAAAAAGCCTGAAGGACAGCGGTACATTCACGGATCTGGGAGATCGTCCCAGCGGCAGATTCCAGCTTCTCCGTGGACATAGTCTGAATAGAATCGATGACCAAAAACTGAGGCTTCAACTCACTGGCGACATCCACGACGTGCTCGACCATGGTTTCATTGAGCACATGGCATTGCTCGCCGTTCAGATTGAGCCTGATAGATCGCAACTTGATCTGTTCCTTGCTTTCCTCACCTGAGACGTAGAGCGTTGTGAGACCACTCTTGAGAGCCGTTTGAAGGATGAGCGTTGATTTACCTATGCCAGGTTGGCCGCCAAGGAGGATCAGAGAACCCGGCACAATGCCTCCGCCTAGTACACGATTTAGTTCCTCATCAGGCACTTTAAATCTATTGAAGGTCGTGTGCGAGACTTCTGTTAAAGGCTTTGGCTTGGAATCAAACTTTTTTGCACTTTTCGAGGTTTGTTTAGTACCAGAGGAAGTGGTGAGCTCTTCCTCGAAGGTGTTCCATTCAGAGCACGATGGGCATTTTCCCAACCATTTCGTGGTCTGATGGCCACAATTTTGACAAACGTAGTGCGTTTTAGTTTTAGCCATAAAGCAAATGTACAGAATTTGGAATCGTCAATAAACCTACTGGTTATCAACGGTTTACAAATTTAATAATAAAAATACATCCTGGTTTTTTTCAAAAAGAAGTGACCAGAACAGATCATCAAAGAGAGCAGAGAAGAAAGCGGTAGATAACCGTCAAAAATCTCTCATGAGATCGAAATTTGATTGTTTTCAATTGGTTTTTTGGGGTTATGCAGGGTGCGCGATGAACTTTCATCTGCACCCTGTTTTTTTATGCTTTATCGGCACAATGGAGGCATCTGGAGCTTTCGGGCATATACATCAATCGTGCGATCTGAATAGGACGTTCACAGCGACTGCATGTTCCGAAATCCGGCTTGTCCACCTTGGAAAGAGATATCTTGAGCTTGGATAGTTTCTCTCTTTTGTTCCTCAGAGAGGCCTCACTTATCCCCTTGTTCTGAATGGCATCCATACGACTTACCCGGCCGATAGAGTTCTCAGGGCTGATCGGCGCAGTCATGGATTCGAGCATCGCGATTTCTTCTTCCTGCTTCTTTATCAGATCAATTAATCGTTCTTTAAAAGACGCTTTTTCCTCAGCATTCATAACCTAAAAGGTTGATTATTAGTTATATTAAGGTAAGCAATTTGAAAAAACACAGGTCTTTACCAGGATAATGTAAAGCTATGCAAAAGCAGTGGTCATTTTATGATGCCTTCGGAAGACTTTATGTCATAGGGTTTTACCATAGCCACGACACTGGCAATTTTGTGCTTTACATCAATAATAACATCAGCATTATTGATTTTGAAATAAAAGACAGCAAAGCCTACTCTTTCATCATTGGTAATCGGCTGTTACAGTTTCGCATAGATAAGGCATCGAGTGGCTATAATTATGACCTCAAGGACCATACGCCATCAATAGAGGCCAAACCCTGGGAAAAATTTAGAGATAAAGTGATCGCCGCAATGATGATCAGTGTCGTCATATGCGTGATTGCCTGGCTCTTCCTTTATGCCATTGGGATGTCCCCCTGGTAGTCAACTTGCGGATGATAAGTATATGGCTTTCACATCCGGCTTTGATGGTAAATACTATTTTTGCGCAAAACTCAGACTTTGGATACATCACTGCTCCGGCATATTGAAAGCATAATCTTTGCGACGGATCATCCGGTTACCGTCAGGGAAATACGCAAGACCATCAAGGCCTCCCTGGATATCGATATGGGAAACAAGGATGTGGAAACGGCGATAGAATTTCTACGTGAGATCTACAATAACGATGATTTCAGCTTTGAGATCGCCAATGTATCTGGCGGATACTTGTTTTTAACCAAAGGAGCCTATCACAACACCATTGGCACATATCTGAAACTGGAGTCAGGCAAAAAATTGTCGCGTGTGGCCTTAGAAACACTTTCGATCATAGCTTACAAGCAACCGGTCACCCGAACTGAGATAGATGCCATCAGGGGTGTCAACTCTGATTATGCGATTCAGAAACTTCTGGACAAAGAACTTGTTAACATAATTGGTAGAAGCGAAGGACCCGGTAGACCACTGTTGTATTCGACAAGTGAAAAGTTCTTCGAATATTTTGGACTTGCTGATGTCAATGAACTACCAAAACTCAAGGATTTCGATCTTGAGGATAATACAATTGGCGATCAGGGTCCAATAATGGAAAACGGGGCAAGAAATGACGAATCAGAATAAAGGTGAATTGATCAACAGGGTCGCTAACAGCGGTTTGATCACTATCAAGCTGGAAGAGTACTATCCTGAAAAGAAGATCCTGCCTTTCGATATAAAAGATTACCTCTTCAAAGGCCTCATCCTGAAAGAAAAGGACTTCCGTCAGGCACTGAAGGAGATGGACTGGAGCCAGTTGGACGGTGACATCCTGGCGGTTTATTGCTCAACAGATGCCATTATACCTCAATGGGCCTATATGCTGGTGACTGCTTCGGCGACGCCGTATTTTGAGGATATCCGCAATAATAATCCTGATGAGATCATAACCGAATTGATGCTCGAACGCATTCGCGAGGAATTGAAATTCGATTCTTTTGAAGGTAAGCGTATCGTTGTAAAAGGATGCGCAGACAAAACAATTCCGTCAGCCGCATTTATGGAAGTGACAAGAGGGCTTCAACCTTTTGCCCAGAGCATCATGTATGGTGAACCCTGCTCCACCGTTCCCATCTTCAAAAGACCCAGAAAAGTCTGAAACCTCGCTGTTCGTGGTCAGGAACCATAACCCTTTGTTAAATCCGTGTTCCCGGATATGCGACACCCAGAAGATTCGTTCTGGTTAGAGAAGTTTTCAGTAAATTCCAATATCTTTACCATTCCTAATAATACGATTATTAAGAGCGGTTTAAATATTAAAAAATATTTGAATATGAATATGCGGATGTCCTGGTTCAATTTAATGGCCTTTTGTTTTTTAAGTTTCATGTTGTCCTCCTTCCTGGAGCCTGTCAATAAGGGAGACGTGAATATAGAAGGTGCTTCCGATACCATACCTCAGACCATTCAACCGGTAGATCTGAAAAGCGAGTTCAACTTTGCGGGTGAAAAGCTACCGTTGGACAACTTTGATGTCAGAGAACGTCTGGATCGTGAGATGCACGTCAATACTTTTTGGCAGTCCAGTACGATCCTGAACATTAAGAATGCCGCGAAGTATTTTCCCGTGATTGAGAAGATCCTTGAAGAGCAGGGAGTTCCCCAGGATTTCAAATATCTGGCCGTAGCGGAAAGCGCGCTGAGAAATGCCGTCTCTCCTTCAGGAGCGAGAGGTATTTGGCAATTTCTCAGATCATCCGCCAGAGAAAAAGGCCTGGAGGTGAATTCGGATATCGATGAAAGATACAATATCGAACTGGCCACTAGAGCTGCATGTGAGTATTTGAAAGAGAACTATGACCGTTTCGGAAGCTGGACGCTTGCCGCTGCTGCCTATAATACAGGACCAACCAGGCTGGCTCGCGAAATGGAGAATCAGAAAGAAGATTCTTACTACGATCTCAATCTCAGCGAAGAAACCATGCGATATGTATTTCGGATCGTTGCGCTCAAGGAGATCATGACCCATCCCGATGATTACGGATACAGGATAGACCACGAAGACATTTATCCGCCGCTAAAGGATTATACCATCATGGATGTGGATTACCAGATCGACGACCTGGCTGATTTTGCTCATGATAATGGTACAAGCTATCGTTTACTAAAGGTGTTCAATCCATGGCTCCGAACCAGTCGTCTGCCCAATCAAAGTAGAAAACTATACTATATTAAAATACCCGAGGATATATGAAGGTATTGAGACTTATCCTGATCGTGATCGCAGTCCTTGTCGTGGCTGTCCTTATCGCAGGATTATTTGCCCCGAAAGAAGTAAGTGTCCAGCAAAGCATCAATATAAAAGCACCACCCGCTGCTGTTTTTTACCAGGTCAGGTATCTTGACAAGATGGCTGTATGGCATCCTCTTTTGAAGAA
>JAWVZH010000183.1:0-5083 GCA_033722295.1 Saprospiraceae bacterium
AAAAGTTGCATGGGCATCAGAAACTTGAACCATATATTTCGCAAAATGACCCTGTGGCCAAAGATCTGATTTTAATAAAGCCTCTGAATCTCTGATCGTAACCTCTTAAATCAATTTATTTTTTAAATAATTAATAAAATCTAGGAATAAGGTTTTTCCAAAATCAAATTAAAAGATCAAAGCCCACTAATAAGGTTACACTTGATCGTATTTATTCCGTTGATTAGGTGCTATTTATACATATTCAATTATTATATGTATGCATCTATCTAGATTACCAGGTTACATGGCGTGTCGACTAAGGCTTATTCTATCAAACAATTAAATTCCAAAAAAATGAAAACTCTATTCACTTTGATCTTGAGCCTCGCACTACAAACCACAATGATCTTCACTCAAGCCGATTATGCCATGGCCTGGTATATGGATGAAGGCGATCTCAATTATACAGATCATCTCATGAAAGGGCCAGAAATATCCGCGGATGAGGAGGTCGATATGCGTTCTCGTGAAGACCAACAGATCTCATTCACACCTTTAGGTTATCACGTTGAAGACCTGACTTTCCAACTGAAGCTCACAAGAACAGATTTTATAGAGATCCGGTTGTACGATCAAGAAGGTCAACAGGTTAAGAACATCCAGACTCTGGAAGAGCTAGCTTCGGGAGCCCACCGATTCAAGTCCAATATATCCAGACTCGAAGCTGGTGAATATCTGCTGGTAGTCTCAACACCAAAATTCTCCCAGGCACAAACCATCTCAATACTCTGAAAGTATGAAAATATCCAGGGGGCGGAAAGAGATGAAAGATACTCTTTCCGCCCTACTTCTTTAGTTCACTTATCTTATCAGCCACTCGTTCTGCCTCCTCTCTTTTCAGGTCACTTGCCTTTCGATCAGATGTTGATAGCCTGTAAGACTCTTCCATCAATCTTTTATACTCCTTTTCCAGTTTCTTTACCGGGTCCTTTTTGAATAATCCGAACATAGGTCTAATTTTCACGTATCAACAATGCAGATCAGAAAGGGTTGAAAGGGTATGAATGTTGTCAATAGATACATTCTATATCTTTAAGCCTCAAAGACCACGTCATGAAGGATCCCAAAATTTCGGAGGACTACATCAGGATTAACAGGGATTCCTGGAATAAAAGGACAGAAAGGCATTTTGAATCCCTGTTTTATGATAATGCCTCATTTCTGGAAGGTCGGTCAAGCCTGAACGATATCGAACTGTCACTTCTTGGCGATATTACGGGTAAAAAAATCCTGCATCTCCAATGTCATTTCGGACAGGACAGCATATCACTGGCGAGACTGGGGGCCCAGGTTACCGGAGTTGATCTATCTGGTAATGCCATAGAAAAAGCACGAGCACTCTCAAAGGCTGCTGGAACGTCCTGCCGATTCATTGAGTCAGACATCTATGAACTTCCAGCAAAACTGGATGAGCAATTCGACATTGTATTTACCAGCTACGGCACCATTGGCTGGTTGCCGGATATCAATAAATGGGCCGGGGTCGTTGAAAGATTTACCAAGAAGAATGGCTGGATCATCATGGCGGAATTTCATCCGTTCGTCTGGATGTTCGATGATGACTTTAAGACCATATCCTATCGCTATTTCAATGATAAGCCCATTATAGAATCCGAAGAAGGGTCTTACACTGAAAATTCAAAGTCGGACACCTACGCCTCAGTCACCTGGAATCACGGCCTGGCAGAAGTTCTGCAAGCTCTGGTCGACAGAGAGTTTGATCTGGAGGTGATCAGGGAATACGACTATTCTCCCTATAATTGTTTTAAGGGTACTGTCGAAGTGAAAAAAGGGAAATACCGAATTGAAAAACTGGGCGACAGGATCCCCATGGTTTATGCTCTCAAGATGTGCAAGTCAACATAATTATCAGCGCTCGATGTCCCGGGAATCTATAAGTCTGAACAAATTTATAAGCAGTCATGGCCTGTGTTCCAGAAGAGAAGCAGACCGCATGATCGAGGCAGGCCGGGTCATGCTCAATGGACAAGTGGCTCAAAAAGGCAACAGGGTTTTACCCCAGGATGAGGTTGTGGTTGACGGTGAGATTCTGAGAGGGCGCAGCAAGAGGATATACATAGCTTTCAACAAACCTCCGGGCATCACAACAACGACAGACACCCGGGACAAGGACAACATTATAGATCACATCGGGCATAAAGAACGGATCTTCCCTATAGGAAGGCTTGATAAGGCGTCGTCGGGTCTTATCCTGCTCACAAACGACGGTGATATCGTCAACAAGATCCTCAGAGCTGAGAACGACCACGAAAAAGAGTATATCGTGACGGTCAATAAAAACATCAACAGAAAATTCATCGAAAGGATGTCCAATGGCATTCCGATCCTGGGAACTCGCACAAAAAAATGTGAAGTAGAAGCACTCAATAAAAACACTTTCAGGATCATCCTCACACAGGGATTGAATCGACAGATCCGAAGAATGTGTGAATACCTGGGTTACCATGTCCGTACCCTAAAGCGGATAAGAATTATGCACATTCATCTGGGAAATCTCAGACCCGGACAATGGCGAAATCTAAGTAAGGAGGAAATTCGAGGATTGCCTGGATAAAGAGATAATGCCTTCACTCTTGGTTAAAACACCATGAAATACACAGTTTGCGATCTGTCAGAAGACCTCACTCCTCCTCCCCCGAATCGGCATCATTGAGTCCAGGTGCTTTGTCATCCTGAAGTATTCTCACCGACGGAGAATAGTCATCCTCGTACTGCCCGCTCTTTACTGCCCAGAAAAATGCGGCTAGAAAAATGAGCGCCAGGCAAAAGCTTGCGATGATCAACCATATTATGATCTTCATGAAACGGCATAATTTGGGCGTGGCTGCTGCAGCCTAAATATTTCACGACCCCAGGATCTGGTCCTTCGATTGACGGACCATCTCGTAAGAAGGTATCCGGCAACTACCATTGAGATCGAAGAAGTGGGCATAAGTATAGCCGCCACGACGGGACTGAGCAGGCCCTGAACGGCAAAGTACAAACCGACCGCATTGTAAAGTATAGCCATAAGATACAGGAAAAAAAGGATCTTCCGCACGCTGAAAAGTATTGAGAACAGTTCCGGGAGGCGACGGAAATTCTCGGATTGAATAACAACATCGGAGGCTGGTGTAAAATTATTCAGGTCTTCTGTAACAACAATACCAACATCACTTGAAAGGAGTGCGCCGGAATCATTCAGTCCATCTCCGATCATCATTACACGATGTCCACTCTTTTGCAAATTTTCGATCCACTGCTTTTTATCCAAAGGCGATTGATCGAAATACATCTCATCATCTTCAAAACCAAATTCTTGTTTAAGTTCAACTGACTGAAAAGCATTATCTCCTGTCAGGAGAAATACCTTACCCATCTTTCTCAATTCGGCCAAGACTAAGTTGAGGTCCGGTCTATATTTCGTAATTATTTTAAAACATCCTAAATATTGATCATCCTCGGAGACATGCACTTCCCCAGTTTTCAATGATACTGACCTATCTTGTTTTTTAACCCAGGTCCCTGACCCGATCCGATACCTATGTCCATCTATGTTTCCTTGCAGGCCTTTACCCGTGATCTCCTGGAAGTCTTCCAGGGATTCATCACTGATCATCTCAAGATCGAGAAACTGTTCAACAAAACGACTCATCGGATGACTCGATTGCTGTGTCAATGTCGTTATGGCTTTTTTCTGATCCCAGGTGAGAACCCGGCCTATATATTCAACCTCCGGCTTTTTACCAGAGGTAATGGTCCCGGTTTTATCAAAAACAAACGTATCGACGGACTGCAGCTTTTCGATCGTTGAAGTATTTTTCAAAAATATAGAGCGCATGGACAAGAGGGACAGCAGGGAACCATATGTAAATGGTATACTCAACGCGATTACACATGGACAGGCTATGATGAGGACACTTGTAAAGGCAAAAACGTCCACTTAGGCATCCATCAAATACCAGTATATCATGGTAGCGAGCGCTATCATCAATATAGACACGGTGAAATAAGTGCCGATCCTATCCGTGATCCTGGATCGTTCCTCCTCATTCGGGTTTATAGCTTTCTCTTCCCAGAGTTTCATCAAATAACTCTGGTCCACAGCTTCTGTTACCTCCAACTGAATGGAAGCTCCTGCATTCCTTCCACCGGCGTATATTTTATTTGTCCTGGATACAGGAACCGGCGTTTCTTCACCGGTGACAAAACTGTAATCTATCCTCGCCCTGTTAGAATTAAGTACACCATCACACGGTATGATCTCACCCGACCTGATCAGTAGCCGATCCTTTGGTCTGATATTCTTTAATAACAAGGATGTGCATTTGCCATCAACGATCCTGGTCGCATGAAGGGGAAAATAAGATTGATAGTTTCTGTCAAAGGATATCCTGTCATAGGTCTTTTTCTGAAACCAGCGACCGATGAGAAGAAAAAAAACAAACCCTGAAAGACTATCCAGATAGCCGGGGCCGGTATGGGTCAGAATTTCATACGCGCTTCGCCCAAATAGAGCCAGGATACCGATAGTTATCGGCACATCGATATTCAAGCCCTTATTCAGGATAGCGGCATAAGCTGAATTCAGGTAATCAGAAGCGCAAAATGTCAGAAGGGGAATACAAAACGCAAGTGACAGATAACCAAACGCTCGTTCGAAGAGTGGGTCATCGAGACCAAAGTATTCCGGGAAACTGAGCAGCATTACATTTCCAAATATGAAACCAGCCACACCGAGCTTCAGGATAAGCTTTCTGTCCCTGTAGATCGCTGGTCGGTCATTGAGTGAGTCCAGGTTAACTTCAGGCTCGTACCCCAGATAAGTCAATAGTTCAACAATCTCCCTCAAACCTATAATGTCAGGCAGAAAAAGAATATTAATCTTTTTGTTGGGAAAATCAATACGCGACGAGATGATGCCGGGATGTAATCCGTGCATTTTTTCAAGGATCTGGATACAACTCGAACAATGGATGTCAGGCAGCCTGAAGCCGACTCTGGCCTGCGCATTGGTGGAAAAGGTCAACAAGGCTTCCAC
>JAWVZH010000184.1:0-5031 GCA_033722295.1 Saprospiraceae bacterium
GAAGACGACCACGTTGGATCCGTCGGTGATATTCATGATTATGTTAGAGAGGCTCAACAAAAGAATCTGGTATGGACCGAATGAGTCTCACGAATTCTAAAGTACTGATTACCGGCGGTAACGGCTACCTGGGTAATTTTCTGTCACAAAAATTGACTGAAAAGGGTGCAGATGTCAGCATCCTGGATGTAAAGGGAAGCGGCAGGAATACCTATCACGTGGATATTACAAATAAAAGCAGCGTGAGAGAGGCGGTGCAGGAGATAGATCCAGATATTGTCTTTCATTTGGCAGCATCATTGAATCGCAAGCGTGATTTTACGATCCACGATGAGGTTATGGCTATCAACTACGGAGGCACTTTAAATCTTCTCCATGCGCTGAATGATATTGATTATCAAAACCTCATTTTTGCCAGTACTGGTGAGATCTATGGAAATGGCGGGACACCATTTCACGAAGAACAACCTGGCGATCCGGTTTCTCCATATTCGTTGAGCAAGTTCTGTGCAGAATATTTGCTGAAAACCTACAGTAAAATATCGTCAAAGCCTTATACCATACTCCGGGTCTTCAATTTTTTTGGCAGGAAGATGCCTGATCAGTTCTTTATTCCGCAACTGGTCCATGCTCTTCGTACTGGATCTGCTTTCAAGATGACGGAAGGGGAACAGGCCAGGGACTTTTTGCATATTGAAGACGTCGTTCAGGCATTCCTTCTGTCTGCTCAGAACGAAGAGGCTTTGAATCAGACGCTGAATGTATGCAGCGGTCGAAGTACGACATTGAAAGAACTGGCCCTACTGATGCGGGAAGCTGCAAAAAGCCAGTGCAAGATTGAATTTGGCGCCTTACGATATCGTGAAAATGAGATCTGGGATATGGTGGGCAGCAACCAGAGAATAAAAGAAGTTCTGGGCTTTAACCCGAAATATTCATTGACCTCGGCCATAGAGGATGTTTTAAAGGAAATAAGATGAACACAGGCAAAAGAACAAACAGGATTATATTTTCTATTCTTGCTGTAGTGATCGGAATACTCATCGTTTTTCTGTTGTCAATAGCCGGGGAGGGCTCCAGAGGACCAATGCAGAGCCTTCTCGATAATGTGGCAAAATCTGTTCAGGCTTTGGAAGAAAGAATGATACTTCAACGAAGAGAGTCAAAAAGATCAAGAAAACTGACCTGGTTTGAGCCTTATGTTGAGAACATCGATCTGTTGAAAGATCCCGAAGTAATACTTCTGGGAGCTTCAGATACTTATGAGAAAGAGTCCTTTGAATCGATCATTGACCTTGAAGATTCACTCAATACTACCTTTCCTTTGATCCATATATATAGTGCCTGGGGAAGCAAAGAGGAACAGGAGTTTCCGGAATTGGAAGTTCTTACTATCCTTGAACTTGGATCATTGCCTGTCATTACCTGGGAACCCTGGCTCACATCATTCGACCCTGAAGAGTATCCTGGTATTCCTCCGATTGAAGACAGAGGAAGAGGTTGTTTGAGAGCCATTGCTGAAGGTACCTATGACAAGTATATTATAGAATGGGCCGGGAAGGTTCGTGAGACCGGTAGTCCGATCTTTGTTCGACTTGGTCATGAAATGAATGACCCCTACAGATATCCTTGGGGGCCACAGAACAACAAGCCGAAAGATTTCATAGATGCCTGGATCCATGTGCATGAGATCTTTCAGGCCGAAAATGCGACAAATGTACTTTGGGTCTGGAGTCCTCACCCTTCCTATGGTTACTTTGATGCTTACTACCCCGGTAAGGACTACGTTGATTATATCGGTTCGGGGATTCTGAATTTTGGCAATGTGGCAAGTTGGAGTAAATGGTGGACCTTCGACGAGATATTCGGCAAAGCTTATCCGGCTCTCGACACATTTGAGAAACCCATGATGATCACTGAGTTCGGCTCACTCAATGTAGGAGGGGACAGGAGTGAATGGTTCAAAGAGTCTTTCAAAAACCTTCCTGAACTCTATCCTTCTATAAAATCTTTAGTATTTTTCCATTATTCTGAAGACAGGACGGTCACCAACAAGGTGGTCAGTTGGGAGATCATCCACGATCCCGCTTCTATTCAAGCTATCAAAGAGCAGATCATGACATGGCCGGACTCTATCCGACCTCCCGATCGCTAACTCAATGCTTAATTATACTCCGGTTTCTTACGGATACCTTGGCAATTTTGTTAGCAATGGTAAAAATTCTTTACTGTATACATTATTCGAGATCGCTCGGGAGTAAGCTTAATTTTTTAGTGTTGGCAGAAGATGAGCTGTTAGATGAGGTCTTATAAAATGATTAATGATGGATTTTTCTCCGAGGGTATTTTTGTTCATTTTTTATTGTGTGGGATTTGTCAGTCAGACGAATTCAATAGCCCAGATGAGTCTGAACGGTGGCGGGGGAGATATATCTGGAAGTGGGGGGAGCCTCAGCTATTCGATCGGCCAGCTGGAATATGTACACACGGACGAAGACCTTGATTGGCTCAATGCCGGTGTGCAGCAACCTTACCACCGGAAGGACAAAACAAAAGTCGATCTTCCTTCCGACTGTTTCCTGTACCCTAATCCGGGTGATGGCGTCTTCTATTTATTAAGTGACCACCTGGATTTCGAGATTTACGATTATGAACTGTACGACCTTTATGGAAGAAAATTAAAGGAGGGTAATGATATGGAAATGAAGGATCCGCTGGATCTTCGTGATCTGAAGGAGGGGTCTTATAAGATCATTATTGAAAATGAAAGAAATCAAATATGGATATGCAAAGTTATTGTGGTATCACCATGATAAACAGGAGAATTTTATTTCTAATGGGATTCATGATTTGGGCTGCAGTCTCAGTTGCACAGGCTCCACAGAAGATGAGCTTTCAGGGTGTGGTACGAAATTCTGATGGAGAATTAATTACAGAACAGCGCGTTGGGGTAAAGATCAGTGTTGTCAAGGATGCGCCCAATGGTGATGTAGTATTTTCTGAAACTCATGAGGACAGGACCAATTCTCATGGTCTCATTACTCTTATTATAGGGGAAGGCTCTCCTATTGAAGGTAATTTAGCCAATATAGACTGGTCCTCAGGCACATATTATTTACGTTCAGATACGGATCCCGAAGGCGGCATGAATTATACCATTTCAGGAGCCAACCCATTATTAAGCGTACCATATGCTCTCTATGCCCATAAAGCCCAAAATGGAGATCGAATCGTTAATTTATCAGGTGAAGGCGCTACTACTGTGACAGGTAACTATCCCAACTTCATTATCAATTCAACAGATAACAATACTACTTATGATGCAGGCTTTGGAATAGACATTACGGGTACGACGATCACCAATGCTGCACCTGACCAGGTCGTAACGCTTCAGGGAGAGGGCAATACCAGCATATCTGGCACCTATCCCAACTTTAAGGTGAAAAGTACAGGAGGTACAGTTAATTATTCGGCTGGAGACGGAATAGATATTAGTGGTACTACGATAACTAATACGGCTCCCGATAAGGTTGTTACACTTGAGGCCGAGGGTGCTACTGAAATAACAGGCACCTATCCTAACTTTACTATCACGACGGTTGATTCGAATAGAATTTATAATGCAGGGACAGGCATAGAAATTACAGGTGACACAATTACAAATACAGCCCCGGATATTCCGGTTTCTATCCGGGCAGATTCAGGAATCGTCGTCAAGGGAAGCTACCCCGACTTCAGGATAGCTGCAGAATCCTCAGACCGGCACTACGTGGGTGAACGATATGGTGGCGGAATCGTCTTTTATACTTATGATGGCGGTCGTCACGGACTTATTGCCTCTCTCAGAGATCTCGGTGACCCGGTCATATGGAATGGCGGCCCCTCCAGTACCTCTGCTGAAAGTCATTACGATGGCTCTACCAATACTGACCGTATCGTGAACAACCAGGGAGCTGGAAATTATGCTGCCAGCATATGCAGAAATTATAATGGAGGCGGCTTTTCAGATTGGTTCCTTCCATCCATCTGGGAGCTCAATCTCCTATATCAAAATGGATTCGTCGTCTCATTCAAATTGGATAATGACAATGACATGAATACTGCCGCCATCTCGGCCGGTCAGTCTTACTGGAGTTCAACCCAGTTTGATGATGATCTGGCTTATATGATCTACTTTGCTAATGGTACGCCGTACCTGGATATCAAGACCAATTCATACAGGATACGTGCTGTCAGGAGGTTCTGATAGAGAGGAGAGCAAGGATATATTGATATAGGATTCATGAAATAGAGATCAATATTCAATTATGCTGGCTAGGCCAAAATGATTTTTTAGTTCGGATAAGTTGAACCCGGCCAGTGTGATTAGTTACTTATCATTATGTAATTTGAGGACCATTCAGATAAACTTGCCTTGTTTTAATAACTTTAATATCACTTTCCCATTTTTAAAGCTAAATCAAAGAAAATGAAGATATTTTCTCTTTCAGCGCTATTGATGATGCTCATTTCCTTGTCTGCACAGAAAGACCCTGTGATCAAATGCATTCAGAACAAGATTGAAGGAGTTGCCAGCATCGAGGTGCTTGGCGATGAAGAAGGCTTTGAGAAGGTCTATGATATTCGGCTCAATCAGCCTGTTGATCATAATAATCCAGAGGCTGGCGAGTTTCAGCAAAGAATATACCTCTATCACAAGGATTACAAAAAACCGGTCATTTTCGTAACTGAAGGATATGATATAAAGGATCGTAAATACGAACTTACTGATATACTCGATGCCAATCAGATCTCTGTGGAGTATCGCTTCTTTGGCGAATCGGCTCCGGATACACTTCAGTGGGAATATCTGACCAACAAACAGGCAGCGGAAGATCTGCACAGGATCAGGGATATGTTTGGCAGGATATATAAGGAAGAATGGGTTTCTACCGGCATTAGTAAAGGCGGTACGACCACAATGATGTATAAGGCGCTATATCCCGGGGACGTGGACGCCAGTGTCAATTATGTCGGCCCGCTGCCCCTGGC